>JAQGON010000170.1 GCA_028293565.1 Verrucomicrobiota bacterium | reverse complement strand
TTCCGATCGCGAGATCCTTCATCGGATAATCGACCCGCCGGCCGCTCGCGCGCAGCGCATGGATGTCGGCAAAGGCGGCGCGACGTCCGGCCTCGCCTCCCATCACACAATAGATATCCGGCGCCTGGACAAACGCCGGCATCACGCCGCGTTGCTCGAGCAGCAGGGCGAAGGTCATGTCGCCGATCGCGAATCCCACCGCCGGCAGCGCCGGGCCGCCGAGCTTCTCGACCAGATCGTCATAGCGCCCGCCTCCCGCCAGCGCGCGGAGTTCTCCCTTCCGGTCAAACGCCTCGAAGACGAAGCCGGTGTAATACGCGAGCCCGCGGACCACGCCAAGGTCGACCTCCACGAAACGCGTCAGGCCCATCGCGTCGAGTCCGCCAAGAAGTTTCCTCCAATCCGCCAGCCGCGAGGACAGTTTTGCCCCGCCGATCGCCGCGAGCGCCTGCTCGAGCGCGGCGAGCGATTTGACCCGAAGGAACGCGAGGATCTTTTCCTTCATCGTCTCGTCGAGCGGGCCGAACTGTTCGCCGTAACCCTTGAAAGCCTCGTCGCCATATTTCTCGAAGCGGTCGACCGCCCCCAGCATGGCGCGAACGCGCGGCTCATCCAACCCGAGCGCCTCGAGATAATAAAACCAGAGGTTCCGGTCGCTGAGCCGGACGTGGAAATCGGATTCGTCGAGGCCGAAGCCCGCGAGGCACTGCACCAGCATCGCGATGAGCTCGATTTCTGCCTCGGGCCCCGCCTCGCCGAAAATATCCGCGTTGAGCTGGGAGAAACAGCGCCCGCGTCCTTTCTGCATGCGCTCGTAGCGGTAGAATTCCGCGATGCTGAACCATTTGACCGGACGCTTCAGCGCGCTGGCCTTCGCTCCGACGAGCCGGCAGACGGTCGGCGTCATCTCGGGGCGCAGCGCGACTTCGCGGCCGCCCTTGTCGGTGAAGCTGAACAGCTGGGCTTCGATTTCGTCGCCCGACTTGGCCTTGTAGAGTTCGAGCGGCTCGAGCACCGGCGCGTCGTATTCCGCGAAGCCGAACGCGTGCGCGGTCCGGCGCCAGACGTCGAAGATATGTTTTCGACGGGCCAGGTCCTCAGGATAGAATTCGCGGAAGCCGGGAAGAGACTGGAACGTCGGCATTTCCTCAAAAATGGCGAGACGCGGGGACGCAGGGCGATGCTTATTTTGCGGCGCGTCCAGGCCAAAAAAAAGGCCGGGGTTGAACCCGGCCTTCGCAGAGAGATCGCAGTCGCGGCGGTTTCGTCAGGAACCCGCCTGCAACTTCACCAAGTCGAGCTTCTTGAGCTGCTGTTTGAGAATCTTGCCTGACTTGAACTTCACGACTGCGCGCTGTGGAATGACCACTTCCGCCTCGGGTTTGTTGGGGTTGCGCCCGATGCGCGCCTTGCGGACCTGGACCTCGAGCACGCCGAAGTTTCGCAGCTCGACGTTGCGCCCGTCGGCCAACGCTTTCTGAATGATGTCGAGGGTGAGCTGCACCGTTTCTACGACCTGCTTTTGGGGAAAGCTGGTCTTCTTGTAGATTTCCAAAACGATCTCCCGTTTTGTGAGATTAGTGGACATGAGATTTTTCCTTTCTTTCGTAAACGCCTCTTCCAGACAGGCCTAAACTATTCGCAGATGTTGAATTGCGTCAACTAATATGGCGCGGTTTATTCTCGCCCCGATCCCGACCAATTCATGCCCGATCCCGTCGCTGTTAACTCGATGTTCGGCCGCATCGCGCGGCGCTACGACCTGGCTAATCACCTGCTGAGCGGCGGGATGGATTTTTTCTGGCGCCGGCGGCTCGTCGCGGCGGTGGCGCGCCGCCAGCCGCGCGACGTCCTCGATCTCGCCACCGGCAGCGGCGATGTCGCCTTTGCGCTAAAGCGCGCCCTGCCAGCGGGAACGCCGGTGGTCGGCATGGATTTCTGCCAGCCGATGCTCGACGAGGCGAACGCCAAGAAGGCCGCGCGTCCCGCGCGCGAGCTGGCCGGCCTCTCCTTCCGTCACGGCGACGGACTCGCGCTGCCGCTGCCCGACGCAAGCTTCGATGCGGTCACCCTTTCCTTCGGCCTGCGCAACATGGCGGACCGGCGGCAGTCGCTGGCCGAGATCCGGCGCGTGCTGCGTCCCGGAGGACACCTGTTTGTCCTCGAATTCTCCCAACCGTGGCGCGCGGTGCGGCCGGTTTATTTTTTCTACCTGCGGCATCTCCTGCCCCGCATCGCCGGCCTCGTCACCGGCGACAAGGCCGCGTACGTTTACCTGAACGACACGGTCGAACAATTTCCGGATCGCGCGCAACTCACGGAGGAAATCCGCGCCGCCGGTTTTTCCGAGGTTCATTCCGCTGCGCTGACTTTCGGAACGGTCGCGCTGCACCAGGCCGCGCGCTGAGCCGCGCGGACGCGGACCGCGCGTTCAGTTGAACGATTTCCCGCAGCCGCAGGTGCTCTGGGCGTTCGGATTCTTGATCTCGAAACCCTTTCCGTGCAGGCCGTCGTCGAAATCGATGCTCGATCCCTCGAGGTAGGCGAGGCTCGCCTGGTCGATGAAGAATCGCACGCCTTCGCTCTCGAGCTCGCTGTCGCCGTCCTTGCGCTCGTCGAACGCCATCCCGTACTGGAAACCCGAGCAGCCGCCGGACTCGACGAACACCCGCAGGCGTTTCGAGGGCGCGGCGATCTCCGCGTGCATGGTGCGGACGCGCTCGGCGGCGCGCTGGGTCAGCATGATCATGGTCGAACCGTAGGTCCGCCGATGACGCTGTCAAATCCACCCACAGCAGATTTCGCGCCGGAATCTGACTGAACACTTGCCACTGGCGCCGGCGGGCCCTTTCCTCACTGCCCGTGGCGGCCATCAAACACATTTTCAACGAGATTCATTACGAGATGGTGCGCAAGCTGGCCGAGGGGGGCATGGGGGTCGTGTACGAGGCGATGCAGCTCGGCGCCGGCAATTTCAAGAAGGTCGTGGCGGTGAAGCTGATCCGCGAGGAATTCTCCGCGATCGAGGAGTTCCAGAAGAACTTCATCGGCGAGGCGCGGCTCGTGGCCGACCTCATCCACACCAACATCGTCCAGACCTACCATCTCGGCCAGATCGGCGGCCAGTACTTCATGGTGATGGAGTTCGTGCGCGGCGTTAATCTCGAGGTCTTCATCGAGAAGCACCGCGCCCTCGGCCGCCCGATTCCGATCGACCTCGCGGCGTTCATCATTTCCCGCATCGCCCGCGGCCTCGCCTACGCCCACCAGAAATGCGATCGCGAGGGGCGCCATCTCAACATCGTCCACCGCGACATCGGCCCGAAGAACGTGCTGCTGGCGTACGAGGGCGACGTGAAGCTCACCGACTTCGGCATCGCGAAGGCGCTCGACCTGATGTACAACGAGGAAGGCAAGGTCATCGCCGGGAAGGACGAGTACCTTTCGCCCGAGCAGGCGAACTACGCCGTCACCGACGCCCGCGCCGACCTCTTTCCGCTGGGCATCGTGCTGACCGAGGTCCTGCTCGGGAAGAACCTGTTCCGCGCCGTCGACCGCGCCCAGTCGCGCCGCAACATCCTCGGCATGCCCATCCCGCAGTTCTCCAAGCTGCGGGCCGACGTCGACCCCAAGCTCGAGGTCATCATCCAGAAGGCGCTGATCCGCGACCGCGACCACCGCTACCAGTCGGCGTTCGAGATGCTCACCGACCTGGAAATGTACCTGTACAGCGACCGTTACGGCCCGACCAACGAGAAGCTGGGCGTGTACATCAAGGAGGTGTTCGGCATCAACGAACCCGGCGGCACTTCGCTTTCTTCACGTCCCCCGCACCCCACGGCACAGCGATGAGAACCAGCAGCGATCATCCAGTCCATGAGCGGGCCCGCATTTAGCCACGATCTTCGCCAGCGCCAGACTCAAAACCTTGTTCTCGCGCCGCAGCTCCGGCATTCCCTGAAAATCCTTCAGGTGGCCGCGCTGGACCTGCGCTCCGTCATCCAGGAGGAACTGCAGACGAATCCGACGCTCGAGGAGCAGCCGATGGACGGCGAGAGCCTCGACAAGATCACGGCGTCGACGCCGGAAACGGATTCCGAAGGCAGCTCGACCACGCCGTCTGACGACTCCGGCCGTCACGAGGAGATGAATTTCGACAAGCAGTTCGAGATCCTCGGCAAGATGGACCAGGACTGGCGCGATCACATGGCCAGCGCCGGCGGCGCCCAGCCGCACACGGCGGAGGACGCCGAGAAGCGCCAGCATTTCTTCGATTCCCTGGTGAACGAGACCTCGCTGCAGGAGCACCTCATGCAGCAGGTCGCCCTCGACGACCTCGCCGCCCCGATCCTCGAGGCGCTGCGCCATCTCGTGGGCAGCCTCGACGACCGCGGATTTCTCTCGCAGCCGCCCGCCGACATCGCCCTGCAGACCGGCCTGCCCTATGAAACCGTCCTCGAGGCGCTGAAGCTGCTCCAGGGTTTCGATCCTCCGGGCATCGGCAGCCAGACGCTCGCGGAGTGCCTCCTCGCCCAGTTGAAGTCGAAGGGCCGCGCGGATTCGCTGGCCGCGCGGATGATCCGCGATCATTTCGACCTGCTCTCGCGCCGCCGCATTCCGGAACTGGCGCGCAAGCTCGGCGTCGCGGCGGACGACATCCAGGGAGCGATCGAGGAGGTGGGAAAACTCGATCCCGCCCCCGGCCGCCGCTTTGCCGAGGACAACAACCGGGTCGTCGTCCCCGACGTGATCGTGGAAAAGGACGGCGACGAGTGGAAGATCGACCTCAACAGCGATTACATCCCGCGCCTCCGGATCTCGAGCACCTACCGCGATCTCATCGCGAAGGGCACGCTCTCGAAGGAGGAGCGCGATTACCTGAGCGAGCGGATGCGCTCGGGAAAATTCCTGATCGACTCCATCGAACAGCGGCAGCGCACGATCGAGCGGATCACGCGCGAGATCATCAAGGCGCAGACGCCGTTCTTCGAGAAGGGCGTGGCCCACCTCCAGCCGCTCACCATGACGCAGATCGCGGACATCGTCGGCGTGCACGAGACGACGGTCAGCCGCGCGATCGCGAACAAGTTCATGAAGACGCCGCACGGCATCTTTGACTTCAAGTTTTTCTTCACGACCGGCTACCAGGCCGAGAGCGGCGCCAACGTGTCCAACACGAGCGTCAAGGAGATGCTCGTCGACCTCGTCAGCATCGAGGACAAGGGCGCGCCGCTCAGCGATCAGGAACTGGTGACGAAGCTCCAGGAAAAAGGCCTCACGCTCGCCCGTCGCACCGTCGCGAAATACCGCGAGGAGCTCGGAATTCTCCCGAGCAACCTCCGCCGCGACTACAAATAAGAAGTAGCACGGGTCTCCTGACCCGTCGGGTGACGGCCAGTCCCCCGACTCAAAGCCCGCGGCGAAGGCAAAACTCGGACAGACTCCACACGCGTCAGGAGACCCGTGCCACCAAGCCCGCTCCGGGCTCGATCCGCAGTTCCATTCCCGCCGCGCTGGCAACACCCTCGGGATCGGCCCAGGCGGCGAAGGCGATCATTCCGGCGTTGTCGCCCGTGTGCCTCGGCTCGGCGGCGAAAAACCTCACCCGCGCCGACTTCGCCGTCTCCTCCATCGCGCGCCGCAGCACGCCGTTGTTCGCGACCCCGCCAGACAGCCCGAGGCTGCGATACTCCCCTTCGCGCTGGCGCAGCGCGGCCCCGGTCTTGCGGACCAGCGCGTCCACCACCGCCTGCTGATAGCTCGCGCAAAGGTCCGGAAGTCGCGCCGCCACCTCCGCGGGACTCGTCCTTTCGATCAGGTAACGGAGACTGGTCTTCACCCCCGAAAAACTGAAGTCGAGTTCGTCACGCCGGCCGATCCCGCGCGGAAAATCGTAGGCGTCGGCCTTTCCTCCCTTCGCCAGCACCTCGATCAACGGCCCGCCCGGATAGCCCAGGCCGAGCAGCTTCGCGCCCTTGTCCAGCGCCTCGCCCGCCGCGTCGTCGCGGGTTGACGACAGCACCGTGACCTTCCGCACCGCATCGAGGGAAAAAAGCAGGGTGTTCCCGCCCGACACGATCAGCCCGAGGTGAGGCAGCAGCGCCTCGAGCCGCGCGGAAAAATCGGCCGGCGCCTCCGCGTGCAGCGCGATGAACGGCGACCAGACGTGTCCGCGGAGGTGGTTCACGCCGGACACCGGAATCTTCCACGCCAGCGCGAGCGATTTCGCCGCGGCCACGCCGATGGCCAGGCACGCCGCCAAACCCGGGCCGTTGGTCACGGCGATCCGGGAAATGCCGCCCGGACCGAATTCCTTGATCGCGGCCGCCAGCAGCGGCGGAAAATTCCGCAGGTGTTCGCGCGTCGCCAGATCCGGCACCACGCCGCCGTGCTTCCCATGCAGCGCGACCTGGCTGTGGATCCATTCGCCCAGGAGCCCGCGCGCCGGGTCGAAGACCGCGACGGCGGTCTCGTCGCAGGAGCTTTCAAGCGCGAGGATCATCCGTCACCGCGTCGCCGCGGCCGTGCGTCCGGCTTCGAAGAGGTTCACGCCCTTCAGCACGTCGAGCGCCGCCTGCAGCTGGCGGTCCTCGATCGGCGTGAATCCGAACTGCTCCTTGAAATCGCGCGGATCCTTCACGTCCGACCGCAGCCGCTGGAGCCGCAGCTTGCTGTCCTCCTCGGGCGTCATCACCACCTCCACCTGCGGGGCGATTCCCTTCTCGTGAATGCTAACCCCGCCCGGAGTGAAGTAACGCGCCGTCGTCAGCCGCAGGCCGTCGCCGTTCTTCAGCTTGAAGATCGACTGGACCGACCCCTTGCCGAACGACCGCTCGCCGACGACGACCGCGCGCCCGGTGTCCTTCAGCGCGCCGGTCACCACCTCGGCCGCGCTCGCGCTCGTGGCGTTGATCAGCACCGCCACCGGCACCACCAGCGGATCGCCGTCGTCGTTGGCGCGATAGTCTTCCCGGTCCTCCGGCTTCCGGCCCTGGGTGTAAACGATGAGCTCGTTCTTCTTAAAAAAAGGCTCTGCCACCTCCACCGCCGCGTCGAGCAGGCCGCCGGGATTTCCGCGCAGGTCGATGACCAGGCTGTCGACGCCCTGCTTGAGCAGCTGGTTCAGCGCCTCCGTGAATTCCTCGCCCGTGTGCTCGGAGAATTCGGTCAGCTGGAGGTAACCCGTGTGCGGCGCGAGCACGCGCACATCGCGCACGCTGGTCTGCTTGATCACCTCCCGCCGGAGCGTGATCTCGAAACTCTTGCTCGCGCCCGGCCGCGACAGGCCCACGGCCACCAGCGTGCCGGGCTTTCCGCGCAACCGCTCGATGACGCGGTCCATCGTGATGCCCTTTTCGAGGGGCTTGCCGTCGACCCGGACGATCTCGTCCCCGCGCAGGATTCCGGCGCGTTCGCCGGGCGAGCCGGCGATCGGGGCGATGACGACCACGCTCCCCTTGCGCATCTCGACCTGGACGCCGATTCCGCTGAAATCGCCGCTGAGCTCCTCCTCGAGCACGGAGTATTCCTTCGATTCGAGAAACTCCGAATGGGGATCGAGCGTCTCGACCATGCCGTGGATCGCCGACTTCGCGAGCTGGTCGTAATTCGCGGCGTTGGGATCCACGTAATTCTCGTTCACCAGATGGAGCACCTCCTTCACGTAGGCGCTCGAGCGGTTCAGGTCGCGGTCGGGAAAAAGCCCCCACGCCAGGCTCGCGCGCAGCCCGGCAAACGCCAGACCCAGGCCCAGCACAACGCCGGCGGCAAGGGTGAGAATCCGTTTGAGCATCCGGCTGACTGTGCGCATCTGTTTCGGTTTGTAAATGGGTTCGTCAACCATGACCTCCACCGCGCCGTCCACCGGGTTTCTCGCGCTCTTCCGCCGGCGTCTTGGAGACCGCCCGGCGCTGCCGTTCGCGGAGTTTATGGAGCTGGCGCTCTATGACCGGGAGCAGGGATATTATCGGCAGGCTCGTCCGCGGGTCGGTTACGGATCCGGCACGGATTTCTTCACCGCCAGCACCAGCGGGCCGATTTTTGGAGAACTGATCTGCGCCGCCGCGGTGACGCTTCTCGCCGGAAAAAACCTGCGGGAGTTCACGTTTGTCGAACTCGGCGCCGAACCGGAGACGAGCGTGCTCGATCGCGTCGAACATCCGTTCGGCGCAGTCCGCACCCTTCGCGTCGCGGACGCCGTCACCCTCGCCGGACCGTGCGTGGTGTTTTCGAATGAGCTCTTCGACGCGCAGCCGTTTCGTCGTTTCATTTTCGAACGGGGCGCGTGGCGCGAACTGGCCGTGGCCGAGCGTGGGGGCGGGCTGGCCGAAACGACGATCGCCGCGACGGCGCCCGGCGTTTTCCCGAAGGTCGCACCCGAGGGCTACGTCATCGACGCTCCGCTGGCAGCCGTGGAGTTGCTCCGACGGATCGCGGGCCAGCCGTGGAAGGGACTTTTCCTCGCGGCCGACTATGGAAAATCCTGGCGCGAACTGGCCGAAGCGACTCCGCAGGGAACGGCGCGCGCTTTTTTTCAGCACACGCAATCCAACGATCTCCTCGCCCGCCCCGGTTCGCAGGACCTGACGGCCCATGTCTGCTGGGACTGGCTGGCCGCGGCCCTCGAGGAGGCGGGGTTCGGACCGGCGATCGTCGAGTCCCAGGAGGCGTTTTTCATCAGGCACGCCGCCGATTTCATCTCAGCGACCGCGGCGGCGGAGGCGGCGCGATTCAGCCGGAAAAAGCTGTCGCTGCTCCAGCTGCTGCATCCCTCGCACCTCGGCCAGAAGTTCCAAGTCCTCCATGCGCAGCGGCTTTAAAATTCCCCTTGCATCGTCCGTGCGCGAACCTTTACGTGTGACCCTTTAATCACTCAAAACCATGGCCAGAATCTGTGCAATCACCGGTCGTCGCCCCGTCAAAGGCTCGATCATCAACCGCAAGGGTCAGTCCAAAAAGAGCGGCGGCATCGGCACGCACGTGACCAGCATCACCAAGCGTAAATTCCGCCCGAACCTGCAGCGGATCCGCGTCCGGATGCCCAACGGCGGCATCAAGCGCCTGCTGGTGTCGGTCAAGGCGATCAAAGCCGGCCTCGTGCAGAAAGCCTGAGGTTTCGCTTCCTCTCTGAATTTCGCCCGCGGCTTCGGCCGCGGGCTTTTTTTGGGCCAGGAACCGCGCCCTGCGACCGGCTACTTCGGCGGCGCCACCGGCTTGAGATTTCCGCGCCAGAGCTCGCGATAGATCGCGTTGTCCGGCGGATCGATCCCGTTGATCGAGAAGTCCTCCGCTTCCACGAAATCGAGGCCGTAATGAAACGCCGCGAGCAGGAGCGGGTACGAAAAACGATCCCTCCGGTGCAGGTAGGCCCGCGAGTAAGCGAGATAGTCCACGCCCACTTCGAGGTTCGTCCGCCAATTCCACACCTCAGGCTCATAAGGTTTTTTTGAAACCGTTCGCCAGGCGCGGGGTTTGATCTGCAGCAGGCCGCGCGCCTCGCCATTCTGCGCCGCCGGATTGAAATTCGATTCGGCCGCCACCAGCGCGTAGATGAACCCGGGCGCGAGACGGTAGCGCTGGGCCAGAGGGCGGATCGCGGACCAGATTTCCTCCCTGGTTGGCGCGGCCGCGCTGCGTTCGGTCGCGCGGCGCGCGCACCCGGCGAGGCATCCGACGATCAGGATCAGTCCGATCGTCCGCATCATTGTCTCTAAAGCGCCCGGAAAACCACCGCGGCGTTTTGTCCGCCGAACCCCAGGTTGTTGCTCAGCACGGTCCGCACCTTCGCCGCCCGCGCCACGTTGGGAACGTAGTCGAGATCGCAGTCGGGATCGGGATCCTCGAGGTTGATCGTGGGAGCGATCATGCCGGTCTGGATCGTTTTCACGGAGATGACCGACTCGATGCCGCCGGCGGCGCCGAGCAGGTGGCCGGTCATCGACTTCGTCGAGCTCACGGCGAGTTTCCGCGCGTGCTCGCCGAAGAGCTTCTTGATCGCGAGGGTTTCAAACTTATCGTTGTAGGGCGTGGAGGTCCCGTGGGCGTTGATATAGTCCACCTGTTCGGGCTGGACTCCGCCGCAGGCCAGCGCGCGCTTCATGGCGAGCGAGAGGCCCTTCCCCTCCGGGTCCGGCTGCGTGATGTGAAACGCGTCGCACGTCGCCGCATAACCCGCGAGCTCGCAGTAGATCCGGGCGCCGCGCGCCTGCGCGTGCTCGAGCGACTCGAGGACGAGGATGCCCGAGCCCTCACCCATGATGAAGCCGTCGCGGCTCCGGTCGAACGGGCGGCACGCCCGCTGCGGCGCATCGTTGCGCGTGCTCATGGCCTTCATCGAGCAGAAGCCCGCGTAGGACTGCTCGGTGATCGCGGCCTCGCTGCCGCCGGCGACCATCACGTCCGCATCGCCGCGGCGGATCGCGTGGAACGCCTCGCCGATGGCGTGCGTCCCCGTCGCGCAGGCGGAGACGATGCCGAAGTTGGGACCGCGCGCGCCGAGATCGATCGCGATCAGCCCGCTCGCCATGTTGCCGATCAGCGCGGGGATCATGAAGGGCGAGACCTTGCGCGGCCCGCGCGCGCGCATCACATCGTGCTGGGTTTCGATCGTCTGCATCCCGCCGATCCCGGAACCGACGATCACGCCGACGCGGTCGCCGTTCTCATGGGTCACGTCGAGCCCCGCATCGGCCACGGCCTGCCGTGCGGCGGCGAAGGCGAAATGGGTGTACCGGTCGTTGCGCCGCGCTTCCTTGGGATCCATGTGCTGCGCCGGATCCCAGTCGCGGACCTCGGCGCCGATCTGGCTGGCAAAGGCCGCCGGATCGAAATGGGTCACGCGGTCGACGCCCGAGCGCCCCGCGAGCAGGCTCGCCCAGAACGCGTCCACGCCATGGCCGATCGAGGCGACGACACCAAGACCCGTGACGACGACCCGGCGTTGGGGGAGGGCATTATCCATGCGCGATGAAAACTAGCTCGGTTTCCACAGACAAAAAAGCGTCCTGCCCGAAATTTCCGCAAGGGAAACTGGCAGAACGCGGAGATCTCGCCCGACGCGAATCAGGCCTTCCCGGCCTTGGCTTTGATATAATCGATCACCTGGCCGACCGTCTGGAGCTTTTCCGCGTCGGATTCCGGGATTTCGCCTTTGATTTCGTCCTTAAATTCCTCTTCGAAGGCCATGATCAACTCGACCGTGTCGAGCGAATCAGCGCCAAGATCGTCAAGGAAGGAAGCCGTCGGGGTAATCTGCTCCTCGTTCACGTTGAGCTGATTAACGATGATTTCCTTGACGCGCTGATCGATAGTTTTTGTGTCTGCCATAGAGTTAAATTCCAGTGGTTTGGAGGGTTCACATCGCCATCCCGCCGTCAACGGCAAAAACTTGACCGGTGATGTAGTTGGCTTCCTCCGAACAGAGGAAAGCGGTCATGTGCGCGATGTCCGCGGCCTCGCCGAAACGTTTCAACGGCACCACCTCGAGGATCTTGGCGGAGACCTCGGGATTGTTGACGAATTCGGCCGTCATATCGGTCTTGATGAACCCTGGCGCGACCGCATTCACGGTCACGCTGCGGCCGGCAAACTCGCGGGCGAGCGTCTTGGTCAGGCCGATCATGCCCGCTTTCGCCGCGGAATAGTTCGCCTGGCCGGCGTTGCCCATGATTCCGCTCACCGAGGTGATGTTGACGATGCGGCCCCACCGGGCCCGGGTCATCGGACGCGCCAGGTGTTTCGTCCAGTGAAAACAGCTCGTCAGGTTGGTCGAGAGCACGTCGTTCCAGTCCGCCTCGCTCATCCGGAAAAGCAAGCCGTCCTTGGTAATGCCGGCGTTGTTGACGAGGATGTCGATCGCCGGAAACTCGGCGAGCAGGGCCTCCGCCGCCTTGGCCACCCCCGAGCCGTCGGCGACGTCGACGGCCATCGCCTTCGCCTTCCCTCCGGCCGCGACGATCGCCGCCGCCGTGCTCCCGCAGGATTCCGCGGATTTCGAGACGCAGATCACCGTGACCCCATGCCGCGCCAGGTTTTCCGCGATGGCCTTGCCGATTCCGCGCCCCGCGCCGGTGACCAGCGCCGTCCGATTGGTGAACGTAAGCATGAGCAAGAATAGCGAGTGGCGGGTGCCGGGTAGCGAGTAGAAAAAACCGCCGGCGCAGACGGTCCCGACGGAGCACCTCGCCGCATGGGGCAGACCCCATCGACGTTGACCGTTGGCCGCGAAGGGCGCGAAGCGGGACCACCAGCCTCAATACACGTCGCGCTGGTAGCGCTTCTCTTTCTTCAGCTGCTTCACGTACTCGGTCGCGGCAGGGGCGTCGAGGCCGCCCTGCTGCGCGATCACGTCCAGCAGCGCCGTATCGACGTCCTTCGCCATGCGCTTCGCGTCGCCGCACACATAAAAAGAGGCCCCGCCCTTGATCCACGACCAGAGTTCCGCCGCGTGCTCGCGCATCTTGTCCTGCACGTAGACCTTCGTCAGCTGGTCGCGGGAAAACGCGGTGTCGAGCCGCGCAATCTGGCCCTTCGCGAGCCATTCCTTCCAGTCCTCCTCGTAAAGGAAATCTGTCGCGCGGTGCTGGTCGCCGAAGAAAACCCAATTGCGCCCCGTCGCGCCGCTCGCGATCCGGTCCTGCACGAACGCCCGGAACGGAGCGATGCCTGTGCCCGGGCCCACCATGATGACGTCCTTCGCCCCGTCGTCGGGCAGCCCGAAATGCGAGTGCGACACGAAGACCGGCGTCGGCGTCGTGCCCACCTGCACGCGGTCGGCGAGAAACGTCGTGCAGACGCCGACGCGGTCGCGGTGGTTGGTCTCGTAGCGGACGACCGCCACGGTCAGGTGGATCTCGTTCGGATGAACCTTCGGCGAGGACGCGATCGAATAGAGGCGCGGCATCAGTTTCCGCATGTGGTCGACCAGCTCCTGCGGACCCGGCTTCGCGCTGGGAAATTCCGCCAGGAGGTCGGCGAACTCGCGCTGCTCCAGATAGCCCGCCAGCAGGTCCTTTGACTCCGGCGTGAGCAGGCCGGACAGCTTGGCCTTCTCGTCCGGATCCGTCGCCTTCGCCGAAAGCGTCTCGACCATTTTCCGCGTGGGCGCCGCCAGCGCGAGCCGCGTGGCCAGCACCTCGCGCAGCGGCAAGGGCGATGGCAGCCGCAGCATCGCGGGCGACACCGGCTCGTCCCCGGAGGCGCCGAGCCGCTCGAGAATCTCCGCGACCTCCGCCGGCCGGTTTTCGGCAAACACGCCGAGCGAGTCGCCGGCCTTGTAATGCAGGCCGCTGCCCGCGAGGTTGACCACGATGTGGCGCGTTTCCTTCGCCGAACCCGGTTTGTTCAACAGGCGATTTTCCGTCACGAGCGCGGGAAACGGATGGTCCTTCGAATAGGCTGAGGCGTCAGCGGGGGTGGACATGGCTGCACGGATGAAAGCGCCCCGCCGTCGCCGCTGGCAAGCACGGTTTCGGCGAGCGGCGCCGAATCCGCACACAGGCTTGCTACACCCCGGAAACTCTCGCCAACTGGAAATCCACGTGACTGCCGCCGAACCAATCCGTCTCCAGAAATTCATCGCCGACGCGGGCGTATGCTCGCGCCGCGCGGCCGAGATGGCAATCGCCCAGGGCGAGGTCTGGGTGAACGGCGAAAAGGCCGCGCTCGGCCAGAAGATCACCCCCGGCGTCGACAAGGTCACGCTCCGCGGCAAGAGCGTGCGCGCCGCCGTCCAGCCGCGCATCACGCTCGCGGTGAACAAGCCGCGCGGGCTGATCTGCTCGAACGAGGACCCGCACCACGGCGACACCATCTTCAGCGTGCTGCCCCGCGAGTTCGCGAAATACCGGTTTTTCTGCGCGGGCCGGCTGGACCTCGACAGCGAGGGCCTCGTGATCCTCACCACCGACGGCGATCTGGCGCATCGCCTGATGCATCCGTCCAACGTGGTCGTGAAGCGCTACTACGTCATCCTGAAGCAGCCCTTCCCGGCCGCGCGCCTGGCGCTGCTCGTCAAGGGCATCGTGCTGGAGGGCGAGCGGCTCAAGGTCGAGCGCGCCGCACTCGTGAACCCCGGCGCGGCGCACAACTCGACGCACCTCGACGTGCACATGCACCATGGCAAGAAGCGCGAGATCCGCCTGCTGTTCACGACGCTGGGCTACGACGTGAAGCGCCTGCGCCGGTACCAGATCGGCGCGCTGCGGCTGAAAGGAATCCCGTTGCACGCGATGAAACAACTTTCTACGAAGGAGATCGAGATGCTCTTCGAATCGCCGCGCACTCCGCATGCGGCGCTCGAGGCCTCCGCTTTCCCGTCCGCTCTCGCTCATGAAGATTAACCTCCGCCTCATCGCCCTGCTGCTCGCCCTTCCCGCCGCGGCTTTTGCCGCGCCGCTGGCCGGGACTACGGCCGTCCACACCCAGCCCAGCGAATCGTCGCCCACCCTCACCTACCTGAAGGCCGGCACCGAGCCGGCCGCCGCGCCCGACGCCTTCGCCTCCACGCCCGCCGGCTGGATGGCGGTCGCGCTGCCGGGGCCCTTTGACGGTTACGTGAAGAACGGCGACATCATGAAAAGCCTCGACGTCCGCGTCGGGGCGCCGGTCCTGCTCAGCCCAAAGGCGAACGCCGCGGAGATCGCAAGGATCGAGCCCGGCGACCGCACCGACATCACGGGCCTGCACGGCAAATTCACGCAGATCCGGCTGGATAAAAAAATCACCGGCTACATTCACGTCGAGGGAAACCATGGCGCGGTCGCGGCAGTCGCCAGCGCTCCGGCGCCGCACCCGCAGGCGGCGCTGGTCGACGCCTCGCCGGTCACGCCGATCGCCTACGGAGTCACGACCGCCGGGCATCCCGCGCCAATGGTGAACCTCGGCGACGGCGGCTCCAGCACGCTGCCGCGTCTGTTCCAGGGAAAATTCGTGTCCACCCGCAGCGCCTTCAGGCCGCGCCGCCCCTATGACTGGGCGCTCAACGACGACTCGGGCGCGCGCTACGCTTATCTCGATGTCAGCAAGCTCCTCCTCACCGATCAGATCGACAACTACGTCGGCCACACCGTCGTCGTCTACGGCGCGGCCAAATCGGTGCCCGCGCACAAGGACATCGTGATCGAGGTGGAAAGCCTGCAGCTGCGGTAAGACCGCAGGAGCGAAGCAGGAAATCCGGGATCCGGATCGCGGACGCTCCGAATGGCGGATTTCGACCTTCGGATTTCACCCCAGATGGAACTCATCGACGGAAACCAGATCGCCGCCGCCATCGCGGCCGAGCTCAAGGCCGAGGTTGCGGCGATCCAGGGACGCAAGCCCTGCATCGCCCTCGTGCGCGTGGGCGAGGATCCCGCATCGGTTTCGTATGTGAAGAAAAAGGAAAAGACCGCGGCCGAGATCGGCATCACGAGCCGGATCATCCTCCCTCCCGTCACGATCTCGCAGCCGGAACTTTTCGCCCTGCTCGACGCGCTCAACGCCGATCCCGACGTGGATGGCATCCTTGTCCAATCGCCGCTTCCGAAGCACATCGACGAGGTCGCCACGTTTCGCCGCGTGTCGGCGCTGAAGGACGTCGACGGTTTCAACACCCTCAACCTCGGAAAGGTCGCGCAGGAGGATGACACGGGATTCGTCGCCTGCACTCCGGCGGGCATCATGGAGCTGCTCCGGCGCACGGGGGTCGATCTCAAGGGGAAGCACGTCGTCGTGGTGGGGCGCTCGCTGATCGTGGGGAAACCCATCGCGCTGCTGGCGCTGCAGAAGAAAGCCGGGGCCAACGGCACCGTCACCATCTGCCACTCGGGCACGGCCGATCTTCCCGCGCTGACCCGCCAGGCCGACGTGCTGATCGCGGCAATCGGCCGCGCGGAGTTTGTCACCGCCGCCATGGTGAAGCGGGGTGCAGTGGTGATCGACGTCGGCATCAACCGCGTCGCCGACCCCAGCAAAAAAAACGGCTACCGCCTGACCGGCGACGTGCATTTTCCCTCGGTCGCGCCGCTCGCGGGCAAGATCACGCCGGTGCCGGGCGGCGTGGGTCCGATGACCGTGGCGATGCTGATGAAGAACACGGTGAAGGCGTTTCGCCTGCGCGCGGGACAGTAGCGCCGGCATCGCCGGCCGGTGGAGCGCAGGCCGTGGGTCGGGCGAACATCGAACTTTCAACGCTCAACTTCCAACCTCGAATGCCGAGCCAACTTCAGCGTACGGATAGGCGGTAAGATGGCGGCGAAACCCGATGGTCGGTGCCACGGCGTCACCGCGGGAAAAAACCCGGCCGGCGGCCTGCGCAGTTGCTTGCGCTCCGGGGTGGCAGTCGCTTTGCTCGCCGGCCAATGAGCCCTGCGTCCACGATCCTGATTGTCGATGATCAGCCCATCAACGTCCAGCTGCTGAAACGCAAGCTGGAGCGGGAAAACCTGCGCGTGGTGGCGGCGTACAGCGGCATCGAGGCGCTCGACGTCGTGCGGAAGGAAAAGCCCGACCTGATCCTCCTCGACGTCATGATGCCGGACATGGACGGCATCGAGGTGTGCCAGCGGCTGCAGGCGTCGGAGGACACCCGCTCCATCCCCGTCATTTTTGTCACTGCCCGGACCTCGAAGGAGGGCAAGATCGAGGGGCTCAACGTCGGGGCCGTCGATTACATCACGAAGCCGATCGACCTCGACGAAACCCTGGCGCGCGTGCAGACGCAGCTGCGGTTTGTGCAGGTCAACCGGGAGATGCTGGACCTGCAGCGCCGGCTGGTGGATGCACGGCGGGCGTCGACGATCGGCGCCGTGACGCAGGGGATCGCGCACAACCTCAACAATCTGCTCGGCGTCGTGATGGGCCACCTCGACCTGATCAAGGCCTACTACGACAAACCCGAACAGGTGAAAAAGAACGCGCACCACGTCGAGGAGGCCGTGGGCCGGATCGTGTCGATCATCAAGCAGCTCAGCCTGCTGCTGGTGAAGACGAACCCGCCGCTCGCGAAGGGCAACCTCCAGACCCTGATCGAGGGGAGCATCCAGCGTTTCCGGATCGAGAACTCGCTCGATGCGCCGGTGAAGATCGACAACCCGCTCGGGGATTTCACGTTCGACACCAATTACGAGATTTTCGAAGAGGTCGTCTCGAAGGTGCTGATCAACGCCTACGAATCCTACGGCACGGAGCACACGGGTCCGCGGCCGATTTCCATTCACACCGAAGTCGTGGAGAAACCCGGTCACCGCCGGTTCCTGCAGCTCCGCATCGACGACCAGGGCAAGGGAATCGATGCGGAAATCCGCGACCGCGTGTTCGAGCCCTTCATCAGTTCGAAGCACACCGTCGGCGTCGGCATGGGCCTCACGATCGCGCGCCACTCCCTGCGCAACCTCGATGGGGAGGTGACGCTGACCGACCGCGAAGGCGGCGGCGCCAGCGCCACCCTGCTCCATCCGCTCGAGAAGACGCGCAAGAGCGGCGATGCCTAAGCCGGCCGCACGAAGGTGGAGCGCGTTGCCCCTAACGCGCTGGCGATGCGAGCCCGGCCGAAACGTTCGACGGAGCGTCCAACGCATTGGGGCAATGCGTTCCACCCGGTGTCACGCGCTGTGCGACACCGGCGTCGCGTCCGGATCGAGCGCGTTGCCCCCAACGCGCTGGAGCCTCGAACCCGCGTTCGAGTCCGCAGGGTGCCGGACGATGCATGGGAGCCAGCGCCTTTCACCCCTGACGTGAGTGCGACCCGTTTCGCCTTTCTCGGCGCCGGCAACATGGCCTCCGCCATGGTCGACGGCCTCCTGGCCAAGGGCGCCGTCGCCGCGTCCGACCTGAGTTGCCTCGGCGGAAGCGGGCGCACGGCGGCTGACCTTGCCGCGCGGACCGGCATCCGTCTCGCGAGTTCGCTGGCGGAGCTCGCCGGCGGCGCGGACATCCTCGTCGTGGCGTTCAAGCCCCAGCAGCTCGCGTCCGCCGATCCCCGCCTCGCCTCGCTGACCGCGGGAAAACTCATCCTCTCGGTGCTGGCCGGAAAACGGCTCGCGCGGCTGGCGCAGACCTTTCCCGAAGCCCGCGCCCTCGTCTGGGCGATGCCGAACACGCCCGCGCGCATCGGCGCCGGGATGACCGCATGGTGCACGCGCTCGCCGCTCAGTGACCCGGACCGGGCGGCCGTGGAAACGCTGCTGGCCGCGCTCGGAACGTCACTCCAGCTCGACGAATCGCTGATGGACATCGCGGCGGCGGTGAGCGCCAGCGGACCGGCGTTTCTGTTCGAGTTCGCGGCCGCGCTGCGCGACGGCGGCGTGGCGGGCGGACTCCCTCCGGAAACCGCGCGGAAACTGGCGGTGGAAACCGTGCTCGGCGCGGCGCGGCTGCTCGCGCGCAGCGGAACCGATCCGGAGGAGCTGCGCCGGCAGGTGACCTCGCCGAAGGGCATGACGCTCGCCGGGCTGAACCGGATGGAGGCGCGGGATTTCCGGGGGATCCTGCGCGAGACCGTGCTTGCGGCGAAGGCCCGCTCCGAGGAAATGTCAAAGGACGCATGAGCACGCTTTCCGGTCGAATTCTGGTCACGGGCGGCGCGGGCTTCATCGGGAGCGCGCTGATCTGGGCGCTGAACCGGCGCGGTCACACCGACATCGTCGTCTCCGACTTTCTGGGCTCCGACGAGAAGTGGAGGAACCTCGTTCCACTCAGGTTCGCCGACTACGTGGAGGCCGATGCGTTTCGCCGCCAGCTCGCCGCCAATCCCAGCGCCTTCGGCCGGTTCACCGCGGTGTTTCACCTCGGGGCCTGTTCGTCGACGACCGAAAAAAACGCGGGCTACCTGGTCGACAATAATTATAGCGTCAGCAAGGAGCTCGCGGCCTGGGCGCTTGGCCAGGGCGCGCGCTTCATCTACGCCTCCTCGGCGGCGACGTACGGCGACGGCGCGCAGGGGATGGACGACGTCAGCGAGGATCTCGGCCGGCTGCGTCCCCTGAACATGTACGGCTACTCCAAGCATCTTTTCGACCTCCACGCCCAGCGCTCCCGCTGGCTCGAGCGGATCGTGGGGGTGAAATATTTCAACGTTTTCGGGCCGAACGAGGAGCACAAGGGGGACATGCGCTCGCTGGTCGACAAGGCCTACCAGCAGATTCTCGCGAACGGGAAGGTGCAGCTCTTCAAAAGCCACAAGCCGGAGTTCAAGGACGGCGAGCAGATGCGCGATTTCCTCTACGTGAAGGACGCGGTCGAGATGACGCTGCACTTCGCCGAGCAGGCGCCGAAGGCGGGAGGGCTCTACAATCTCGGTTCGGGCCAGGCGAACACCTGGCTGACGCTGACTCGCGCGATCTTCGCGGCGCTCGGCCGCGAGCCGGAAATTGAATTCGTCGACATGCCCGGAGTCCTGCGGGGAAAGTACCAGTATTTCACCCAGGCCAATGTCGCGAAGCTGCGCGCGACCGGCTACGAACGGACAATGACGCCGCTCGCGGATGCGGTCAGGGATTATGTGCAGGGCTACCTCGTGCCCGGCAAAAAGCTCGGCGAGTGAAGAGGAGTTGAGCGGACCGCTGGGATCGACGGAGCGGCCAACGCATTGAGGGCAATGCGTTCCACCGCCCCAACTGCTGCCGATCACGGAATCTTCAGCAACTCGTCCTGCGACCATTCCTTGCGGTCGCCTTCCTTCGTGTGGATGGCGGCGACCTGCTCAGGCGTGATAGCGGAGGCCTTGTTGCCGAACGATGCACGGATGTAGGTCAGCACGGCGGCGATGCGGTCGTCGCTCCAGTTGTAGCCGGACCCGGCGACGCGGCCTACGGCAGGCATGGCGGCCGCGTTGAAGTCGGTGCCCTTCACCTTGATCGGACCCTTGAGTCCGTAGAGCACGATGCGGATCACGCGTTCCTCGGAGCCGGTGGCCCACTCGGAGCCGGCCAGCGGCGGATAAACCCCGGCGACGCCGAGGCCCGTGGTCTGGTGGCAGGTCGCGCAGACCAGCTCGAAGTTTTTCTTTCCGATCACCATCGGATCGCCCTTCGGCACGGCCGCCGCGGTGCTGGCGGGATGCGCGTTTTCGTCGAAGATCGCCGCGTTATAGTGGCCCGAGAAATGATTGAGGTAAGTGCCCGCGTAGAAAATCAGCCCGCTGAACACAAACAGGAGCGCGAGCGGCAGCAGCCGGTAATGCGCGCCGTCCTCGGGCTTGCGGCCGAGGAGTTTTTCGTGCGCGGTCAACAGGCTGTCATCGGAAGCTCCGGCCTGCTCCAGCCGCGGATCAACCGGGTCCCGGGCGCTCATTTGTGCACCCCTTCCTTTTTCGCGGCGGCGGGCGCAGCCGGGTGCTCGCCCTCCTTCTTTTCGGCGGCCGGAGGAACCACCGGACGGGCTTCGGGATATTCGTACACGTTGTTCAAACTCTGGAGGTAGGCCACGAGCGCGACCACGCGCGGCGTCGGGACCACTTCGCTGCCGGCGGGCGCCGGCGCGTTCAACGCGTTCGCGGCGCGCTCGCCGGCGATTCGCCGCGTCTCGAAGAGGAAACGATACGAGGGCATCCCGTTATGCTGCTCGTAGAGATACTGGGTCAGCCGTGCGGCATCGACCGCATGGGGCCGCGCGCCGAAATTCGCCAAGTCCGGGCCGAAGCGGCTCTCGCCGAGCTGAACGGCAGGCTGGCTGATATAATCGCGGGCGACGCTCTGGCGGTCGCCCCATCCGCGCGCCTTGTCGCTGCCGAAGTCCGGACGCCGGACCTGCTGCGTATGGCAGGCGGCGCAGCCGAGATCCTGATAGACCAGCTGGCCGCGGACGGCGATCCCCGGCAGGCGCTCGGGGAAGGCCTTGCCCTCGTTCTCGTCGAAATACGGGGCGAGGTGGCTCAGCTGGACGTGAGAGCCCAGGACGATCCCGGCCCACGCGATCGCGAGGGAGAAGAAAAGACCGAGGAAGAAAAGGAAGCCGTTTTTCATGACGCAGGCGCCCCCATCGGCGGGGGCTGGCGGAAAATCACGACGACGACCGGCGCGAGCAGCTTGGACGCAACCGCCCGCATCAGATGGGCCAGCAGGAGGACATTGCCGAGCAGGAGCACGGCCTGCGCCGCAGTCGCCAGGAGCAGCCAGGGTTTCGTGCGGGCCCCGATGACGGCGAACGTCACCGCGGGATCGTTCAGCTCATGGCCCTGGATCCAGCCGGCGACCGCCAGCCCGGCGACCAGGCCGGCCGTGCCGAGCAGCGCGCAGAAATAATGGACGCGGATCAGGCCGGCCGACGGCCAGGGCTGGCCGGTGATGCGGGGGACCAGGAAATAAATGGCGCCGAAAATCGTGAGGGAAAATCCGCCGCTGATCGCGAGCTGGGACTGGGCGGCGCTGAAAAAAGTGAACTGCGTGACCAGCGCCACGCCGCGAATCGCCGTCACCGCGTCGAGAAATCCGCCGAACACGTACGCCGCCACCCCGAGCCGCACGAACTTCAGCACGATGCTGCCGCCGGTCACAAACGCGTCCCGGAGATTCACGGCGACGACGATGTAGTGGAACAGCAGCAGCGCGCAGGACACGCCGCCGATCGTCGCCACCCAGGCCGGGATCGGCCCGCCGATCAGATGCCGGCCGCCCGTCCACGCGCCGACGAAGAGCAGTGTCCAGAAACTCAACGCCGCGAAATCGTAATTGGGAATCACGCGCCCGCCCACCTTCGGCACGAGGTAGTAGGCGGCGGTCAGCGCGAGCGGGGCGAGCCAGAGCGTCCACGCGCCCTGGACATACCAGCCCGCCACCAGCGCCTGGAGCACCCCGCGCTCCGGCACGAACACGAGCATCGTCTGCGCGATCGAGAACAGCCACGGGAAGAGAAACAGCGCCGCGACCGCGTACCACTGCGAGGCATAGGTCATCTCGCGGTCGCGTCCCGTCCAGGCAAGCACACCCGGGACCGCGATGGCCGCGTAGGCGAAGAGCATCGCCGGGAGCACGTAACGCGGAAGATGCAGCCAGGCGTGCGAGGTGCCGTCGCCCGTCGCGATGCCGATGAGCCCGACGGTGAGGGCGATGTTCCAGAACGCCGCGCCGGCCATCGCCCAGTTCAGCGAACGCAGCGGCGAGCCGCCCAACCGCGCGAGGATCCAGAGGGCCACGGCCAGCCCGGCGTTGGCCGCCCAGCCGTAGATGAACGCGGAGTCCTGCATCGCCTGCGTGCGGCCGAAGGTCAGCACGGAGCAGTCCGCGAGGAACGACGGCGTGTGCAGCTGCACTAGATTCACCAGCGCCAGCGCGCCGCTCAGGACGAGCCAGGCCAGCGCGGAGCCGATCAGCAGAAGCAGCGGAGGGCGCGCCGAAGCGTCGATCTCGGTGACTTCAGCCGTGGTGACGGCGGTGGGGGCGGTGATCATCTCGGTTAAAGGGTCTGCGCTCGCGGCTATTTCCGGGACGCGTATTTCTGCAGGGTCAGTTCCATCGCGCGGTCGAGGGGGAGCTGGACGACGCCCGTCTTCTGGTCGGCCCAGGCATAGGCGCCGGCCTGCTTGGCCTCCTTCTCGCGGAGCTTCGCGAGATTTTCCCGGCGCTGCGTCATCGTGTGAATCCCGTCATCGACAAACGCGCCGGTCCGGCGCGGGAGATAAACGTAGTAGATCACCACGAGAAACAGCGCGCAGCCGGCCATCACGGTCAGGATGGTCACGAGCGGGGCGGAGCGGGAGGAATCACTCATGGTGGGTCAGACACTCGCCGATGCGCGGGTCGCGGATCGGGATGAGCTTGGTGGTGGGAAGGCTGCGGAGATACGCCCAGATACAGACGCCGCCGACGCCGATGACCGACGTGATCACCCACAGCAGGTTGATCGAGAGGAACGGCAGCGAATCGCCGTGCTCATCCTTGAGCGCCGGGAGAATATTGTAGCAGAGGTCGATCAGGATCACGGTCAGGATCCAGAACGCGATCCGGCGGATGATGTGATGCGTGACCTTGAACCGGTACGAGAGAAGCGCGCAGAACGGCACGACGAAGTGGCCGAACAGGATCACCAGGCCCACGTACCACCACTGGTTGGTCGAGCCGTCGTGGTTCAGTTCGCGGAGATTGTACCAGAAGGTTTCCTCCGGGACGTTCGCGTTCCAGATCAGGAAATACTGCGAGAAGGTCACGTACGCCCAGAACACGGTGAAGGCCAGCATCAGCTGTCCGATGCTGTGGAAATGATTCTTGTTCAGGATGCCGTTGAGGTCGCCGCGGCGGTAAAGCCACACCATGATCACGACGGTGCTGCAGAGCGCGCCGCGGATGCAGTTCGCGAAGAACCAGACGCCGTACATCGTCGAGAACCAGTGGTATTCGAGGCTCTTCACCCAGTAGATCGCGGCAAAGGTGAGCGTGAGCGCGCCGAGCGGGAGGCCCATTGCGGCGTTGACCCGGTTCTTCAGCGTCCACGCCACGCTGCCGTCGACATCCTGGTTAAAGGATGCCCGGCGGATGCGGGCCGAGAGCCAGACCCAGATCGCGAAAAACGCGACGGTCATGCCGGTGAACATGCCGAGGTTCAGGAAGCCGGCTTTCTTCTGGTAGAGGATGTCCGTCCCCACTGTGCCGTGCCCGTGCAGCGCGTGATTGAGATCCATCCACGGCCAGGTGAAGCCGGGTTTGACCCATGCGAGGACGAGCAGCGGGAGAAACAGCAGGGCGAGCCATTTGAAGGCGGCGACGCCGTGCTCCCATTGCCGGCGGATGACCACGGACCACGACGAATCCGTGATGTGATGGATGAAGACCATCATGAGCATGCCGATCGCGATCGCGGTCCAATAGGTCACCGCCACGAGGTACGCCATCACCGGACCATGTTTGTCCGGCGAGAGGAAAACGCCGGCGGCACTCAGCACGAGCCCGACGGCGCCGATCATCAGGGCCCTCGTGGCCGAGGCCGACGTCGCGGTTTCGGACGGAAGAGCAGCGGGAGCCGTTGCAGCGTGGGTGCTCATGGGATGCCAAGCTCCGATTTGTGGGCGGCCGGGACGTCGGCCGCGGTGCCGGTCTGGGCGCGCTGGAGGGCGCGCACGTAAAGGATCACGGCCCAGCGGTCTTCGGGCACGATTTTGTCGGCGTAGGAAAGCATGTTCCCCTTGCCGTGGGTGATGGTGTTGAAGATTTCGCCCTCGGCCATGTCGCGGAGCCGCGGATCATGGTAGGTGGGCGTCGCGCCCATGCCGTACTGCTTCGTGATGCCGTTGCCGTCGCCGAGGGCGCCGTGGCAGGGCTGGCAGTAGATCGAAAAACGCTCGTGCCCGCGCGCCATCAGCGTGGCGTCCACCTTGATGTCCGCGGGGTATCCGTGGAGCCAGCTGCCGTCGGCGGCCTTGCCGGCAAAAAGCGTGTCGTCGTTGCGCAGTTCGTCGCGCGAGACCACGCCCGCGGGCAGCGGACGGTCCGCGCGGCCGTCGGCGAAGAACCGGCTTGCGCCCTGGGGGCGCGGTTTCGACTGGCGCTTCATCCCGGGAAAGGCCCACTCCGGAAAAACGTCGAGGGGCGGGCTCGTGAATCGCGTCTCGCGAAAACCGAGGAGGGAAACCAGGAGGACCGCGATGAACGCGGTGACGAGGTAGGCGTTGCGCATGGCTCAGGCTTCCAGCTCCTTGATTTCGCGGCCGCCGGCCTGTTCGAGCAGCGCCTTGGTATTGGCCAGGTTGAAACGGGGGTCGCGCGCCTCGATCACGATGAAAAACGTGTCATCCATCCCGCGCCGGATCTGGTCGTACTTCAGCACCGGGTGATAGTGCATCGGCAGCCCGTTCACGATGAACATGCCGCCGATCGTCGCGAACGCGGTGAAAAGAATCGTGAGCTCGTAGCTCACCGGAAACGCGAACATCGGGCTGAACAGCGGCTTGCCGCCGACCGTCAGCCGGTAGTCGTACGCGCCGGTCCACCAGATCATCGACATGCCCGTGAGGAAGCCGATGATGCCGCCGGCGAGCGAAATCCGCGGCACGCGCGAGCGGCCCAGGCCCATCGCCTTGTCCAAGCCGTGCACCGGGAAGGGCGTGATGCAGTCCCAGTTCTTGTATCCGGCATCGCGCACCTTCTCCGCCGCATGGTACAGCGCGGGGGTCGTGTCGAAGGTGGCGATCAGGCCATAGGAGGGTGCAGCCATGGTCGGTGATCAGTGGGTTGCGTGCACGATGGCGGGATCGCCATGGCCGCTGACGTCGTCGTGTCCGTGAACGTCCGCCTGCGGCGTCACGGCCTTGAGCTCCGCCATCGGCATGATCGGCAGGAACCGGATGAAGAGGAGGAACAGCACCGAAAACACGCCAAACGTCCCGAAGAACGTGAAGATCTCGACGACCGACGGGCTGTAATAGCCCCAGCTCGACGGCAGGAAATCGCGGGCCAGCGACGTCACGATGATGACGAAGCGCTCGAACCACATGCCGACGTTCACGAAGATCGAGAGCACCCAGACCATCGTGGTGTTTTGGCGGACCTTCCGGAACCAGAAGAACTGCGGCGTGATGACGTTGCAGGAAATCATGATCCAGTACGCCCAGGCGTATTGTCCAAAGGCGCGATTGATGAACGCGAAGCCCTCGTAGGGATTCGCGCCGTACCACGCGATGAAGAACTCCATCGCGTAGGCGTAGCCGACGATCGTGCCGGTCGCCAACGTGATCTTGCACATGCAGTCGATGTGGTACTGCGTGATCAGGTCCTCGAGGTGATAGACCGCGCGCAGCGGCAGCATCAGCGTGAGCACCATGCCGAAGCCGGAGAAAATGGCGCCGGCGACGAAGTACGGCGGGAAGATCGTCGTGTGCCAGCCCGGGAGCAGGGAGACGGCGAAATCGAACGACACGATCGTGTGCACCGAAAGCACCAGCGGCGTCGAGACGCCCGCCAGGATCAGGTACGCCATCTCGTAGTTGCTCCAGTGGCGATTCGAACCGCGCCAGCCCATCGCGAAGACCCCGTACAGGAAGGAGCGGAACCGGTTGCCCACCGCCTCAAACCGGTCGCGCAGCACAGCCAGGTCGGGGATCAGGCCGATGTACCAGAAAAGGACGGAGACCGTTCCGTACGTCGACACCGCGAACACGTCCCATTCGAGCGGCGAACGGAAGTTCTGCCAGATGTAGTTCGAGTTCGGGATCGGGAAAAGGAACCATGCGTACCAGATGCGTCCGACGTGGAAGACCGGAAAGATCGCCGCGCAGACGACGGCGAAGATCGTCATCGCCTCCGCGGCGCGGTTGATCGACGTGCGCCACTTCTGGCGCAGGAGGCAAAGGATCGCGGAGATGAGCGTGCCGGCGTGGCCGATGCCGATCCAGAAGACGAAGTTGACGATGTCCCACGCCCAGTTGACGGGATTCGCGTGGCCCCAGACGCCGACACCCGTCGCCACGAGATAGGTCAGGCCCGCGACCGTGAACGACGCGACGAAGCAGGCGACCGCGAAGCACCACCACCACCACGCGGGCGTCTTGCCCTCGATGATGCCGCAGATCTTTTCCGTGATCCAGGAAAAGCTCCGGTCGTTCGCCACGAGCACCGCGCGCGGCAGCACCGCGGGCTTCACCTCATCCAGAATGACCGGCAGCGCGGCCTGTTCGGCGGTGTTCATCCGTGGCGCTCCTCGGGTGCGGTTTCGCCGTGGGCCGGAGCGTGCTCCCCTGCCCCGTGGGCCTCGTGGCCGGCGGGGTGGTTCTTGTTGTTGTACTCAACGCGGCTGAGCGGGAGCGCGGCGTAATCGGGCATCTCAGGATTGGGATTGCGAAGCTTGCCGAGGTAAGTGGTCCGCGGCCGGATGTTCAGGTAGCCGAGCAGCGCATAATCCTGCTCGCGGGCCTTGGCCTTCGAGACGGCGCTCCCGGTGTCGAGAATGTTGCCGAAGACGATGGCCTCGACGGGGCACACCTGCTGGCAGGCGGTGCGAATCGTGCCGTCCGGGACGACGACGTCCGCCGGCCGGCCGGCCTGGCTGGCTTTCACCCGGTGCTCGATCTTTCCGTTCTGGATCCGCTGGACGCAGTAGGTGCACTTCTCCATCACGCCGCGCATGCGGACGGTGACTTCCGGATTCTTCACCATCTGCACGAGCTCGGGCATGCCCTTGGGGCCGAGCTGGCTGAGGTAAAGGCTGTCCAGGCGCCGCTCGTTGAAGTCGAAGAAATTAAAGCGGCGGACCTTGTACGGGCAGTTGTTCGCGCAGTAACGGGTGCCGATGCAGCGGTTGTACGCCATCGTGTTGATGCCTTC
>JAQGON010000128.1 GCA_028293565.1 Verrucomicrobiota bacterium | reverse complement strand
CCGTGGACTGGCTCTATTCAAACGCCCTAGGCGGGGTGAAGGTCGACGTGGCCGACGAAGATTACGAAAGGGCGCTCCAGGTCATGGAGTCGGAAGGTCCTTCAACCCCGGCGGACTCGGTGGGATGAAAGTGGCCTTGGCCGAGGCGCCGATCCGCGACGTGGCGGAACTGGCGCAGATCCCGATTTCGTTTCGCGTGGAGCGAGTCTGCGAGATTGCCGCCAAACCCGGTGAACCGAGCGCATGGGTGCTGACGGAGCGCGAGATCGCCTCCCCTTACCTCAAAGATTACGATGCCATCGCGCGTGAAGGACCCACGCAGTGGGCGAAATATTTTGACCTCACGAACTGGGGATACTTTCGCGCGCACGTCGATTCGCGACTGGCCGGCGGCGTGGTGATCGCGCACCGCACGCCGGGTGTGACGATGCTCGAGGAGCGCGGCGATCTCGCGGTGATCTGGGATATCCGCGTCGCACCGGGCCTGCGCGGGCTCGGGGTTGGCTCGTCGCTCCTTGACGCCGCCGAGCACTGGGCGCGATCGCGCGAATGCACCGAACTCAAGATCGAAACCCAAAACATCAACGTCGCGGCGTGTCGGCTGTACGCGAAATCGGGCTGCGTCCTCCAGGCCGTCAACCCACAGGCCTATCCAGAACTGCCGGACGAAATCCAACTGCTCTGGTCCAAGCCCCTCAAGGCCTCATGAGCAGCGAGATCCGTCGACCAACGTTGCCGCGGTGAAGGATAACAAGGGATCCTTCGCCTTCGCTGCCAATGAACCGGGGTAACACGGGTCTCCCGACCCGTGAAGCTGGACTCGAGCATGACGGCAAAGCTCGACGGCCACAGTAGGCTGCGTCCCACTTCACGGGTCGGGAGACCCGTGCTACACGCGGTAAAACGCCTCGGCGTTCCTGACGTAGAGCCGGTGAAGTTCGTCGGGCGACGCGCCCCTGAGGGCGTCGTCGAGCGTGTTCACCCAGCGCGGATAATCCGTCGCCTGCGTCGAGACCGGCCAGTCGCCGCCGAACATCACGCGCCCGAAACCGAAGCAATCCATCACGTGCTCGAGGTAGGGACGCAGGTCCGCGGCGGTCCATTTCTGGAAATCCGCCTCCGTCGCGAGCCCCGACATCTTGCACCACACGTTGGGAAGTTTCGCCAGTTCCCGCAGCTCGGCGCGCCACGGGTCGAGCAGTCCGCCCTTGATGTCCGGCTTGCCGATGTGGTCCAGGATGAACGCCACGTTCGGACACTGCCGCACCAGCTTCAGCGTGTTCGCGAGCTGACGGTGGCTGATGCACAAATCGAAACTCAGCCCGTGCCGCGCGAGCAGCTGCACGCCGCGGACGAATCCCGGCTTCAGGCAGAATTCCGGATCCGCTTCGAACTGGATGATCCGGCGAATCCCCTTGATCAGCGGATTCGCCGCCAGCCGCGCCAGGTCCGCCTCCGCGGCGTCGCCTTTTTCCAGCGGCGCCCAGGGCACGATGCCGCGGAGGCGCGGATCGACGCGCGAAATTTCCGTCGCCCAGTCCGCCTCCTCCTGAAACTGCGCGAAATCGGCCTCGCATTGGAGGAACACCATTTTCGCCACCTGCACCGGACCGCAGGCCTTCCGGTAGTCCCCGATCAGATGATCCCGGTTCAGCATCGGCACGCCCGCCAGCCACGGATAGCGCAGCCGTGCGGGCTCCCAAAGGTGGAGATGGGTGTCGACGATCGGAAATGCAGGCATGGGATGCGCGCGGGGGGGCGCGATTGAAGGTTCGATATTGAAAATTGAAGAAGAACGAGCCGCCGCAGGGCAGGCCGATCGATCTTTAATTTGATTCTTGAATCCAAAATCGCGCGCACGCACGCGTCACCGGTTCACCTGGTTTTTTAGCGGTTCACCGCGGAGCCCGCGCACCACTTCCTCGGCGGCGAGCTGCTGCAGCCGGGGGATGCTGCTCTCGCTGTACCAGGCGACGTGCGAGGTGAGCAGCGCGTTCGCGCAGGCAAACAGGGGATGATCCTTTTCCACCGGCTCCTTCTCGAAGACATCCAGGCCCGCGGCCGCGATCGCGCCGCCCTGCAGCGCCGCCGCCAGCGCCTTCGTGTCGATCAGCGGACCACGCGCCGTGTTCACGATGATCGCGTTCTTCTTCATCTGGCCCAGCCGCGCGGCATTGACGAAATGCGTGGTCTCGGGCGTGTGCGGGAGATGCAGCGACAGGATGTCGGCGCGGGTGAAAAGCTGCTCGAGGTCGACTTTCTCCACCCCCGCCGCCGTCATCACCCCGGCGTCCACATAGGGGTCGAACGCAATGCGCTTCCCGCCGAAGCCGCGCATCATCTCGTGCGCGGTGCGCGCGATCCGGCCGAAACCCGCCGTCGCGAATGTCGTTTCGCGCAGCGCCGGCATTGGCTTGTCCGGCGTGATCTTCCACGTTCCGCCGCGAAGCCGGCGGTCGATCTGCGGGAGCTGCCGCGAGAGCGCAAGCCCGAGCGAGACCGCGTGCTCGGCGACCTCGTGGATGCCGTAGTCGGGAATGTTGCACACCGCGATGCCGCGCGCCTTCGCCGCCGCGAGGTCGACGTTGTCGACGCCGATTCCATAGCGAACGATCACTTTGCAGCGCGCGAGCGCCGCGATCACCGACGCGTTGATCGGCGCCCACTGCACCAGCAGCGCATCGGCCGTCCCCGCGGCGGCAACGACGTCCTCCGCGGTCTTGCATTGCGCGACGACCAGCTCCGCGCCCGCCGCCGCGATGGCGCTCTCTTCGTGGCGGAGATTCGGGAATCCGTGATCGGTGACAAGGACGCGAGGTTTGGGCATGGAGGGTTCGGGATATTCGGGATGCGAAATTGGGAATTCGGAATTGGAAATTCGGGATCGAGGCGCCGGCTTCACTCGGTTCCGGCGATTTTGGTGGTCTGCCCGAGGCCTTCCGGGCCGAGGCCGTTGTAACCGCCGTCGACCGGAAGGTCCGTGCCGGTGATGAACGACGCATCGTCACTCAGCAGAAACAGCACCGGCCCCGCGATCTCAACCGGATGACCCATGCGCGCGAGCATATGGTACTGCCCCCAGATCGGATCGTATTTCGCGCGGTCGCCGCCGGCCGCCTTGTCGACTTCGCGAGTCCAGATCCAGCCGGGGCTGACGCTGTTGACGCGGATCCGGTGGGGGGCGAGATCGAGCGCCGCACAGCGCGTGAGCTGCGAAACCGCGCCCTTCGCCGTGTTGTACGTCCACCGGTTGGGCTGGGCGACCCACGACGAGATGCTGGAAACATTCACGATCGCCCCGCCGCCGTTCCGTTTCATCGGTTCGGCCACGAGCTGGATCAGCTGCGCGAAGGCGAAGGGACCGACGTTGAACGAACGCTCGAAATCCTCGCGCGTCGCGTCGAGTCCCTTGGCCAGAAAGGAAAACGCGTTGTTCACGAGGCAATCGATGCGCCCGAGCTGCCGCACCACGTCGCCCGCGAGCTGCCGGCAAAACGCCGGGTCGGCCAGGTCGCCGGCGATGAGCAGCGGCGAAAATCCCGCGGCGGCGAACACGCGCCGGCCTTCGTCCGCATCCGCCGGCAGGCCCGTGACCGCCACCGTCGCGCCCTCGCGCAGCAGCTCGAGCGCGATCGCCTGGCCGATGCCGTTCGTGCCGCCCGTCACGAGCGCGACTTTTCCCTTGAACCGGTTCGGGATGGGAGTGCGGGCCGGGGCCTTCATAAACGGGAAACTTCGGATCCCGGATTTCTTCCGTCGAATTTCATCTCACGGACAAATCACGGCCTTGAGATCGCTTCCCTTGGCCGCGAGCATGCGGCGAAAGGCGGGGACGCTTTCCTCGAGCGGAAACCGCTGCACCCACGAGAGCGCGTCCACCTTGCCCGACGCCATCAGCTCGAGCGCCTGCTGCAACTCCTCGATTTTCGCGGCGTAGGTCCCGAGCACCTGTTTCTCGGGCAGGGTGATCGCATAGGAATCGAAGGTGAGCGGGTTTTCATGCAGGCCGATCCACACCGCCGCGCCGCCGGGGCGCAGCGCTTCCAGCGATCCCCGCTTCGTCGCCGACGCGCCGACGGCGTCGACCACCAGGTCCGCGCCCTCGCCGCCGGTCAGCTCGAGCATCACCTTCGCCGGGTCCTGCTCGCGCGAATGGATCACGCCGGCGGCCCCGAGTTTCTTGGCCACCGCGAGACGGTCCGGGCTCAGGTCCGCGACGAACACCCGCGAACCGCGCAGCACCTGCAGCGCCTGCTGGCAGAACAGTCCGATGGGGCCCGCGCCGATCACGAGCGCCGTCGCCGCCGGCAGGTGCTGTGTCAGATTGACGATGTGAATGCCGTTCGCGAGGGGCTCCGCGAGCGCCGCCGCTTCCGCGGGCAGGTTCTCCGGCCACGGGATCAGGCAGCGCGCAGGAACATTGACGAATTCCGCGAACGCCCCCGGCCGGTGCATGCCGAAAATCTGCCGGTGCGCGCAAAGGTGCGTGTCGCCGCGCTGGCACCGGACGCACTGCCCGCACGGCACGAGGGAGTTGCTCACGATCCGCGCGCCGGGTTTCCACTGGCGGACCTCGCTGCCGACCTGCTCGACGACGCCGCAGAATTCGTGGCCCATCACGAGGGGCGGCGGCCGCCGCGGGCTGCGATTCTTGAAGGACTCGAGCTCGCTCCCGCAAAGCCCGCAGGCCGCCACCCTGACGCGCACTTCGTCCGGTCGCGGCGACGTCACGTCGAGGTCCCGCACTTCCAGACGGTCGAATTCGGGGTAATGAAGGACGCGCATGAGGCTTTTGGGTTGGCCGCCGGGGCGGCCGAAGGCAAGGCGAAGTCGCGTGAAAATTCGGGGAGAACGGAATTTGAACAGAAGCGAACGAAGGTAACGAAGCGCTGTCCGCCGACGGCCTCTGGGTTGCAGGCGGAGCCCAGGGATTTTTTGGGTTCCGGACCGTCCTCCGCCTGCAACCCGGACTCCGCGCATCGGCGGCGCTGCGTTCCCTTCGTTATCTTCTGTTCAAACGGATCGGAATCGGTCGGAAATGACGCCGCCGATGAGCGTTGCCCCCTTCTCCGCTGCGATGCTGAACGTGCGTCGCGTGAATTATCCCGCCAGGTTCCAGCCGGTCGAAAAGACGGCGGCCCAGGAACTCGCGCGCCAGGCGAACGCTCCGGCGAGCCCGTCCCTCGCGCCGGGCCGCGGCATCAACGTCGCCCTGGCGTCGCGCGGATGGGCGAAGGTCGCCGGCGCACCAGCGGCGGGCGCCTGGATGTGGATTCGCCTCACGGAATCCGGCGCCGGCGAAATCATCGCGAATGAGCCGGCGTTCCTGTTCGCGGCCGTGCGACTGCTGGCGAACGGCTTGACCGACGCCGCGCGCGCGAAGCTGGACCGCGGTGTGCTGATCCCGGCGGCGTTCGACCTGAACCGGCCGCTCTCCGACAGCGTACTCACCCAGTACTGGCGCACCGCGCGCAAATTCGACCGCGAGCAGTACGTCGCGACGCTCGCCGAAAACGGTTTCACGCATCTGGAGGTGAACGGACTCCAGGCGCACATGCCGTTCGAGGACACCGTCCAGTCGGAATATTATCCACAGTTCTATACCTACAGCCCCGGGTTCAATCATTTCGTCGACACGCCGCTGACGCGGGGCGTCTGGCCCGCGCATTATCTCGAGGCAAACCTCAACCATCTCAAGGACCTCGCCGCGCTCGGACGCCGCTACGGCCTGCGGCCCGGTGTCTGCATGTTCGAGCCGCGTTCGTTGCCCGAGCGATTTTTCCAGCGCTATCCCACGCTTCGCGGGGCGCGCGTCGACCATCCGTTCCGCTCGCGGCTCCCGCGCTTCTGCCTCGCACAGGATCATCCGGTGACCAGGCAGCACTACCGCGCCGCGCTCCAGGCGTTGATGACGGAAGTCCCGGATCTCAGCTACCTGTCGGTTTGGACCAACGACAGCGGCGCCGGGTTCGAACACACGGGTTCGCTGTACGTCGGCCGCAATGGCGGGCCCTATATGATCCGGGAATGGCGCAACCACGAGAAGGTCGCGCAGGCCGCCGGTGAAAGCATCGCCCGCTACCTGCGCAACCTCCAGACCGCGGCCGCGGAAATCAATCCGGACTTCGACGTCATCCTCCGCATCGAGCCTTTCAAGCTCGAGCAGGATCACATCAAGGCGGGAATGGGCGACCATGTTACCTGGGAGGCGGCCTCGCTCCTCGTCCGCGGATACCACCTGCCCTACACGCATCCGCGCTATCCCGAAATGGGCGGAGTTGCCGGCAGCGCGCTGCAGCCGTCGATCGACAAGAGCGAACGTGCCGTGCTCCGGGATTCTCGGGCGCACGGGATCGATCCCGTCCTCCAGTATTCCGCGGGCAGCACTGGAAACTACGAGCCGCTCGCAGGCATCCCGTACCCGCGCATGCTGCACCAGAAGCTCGCGGCCATGCGTCGTCTCGGCGTCCGCCGCATCAGCGCCCTCGGCGGACTCGGGAACACAACGGCCAGTCCCTATTGGCCGAATCCCGCCGTGCTGCGGGCCGGACAATTCATGCCGCACGTTCCGGTCGAAAGAATTCTCCACGCCACCGCGCGGGGTTTCGTCGGCGACCAGCATGCGGAGGCCCTCGTGGCCGCCTGGACGGATTTCGAGGACGCGCTCAGCTGGCAGCCGCCGGTGCCGTTGTTCACCGGCTTCGGTTTCTGCTGGCAGCGCACGTTAGATCGTCCGTATGTGCCCGACATCGAGGCGATCCCGGAAAAGGAACGCGCGTATTACGAGCGGCACGGATGCTTCCAGCACAATAATCCCGGGATCAACGATCTCGGCAAAGACGTCCTCTTCGACCTGGTCACCAGGGACTATGGCGCAAAGGCGGCGCGCGCCTTCGACCGGAATGTATTCCCGCGCCTCGAAAAACTCCTGGCCCGCCTTTCGCGCCTGCGGACCCGCGCTGCCGGAAACGAAGGCGCGCAGGCGGTCTTCACCGACCTCCTCGACCGCGTGCGCGCCTACCGCGCCTGGTGCCGGTCGCTGCGCATGGTCTGCGCGTGGTGCGCGCACGTCTACGGTTACCTTGAGAGCACGACCGCCGCGGCGAAGCGCCGGCACGAGCGCCACCTGCAGGCCGCGATCGACCTTGAGCTCGAGAACACGGCCGAGCTCATCGACCTCCTCGAGAACGCGGCCACCGAGGTGCTGATCACCTCGAAGGTCGGCAACAACACGTTCTTCTACGGCGAAGACCTCCCCGGCCTCCTCCGCCAGAAAATCCGGCTGATGAAGAAATACCGGCACTTCAAGCCGCGCATCGACCGGAACATCCTCTGGCGGCCGATCCCCGGCGCGGTGTGGCCGACGTTCGACTGACTATCCCCCAAATCGCAGTTCGCAGTTCGAAGATCGCAGTTCGGCCGGAGGAACGGCCGGAGGAACGGCCGGAACCGGGCGAACATCGAACGT
>JAQGON010000082.1 GCA_028293565.1 Verrucomicrobiota bacterium | reverse complement strand
GCGATCACTTCACCCTCCGTCGTGCCATCGGGGGCGAGGCGGGGCAGCGTGAGCTCGTGGGCGTTTTCAAAATGCCACGCCTTGTCCCGTGCGGTGCCACGCGCGGTCAGCGTCCAGACCCGGCCATCATCGTCCATCCGCGCCTGCGTCACGCGGCTGGCATCGGCCGCGACGGTCCCGGTGATGCGGCCCTGCTCGTCGACCAACGCCAGCGTATCAGCCTTGCCATCGAGGAAGAGCGCCGCTTGGCCGCGCGGGTTGGCGAGGAGTTTCAAGGTCCGCTGGGTCGGCGTGAAATCACGCAGCGGCGTGGCCACGGGCGTTGTCGCGCTCGTGCCTTCGAGCGCGAGCGGGACCATGAGCAGCTCGGTTCGCTTTCGCGTGTCAGGCGGCGCCGGCGGGATGATCGCGAGCTCCACCAGCCTGGCCGCGGCTTTCTCCAGACCCGCCGTGTCATTGCCCACGAGCGCCAGCACCTGCCGGTCCGCGGCGAAGGGGCTGAAACAGACCACGAGGCGGCTCTGAGCGCGGCCCGGTGCGTTGGGCGTATTCATCCAGGGCGTCACCGCGCGCAGGCTTTCGGCGAGCAGGCCTCCGGAGAAGACCACGCAGTCTTCGCCGACCATAAAAAACGGACCGTCCTCCGCGTAGCCCCCGCGTTGCGGAATGTGGACGCGCTGCACCTTGTCGATGAATGGCTGCATATTCCCGCGCCAGCCGATGAGCTGGCCGGTCGCGACCGACTGCAGCCGCGTCACATCGTCGGCTTGCGGATACCAGCGGACCGGGATCGAATCGAAATCCTGCGGGCGCACCTGCCAAAGGCGGGCCTTTTGCCCCGCCGCGGTCAACTGCTCGACGAGCTTTTTCGCGACGGGCAGCAGCGCTTCCTGGCCCGCTTCGACGATGACCAGCTTCTCGCCGGTCCGGCGCAGAAAGGAGCGCGTGTGCGATTCGTTGACGACATGAACGTCGGGAATCGGCATCGTGGGAACGTAGGACGGCACGTTGGAGGGAGCTGGCCACGGCGCGTTCGCGGTGAACGTCAGCCCACCCAGTTGCTCCTGAACGATCAGTTTCCAGCCGCCCGCCTGCGCGAGCGTGCTGAGGTGGAATTCAGCTTGCTCGCCGGCGGCCCGGTAGAGGGTGGAATGAACTCTGCCGGCAGGGTCACGCAATTCGATCCGGAGCGGAATCGGGCCGAGCTCCGAGTGATCCGCCGCCTGCGCCGTCGCGGTCACCAACATCGTTGTCTTGACCACGGCGTAGTCTTGAACCGCAAGCGCGGCCGGGGCGCTCCGATAGAGGGCGAGGACCGTCACCGGCTCCGTCACGAGATCCACGGCCACCTCCGTACGTCCATCTTTGGTGGTCGTCGGCAGGGTCGCCTGCTTCACCAGATCGCGGACGATCCAGCCCGTGCCTTCCAGCGAAACCGGCAGCGCCGGCGTGGGGTCGAAGATGTTCGAGTGTTTGCCTTTCGAGTCGGCAATGACGACCGCGTAGCGCACGGGACCCGCGTCGAGGCAGGTCACGATCGCGCGGTCCGGATCGGTTGTGGCGAGCGGCGCGACGCCGGTCTGCGCGAGGACGGCGGCGAGCGGTTCACGAAAATGCTCGTCGAACTCCTTCCGGACATTCGCGTGCGACTCCGCCGTGAAGCCGCCGAGCTCCCAGAGCTGCTTCACCGGCTGGTCGAGCTTCGCCGCGCCGGGCACCTCGGCGAGGCAATCGGCCGTCGTCACGACTTTGCCCCCGCGTTTCTGAAAAGCCGCGATCGCCTCCGCCAGCTCGGGCTCGAGCGGCTGCTGTTGATGCGCGAGGAAGAGGACTTTCACGGCGGCGGGAATCCCCCTCTCCACCGCCACCACATCATCGACGATGACGGGCGCGCAGCCGAGCCGCGTGAGATGCATGTAGAGCGCGTGGTAGACGTATTGCGCCTGGTTTCCGAGGACCTGCTCCGAGGCCGTGCTCAGGATCGCGAAGCGCTTGTCCGGCGTCGCCTTCGTGGCGATGGCGCCGAATTGTGTGACGAACGCCAGCCCCTTCCCGCGGCGCGCGAGCTGCGCCAGGCCGGCCTCTTCCTGCATCGGTACGCCGCCGCCGGCCGCGCCGCGCGAGAAGGCGTGGAGCAGGCTCTTCACCATTCCCTCCGGCGACGTCCCCCAACAGGTCGTGATCCAGACGGGCTGGCCGGGCGAGTTGCCGCGTGCCCAGTCGGTGGTGAACGCAGCAGACATTGGCCAGTCGCCGAAATCGGTGTAGCTGCCGTAAAAGCTGGCGTTCATGTCGCCGAAGATCGAGCGGGTGCGCTTCAGCGCGTCATGGCCGGCATTCTCCAGCAGCAGGCAGATGGTGTCCGGGCTGACCTCGCGCGCGGCGTTGTTGTAGAGCTTGTTGTGCCGGCCCCAGCCGAAGTCCTGCTGGGCCTTCCAGTAGGCGACGGCGCGCTTCTGCAGGTCGAGCGCCTTAGCGCGCGCGGTGGGATCGCTGGAAAACTTGTTCGCCGCGTGCCACACGCGCTCTTCCTTGGTCAGCGGGACAAAGCCGGCTTGCGCGAGATTTTCGCCCAGCACGCGGTTCCGGTCGGCGACGTGCGCATCGGTCGGCACCCCGCCTTCCGAGTAGCCGCCGAGCTGCGGAAACCAACTGTAATTCACCCCCCACGCCGACGGATAATCGGCGGTCTGCTGCGTGTAGAGCTGCATCTTGCGGATCATCCGCTCGACCGTCGGCGCGTAGCTGTGATGGTACGAGAGCGACTCCAGGTACATGACCTCGCCGCGCATCGGCGTGAGATCGACCGAACGTATACCGTGCCGGAGCAGGCGCTCGAGCAGCAGGTCGTTTTCCGATCGTTTGAGATTGGCTTCGGCGGGGCCGGAGCCCGTCGGTCCCAGTGAGGGCATGTGCGTATCGAGCACGCTGTGAAAACCCGAGCTGGCGACCATCTGGACCCCGTCATCCGCGAGCAGTTGCAAGCCCGCGTCGGTGGCCGGCCACTGGCCCGTGCAATGGCTCGTCGTTTCGGTGAAAAAGGAACTGCGATACTCCCACGGGACGACGGATACAGGCAGTTTCGCCGAGGCTCCGGACGCCGTCTCGATCCAAAGCTGATGATCGCCGACCGGCAGACACAAAGTCTGCAAAGTGAATGCACGGGAATCATACGGGCTCTGGTCGACGGCAGGCAGCGCCACCGTGCCGATCTGCTCGCCTCGCGCGCCTTCGGCGCCGCTGAGAGCGACCATCACTTTGGCCTCGCCGCCCGCAAAACCACGCCCGACCAGCGCCGTGAAAACCGGCAACTCTTGCGGCGTGAAAACGGTGCGCCCGCGGTGCGACACCAGCCACGGCCCGGTCTCAACCGCTGTCGCGGCGGAAGCGGAGGTCGCCGATTTCACGAGCAGGCGCAAACCTTCCGCCGTCACCGTCACGTCCGGCTCGGCCGAGACATTCTCGAGCTTCCCTTGCGCGGAGAGATTGAAATTGCCGAGGCTCGAAATGTACCGCACGCCGACCGGGAGCCAGAGCACCAGCGGACTGAACGCGGCCTTTTCCCGGAGCAGCGCGGCCTTTCCGCAGGCGACCTCCACCCGCACCGGCACCGGCGCGCCGGCTTCGTTCACTCCATCGAAGCGCACCGGCGCGCAGCGGATTTGCACATCATCGCCGGCGATCAGCACAGCCGGGTGATCGGACTTGAAGCGGCCGGCGTCGAGCACCAGCGGAATGTCGCCCGGCGTGATCACGTACTTGCCCGGCTCCAGCTTGCGTCGGCCTTCGATCGGATAAGTGAAATTCAGCTCCGTCTGCCCGCCCTCGGTGATCTGTTTCGGCGCGATCACATCATCGCCGCCGACACTCACGCGCACCGGCGTCGTGCTTGCGGAAGCAAACGCGGGGATGCGCCGCCAGAAGAGCCGCGGCTCCAGCGGCTGCTTCGGGTCCGCCGCATCAACCAACCGGAAAAGCGTTCCCGTGGGAGCATCGCCCTTGAGCAGCGAATCGAGATCGTCGGGAAGCCCCGCAGATTTGGCAGCCTTGCCGCCCTTCGTCTGCGCCGAGACGCCGGAACCAACGAGCGCGAGCAGCAGGCAGGCGATCAGATTGCGCAGCGCGCAACCGGTGGCCCGTGCGTTTCGAAGCGGCGTCGTGGTTTGATTGCTCCTTCGGGATATTCCTGCTGATTCGGTGCTCATGGGGGAAGGCCGTCAGTCCGATCGGGGGAAGCGAAGACGCGGCTACGCGAGGATCTCCCGGATCACCGCGCCGTGGTCGCGCTCCAGGCGCTTGCGGCCTGGGACTTCGAGGCGGCGGGAGTCGAGGCCGAGCTGATGGAGAATCGTCGCGTGTACGTCGGTGACGTAGTGCGGATTTTCGACGGCGTGAAAACCGATGTCGTCGGTCGCGCCGTGGATCGTGCCGCCTTTGATTCCCCCGCCGGCCATCCAGACGCTGAAGCCATAGGGATGATGGTCGCGGCCGCCGTCGCCTTGCGAGCCGGGCGTGCGACCGAATTCGGTCGCGAAGAGAACTATCGTGTCATCGAGCAGGCCGCGTTGCTTGAGATCGGTGAGCAGGCCGCCGATCGGCTTGTCCACCTGCGCGGCGAGTTTGCTGTGGTTTTCCTTGAGCTTCGAGTGCGCATCCCACGCGCCGGCGGCGCCGTCGCCGTGTTCGATCTGGATGAAGCGGACCCCGCGCTCCGCGAGGCGGCGCGCGACGAGGAGTTGGCGGGCGAAGGGCTCCGTCACCTTATCGTCGAGGCCGTAGAGTTTCTTCGTCTCCGCGCTTTCGGACTCGAGGTTCATCGTCTCGGGAACGGCGGCCTGCATCTTGTACGCGAGTTGGTAGCTCTTGATGCGGGCGAGCAACGCCTGGTCGCCGGGA
>JAQGON010000041.1 GCA_028293565.1 Verrucomicrobiota bacterium | reverse complement strand
ACTCGTCGACCACCACCAGCAGCTGCTGGTGCGTCTTCAGGAAAACCTGGAGCGCGTTGGCCACTGTCACCGTTTGCGGGATGAAATGAATCTCGTGGACCAGCGATTCCACCAGTGCGAGGTCCTGGTCGTTCGCCTTCGCCTTCAGCAGGTCGCGCCGGCGGGCCAGGCCGACGATGTCGTCCAGATTCCGCCCGTAAACCGGCATGCGCCCGAACGGGAGGTTGGGAAATTCGCGGAAGACCTCGCCGATCGTGGCCGATTTCTGGAGCGCGGTGACCACCGTGCGCGGCGTCATGATTTCGCTCACGCGGATGTTATCGAGCGCCAGCGCGTTGGTGATGATGCTCGACTCGCTCTTGCTCAACGTCCCTTCCTCGGCGCCGCGCTCGGCGAGGAGGATGATCTCCTCGTCCGAGGCGTGGGTGTCGTGCACCGCCGGGATGAACGGGCGCACCACGAGATTCGAGAGATAGGTCACCGGCAGCAGCGCCCGTCGCATCCACCAGAGCGGGTAGACGATCGCCGGCTGCAGCGTTTTCCGGTAGGCGACGCCGAGATTCTTCGGCAGCACCTCCGAAAAGACCAGGATTGTCACCGTCAGCAGCCCGGTCAGCACGCCCAGTTCCGTGTCGTCGAGGAGCTTCGCCGCGAGTCCGCCGACGAGCATCGCGCCGAGCGTGTTCGCGATCGTGTTGAGCGTGAGGATCGCCGAAATCGTCTGGTCGAGGCTGTGCTTGATCATCTCGAGCAGCTCGCCCCGGCGCGGATGCAGGCGTTTCAGCGCCTGGATGTCCGCCGAAGTCGTGCTCAGGACCACCGCCTCGAACAGCGAGCAAACGAAGGAAAGCGTGATCGTCAGGATGATCGCGGTGACAAGCCAATGCATGACGTGAGTTTATGCAGTGGGCGCAGGTGGCGAATATAAACTGATCCGGGCGCGCGCGGCCAAAAGAGCCTTGCCGCTGCCCGCGACGCCGACCGTAGTCATGCCATGAGCGAACTCAGACGCACGCCTCTCCGCGATTTTCACGCGGCCCACGGGGGTCGGCTGGTGGACTTCGCGGGCTGGGAGATGCCCGTCCAGTACCGGAGCATCCTCGAGGAGCACAAAGCCGTGCGGCGCGCCGCCGGTCTGTTCGACGTGAGTCACATGGGTGAGGTGGATGTCCGCGGTCCTGAGGCCGGAAAATTCCTCAATCACCTGGTCACAAACGATGTCGCCAAACTCTTTCCGGGACGGGCGCTGTATTCGCCGATGTGCTATCCGTCGGGCGGGGTCGTCGACGACCTCCTGGTGTACATGCGCGGACCGGAGGATTACTTTCTCTGCATCAATGCGGGCAACATCGACAAGGACCTCGCCTGGATGCGGGAGCAGGCGGCCGGCTTCAATGTCGTGATCACCGACCGCAGCAGCGATTACGCGCTCCTGGCGGTGCAGGGTCCGAAGGCCGCGGCGATCGTGCAATCGCTGGCCGACGCGAAACTGGATGCGGTGAAATACTATCATTTCACCGAGGGCACGGTGGCGGGCGTAAAGTGCCTGATCAGCCGCACCGGCTATACCGGCGAGGATGGTTTCGAGCTCTATCACGCTGCCGCCGACGCGCCGAAGCTCGCGGAAGCCCTGCTCGCGGCCGGCGCTCCGCACGGGCTGGAACTCGCCGGGCTCGGCGCGCGGGACAGCCTGCGGCTCGAGGCGGGCTATCCGCTGTACGGTCATGAAATCACGGAGGACATTTCTCCGCTGGCGGCGGGTCTCGGCTGGACGGTGAAGCTCGACAAGGGCGTCGACTTCGTCGGGCGAGCGGCGCTCGCCGCCCAGAAAAAGGAAGGGTTGAAGCAGAAAATCGTCTTCTTCAAAACCGGCGACCGCCGGATTGTCCGCGCCGAAACGCCGGTGCTCGATTCCGCCGGCGCGACCGTCGGCCGCGTGGTTTCGGGCACGCTCTCCCCGCTGCTGAACGAAGCCATCGGCTCGGCGGTCGTCACCGCCGCGGCCGTCGACCAGCCGCTGAAGGTCGATATCCGAGGCGCCCACGTGAATTTGCAACTGGTCAAACCTCCCTTCGTCGAACTAAAGAAAACCTCATGAGCAATGTCCCCGGCAATCTCCGCTACGCCAAATCCCACGAATGGGTGAAGATTGAGGCCGACGGCACGGCGACGGTCGGCATCAGCGACTATGCCCAGAATTCCCTCGGCGACATCACGTACGTGCAGCTGCCCAAGGTGGGGGCGGCCCTCAAGGCCGGCGAGACATTCGGCGTGGTGGAATCGGTGAAGGCGGCCAGCGACCTTTACGCGCCCGTGGGAGGGACGGTCGTCGCGACCAACGCCGCGCTCGATGCGGCGCCGGAAACCGTCAACGGCGCGCCCTACGAGGGCGGATGGATCATGAAGCTCAAGGTCTCGAACCCGGCGGACGCGAACGCGCTGCTCGACGCGGCCGGCTACTCGAAGCTGACGGGGTGACGTCGAGTCGGGCCCGGCGGCCGGAGACGCGGCGCTTCCCGATTTTCACGGTTGCCGACGGATCGAATGCGCCGCTGAGTTTGCGTCCGCATGTCAATTCCGCGTTTCGTTTATGCGCTCGCCGCGATCCTTGCGCTCGCCTCGTGGTCCGGGTGCTCCCGCGGCCAGCGGGCGGCGAACGCCCCGGCGGCGGCGACATCGCAGCCGGTCGAGGTCACCGCGATCACCCGGCGCGACATGTCCGAGACGATCAACCTCGTGGGCTCGGTGGCGGCCAATGAGACGGCGGAGATCCGGGCCGAGATCGCGGGCCAGATCCGGGAGATTCTCTTCAACGAAGGGGAGCGCGTCACCAAGGGACAGGTGCTCGTCAAGATCGACGACTCGGAACTCGTGGCGCAGGTCGCCCAGGCCTCCGCCGCGTTTCGCCTCGCGGAACTGAATCTCGAACGCACCGAGAATCTCGCGAAGAGCAGCCTGATCTCGCAGGCCGATGCCGACAGCGTCCGCTCCGAGTATGCGTCGAGCAAGGCCGCGCTCGCGCTGCTGCGGATCCGCCTGGCGAAGACGCAGCTCAAGGCGCCGTTCGACGGGATCGCCGGATCGCGCGCCGTTTCGGTCGGCGATTACGTCACCTCCAGCGCCGCGACGGCCGCCATCACGACGATCAACGACCTGGCCCGGCTGAAGATCGACTTCCAGGTGCCCGAGCGGTTCCTGAACAAGGTCAAGCCGCGCTCGCCCTTCATCGTCCACGCGCGCGCTGGCGGCGAAATGTCGCAGCTGACGGGCGAGGTTTATTTCGTCAGCGCCATCATCGACCGCACCAGCCGTTCGAGCGAGGTGAAGGGCTTCCTCACGAATCCGCCGGAGCAGATCAAGCCGGGCATGTTCGCGAACGTCGAACTCGTGCTGGAGGTCCATCGCGCCGTGCTCGCGGTGCCGGAAGGCGCTGTGCTGGTCACGCCGCGCGGCCCGCAGGTCATCCTCGCCGTGACGCAGGCCGGCTCCACTACGGCGGACTTCGTGCCCGTTTCGCTCGGCCTGAGATCGCGCGGCCTCGTGGAAATTGTCCCGGTGGACGCGACGCGTCTGCGCGAAGGGAGCCAAGTTGTCGCCGCCGGAGTGGGGGCCCTGATTCTTTTCCCGGGGGCGAAGCTCGATCCGCGGCCGCAGCGGGCGGAATTCTCGGTGGGAAACTGAGCGATGATCCTGTCCGATCTCTCGATCAAGCGGCCCGTGGTCTGCGTGGTCGCCTCGATTTTCATCCTGCTGGTGGGCGGCCTAATGTTCAAGCGCCTGCCCGTGCGGGAATATCCGGACATCGATTCGCCCATCGTGTCGGTCGGCGCGAGTTACCCCGGCGCGTCGGCGGAGGTGATGGAGTCCAAGGTGACCGAGCCGCTGGAAAAGGAGCTCTCCTCCATCGACGGCATCCGCACGCTGCGCTCGTCGTCGGCCGAGCAGAGCACGAGCATCACGATCGAGTTCAACACGGGAAAGAACGTCGACGAGGCCGCGAACGACGTCCGCGACCGGGTGAGCCGGGTGCGCGGACGCCTCCCGCAGGACATTGACGAGCCCCAGGTGACCAAGGCGGACGCGGATTCGACGCCGATCATCACGCTTTCGTTTTTCTCCGACCGGTACAGCCGGCTCGAGCTGACCGAGCTCGTGGACCGGCTGGCGGTCCAGCGCATCCAGACGATCTCGGGCGTCGGCGCCGTCAACATCCGCGGTCCGCGCTACGCGATGCGGCTCTGGGTCAACCCCGACCAGCTGGCGGCCTACAATCTGACGGTCAGCGACGTGGCGAGCGCGCTGGAGCAGCAGAACATCGACGTCCCCAGCGGACGCATCGAGTCGCTGTCGCGCGAGTTTCCGGTGCGCCTCGAGGGGACGATGGTTTCGCCGGTGGAGTTCGAGAACCTGGTGCTGGCGAACCGCGACGGCTACCAGGTGAAGTTCAGCGACGTCGGCCGCGTCGAGCTCGGCGCGGCGGATTACCGCAACGACGCCTTTTTCAACGGACGCTCGGCGGTGAGCATCTCGGTGCAGCGGCAGTCGAAGTCGAACCTCCTGTCCGTCGCCAACGACGTGAAGGCGCTGCTGCCGTCGATCCAGCGCGACATGCCGGACGGAATCACCGTGGCGGTGAGCTACGACACGAGCGTGTTTGTCGACCGCTCGATCAAGGAGGTCTATTTCACGCTCTTCGAGGCGGCGGGCCTGGTGGTCCTCATGATCTTCGTCTTCCTGCGCGACTGGCGGGCGACGCTCATCCCGCTGCTCGCGATCCCGATCTCGATCATCGGCACCTTTGCGGTGATGAGCTGGCTGGGATTCACGCTAA
>JAQGON010000235.1 GCA_028293565.1 Verrucomicrobiota bacterium | reverse complement strand
ACGAGAAGGATTAAGTTGAGGGAATCGGATCGATGGGCCGATTGAACACGGCCTGCGGTGCCCGGAGGTTTGTCATTCCGGCAAAATCCGCCTTAGCCTCGGCGGAATGAAACGCGTCACGGGTTTGGATGGAGTGCGTGGGATCGCCATCCTTTGGGTGCTGTCATACCACCTTTACGCGCTGGTTCCCAAGGCTCCCGCGCTGACGGCGCTGCCGTTTTTGGGCCGGTTCGCGGATCTCGGCTGGATCGGGGTGGCCATTTTTTTCACGCTGTCGGGTTACCTCATCATTCCGATGCTGGCGGTGCAGAAGGGGGAGCCGCATTTTTTCGCCCGCTTCTGGTGCCGCCGGGCGTTCCGGCTCGGGCCGCTTTACATTCTGCTGCTGCTCTCGTTCTGGCTGGCGTCAGCCGCGTGGCCGGCGGGCGGCGTCGAGCACCTTCGCCTCTTTGATCCGGTGATCCCGTTCTGGAGTTACTGGCTCTTCGTCCAAAACCTGCCGATGGCATCGCACGGGCTGCTCGGCGGCGAGTGGCTGCGGGTGACGTGGTCGCTGGCGGTGGAAGTGCAGTTCTACGTTCTCGCCTCGGTGGTCGTCCTCGTCTCGCCCAAGGAATCGCTCAGGCGCTGGCTTGCAGGCCTGACGCTCGCATCGGTCGGGTTCCGGTTTCTCGTCGTGGCGCTGAACCCCGGCGCGTCGACGCCGCTGGTCGTGCTGTTGCCGAGCCGGCTCGATGCGTTTCTCGTCGGCGGTCTCGTCGCGCTGTGGTTTCCCGCGAGGCCGGAAACGGCTTCGCGGCGCCGTCAGGCGGCGGCGGGCGCGGTCGTGCTGGGATCGATTCTCGGGTTTGCGTTGTTCGCGTCGGGGGGATTCGGCGCCGCGACCCGCTGGATCGTGCCGGTGTATCACCTGCTGCTCGCGATTGGCTGCGCGGCGTTGCTCGACCTGGCGTCGTCGTCTTCGCCGCTGGTCAACTGGCTGCTCCAGAACAGGGCCGTCGTCCGCTTGGGAAAGCTCAGTTATTTTATCTACCTCTTCCATCTGCCCGTGATGTGGACGGTCTGCCGCGGGCTCTTTGGAATTGCGCCGAGCCTGATGTCATGGCGCGAAGGCGGAATCATGCTCGGAGTTTGGGCGGTGCTCCTCGCCTTGGCGGAGGTCTCCTATCGCTTCGTCGAGCGGCCGCTGATCCAGCATTCGCACGGCTATTTTGAACCGGTTCGAAAGTAGGCTACTGCAGCATCTCCGCGATCGTGGCCCGCAGGCTGTTAATGTTGATCGGCTTGGTGAGGTGGTGTGAAAAACCGGCGGCGAGGCTCTGCTCCAGGTCCGCGTCCATGCCGAATCCGCTCAGGGCGATTCCACGCAGGCCATACTTGCTCGCGAGCGTTTTCATCAATTTCTGGCCGCTTCCGTCCGGCAGGCCCACGTCGCTGATGACCAGGTCAAGACCGCGTCCCTTCATTTCCGTTTCAGCCATCGCGAGCGCCGCCGCGACAGTGGACGCGTGGACGAGGTCGTACCCGTTTCGCGCGAGGAGGCGGACGATCACGGTAGCGGTGTCGGCATGATCCTCGACCAGCAGGATGCGGCCCCGCTCCATTTTCGCGGGCGGCGTCGCCGAGGCCGGCGGGATGGCCGCTGCCGACGGGGCGTCCTCCTCGCCAGGGCGGCATGGCAGGGACAGCGTGAACGTGCTGCCGTGGGAGGGGCCCGCGCTCGCGGCGGTCAGGTCGCCCTGATGGGCGTCGGCGATGGCCTTGCTGATCGTCAGCCCGAGGCCGAGCCCCCCGAACTGCCGCGTGATCTTGCGGCCGCCCTGCTCGAACGCGTCAAAAACCCGGTTGAGCTGATCCGGAGCGATTCCGATGCCGGTGTCCTCGACCGCAATCGACACCTGGCCGCGGTCCTCTGCGGTGGGAGGCGCCGCCGGCGAAACACCGGCGTTCTGCGGCCTGACGCGCAGGCGGATTGTCACGGTGCCGCCGGGCGGGGTGAACTTGATCGAGTTTTTCAGCAGGTTCCAGAGCACCTGGGTGATCCGCGCGCTGTCGACGTGGATCCTTTGCCGCGGGTGTTCGAGATCGCGGACGAGCACGAGGTGCTTGGCTTCGAGATCGGCGAAGCACGTGTTGACAGCGTCTTCGATCAGATCGGCGACGGCGACGCGCTCGCGGTGAAGCTCGAGCTTTCCCCGCGTGACGCGGGTCATGTCCAGCAGGTCGTCGATCAGCCGCGTTTCCAGCTCGACGTTGCGGCGAACGGTTTCCAGCTCCGACCCGAGCGCCGGCGGCACGGACGGATCCTCCGCCAGGTTCGAGAGAATCGCGAGCACCGGAGTGAGGGGCGTGCGCAGTTCGTGGCTCAGGGCGGCGAGAAAATCGTCCTTGGTCCTGCTCGCCTCCTCGGCCGCGTTGCGCGCCCGCTGCTCGGCCAGGTAGAGCTTGGCCATGTCCATCGCCGCAGCCGCCTGCGCGGCGAGGGCCACGACGATCCGTTCGTCGCGCTCCTTGAACACGCCGGGCGAGGGATGGCCGAAGAACAGGCCGCCCAGCACCTCGCCCGAACGGGCGATCACCGGGACAGCCAGATAGCTGACGACCGGAAGGTGTCCCGGAGGGAGGCCGTGATAAGGGAGATTCCTTCCGAAGCGGGGATCCTGGGTGACGTCGGCGAGCCGCACCACGCCTTCGCCGCGAAACGTGGGCCCGAAGATCTCGGTCGCGCGCGGCATGGGAAATTTATCGAACGCCTCGCGGGATGCGCCCGACAGCGTGTAGAGCATGTACGATGCGCCGCTGTCGTCGGTCTTGTTGTAGAAAAACGCCCCGAAGGCGGCGCGGGTGATGCGGGTGCCGGCATCCGTGATCGTCTGCACGATCTTGGCCGGGTCCAGTTCGCTGGCGAGCGTGCGGGCGACCGTGTTGAGATCTTCGACGATGGCATATTCCTCGCGGAGCGCCGCCTCCGCCTGTTTCTGGGCGGTGACGTCCCGCGCGATCTTCGACGCGCCGATAATTTTTCCCGCGGAGTCGCGCATCGGCGAGACCATCAGGGAAACGTCGATGAGCGAGCCGTCCTTCCGGCGGCGGATGGTCTCGTAGTGCTCGAGCCGCTCCCCGCGTTTCAGCCGGGCGATGATGGTCTCCTCCTCCGATGCGCGATCGAGGGGAATCAGCGTGTAGATCGATTTTCCGACGATCTCGTCCGCGGTGTAGCCGAACATCCGCTCGGCTCCCTTGTTCCACGTCGTGATGATCCCCTCGAGGGTCTTGCTCAGGATGGCGTCGTCGGACGATTCGACCATCGACGCCAGCCGCTCGCGGACTTCGCCGGTCCGTTCGGCCTGCCAGCGCGCGGTGATGTCGCGAAAACTCCAGACCCGGCCCACCGGCTCGTCCCTGAGCCGCTGGAGATTCGAATGGCGCTCGAGCACGCGTCCGTCGATGCATTCGAGGACGTGGACGGTCTGGGCCGGCGCCGCCATCGCGATCTCCTGCAGCGCCTCGAGGAATTGCGCGGGACGGGACAGTTGCGGCGCGATCAGTTCCATCAGCTGCTGGTGCGATTTGATCGCCGAGGCAGCCGGGGAAAGGCGCCACATCTGGCTGAACTTGGAATTGAGGTCCGACACCTGCCCGTGGGTGTCGGTCACGAGGATGCCGTCACTCGTGGCCTCGAGCGTGGCGCGCATCAACGACACCGACAGCTCGAGCTGTTTGGTTTTGAACTCGAGGGAGTCCTCCGCACGCGGCGGGCCGGCCAGGATCCTTCCGGCATTCCGGGACGACGGCGCGCACACCTCCTGGTGATTTTCTTCGGTGCTTGGCACTAGCGTTCTCCGCTGAAATCGCTTCCGCGGCGCGGCGAAAAACCGGAACCGGCGACGGGCGGCGGCACGTTGCGGGGAAAATTTCCGGGCGACCCGGTGCCGGATCCGTCACGGCATGCGGCGGCGGATCGCGCCGAACGCGATAGGCCATCCATCAACTCCATCGGGGTCGTCATGCTGGCGAAAGTCACGCCGTAAGTGCGCGAGGTTCGATTGGGACAATTCCTGACCGCAACAGACGGCGCTTGTTCGCCGCCCGCGCCACTTCGGGGCAATTTTTCGGAGCGGGGATTTTTTTTGAGAATATTCCGCCTTTACCGAACCTAAGGCCTTTCCCGGTGTCCGGGTTTCGGCGTTCCCCGGTAGGTATGTCGGGGCGCACGTACCTACCCACCATGACTGAGTCGGAACTCGAAAAAATTCTTCTGCATCTGAGTGCTGCGATAGATATTTATCGCAACTACAAGGGCACGCTCACGGCCGCCGACATCAGCCTGAAAAGCATGCTGAATGTCGCGCGCCTCCAGGTGTCCGACGAGCTGGCCGGGGTCAGGATGAAAGCCCGGAAGCCGGGTGGGTGAGCGGGTTGCTGGCCGGCTCCCCCTGAGCCTCCCGAACCCGCGAATCGGAGACAGGCAGGAGGCCCGCGCCACGCTTGTTCTACGGGGTAAATCAAGGTGATAGGGGAATTGTCTCAGTGGCCACCTTGACCGTGAAATTGGCAGGAATATTCCTCGTCTTCGTGAAGATCACCTCAATCGGCCGGGCGAGTTTAGCGCGTTTTCTTTTGACGATGGGCGCGGTGACGGGAATCGCGTGCGTGTCTCCAGCCAGCGCGCTGGAGAAGCCTCCCTTGAAACGGGTCGCCACCACGCCGATGCCGGATGTCACCGGCGATTTCGAACATTTCGCGGTGGACCTGAAGGGCAACCGGCTGTTTCTCGCCGCGGAAGAGAAAAAGACGGTCGAGGTTTTTGATCTCCGCACCGGGGCGCGGATTCACAGCATTTCCGGTTTCGGACTACCTCATTTTCTGCATTACCTCTCCGATTCCAATCGCCTGTTCGTCACCGACGAGGGCGTTCCCGAGGGCCCTCCCGGCGCGGTTCAAGTGGTGGACTGCGCCGATTACAAGATCGTCAATTCGATCAAACTCCCGCCGGGTGCGGAGCAGGCGGTGTTCAATCCGGTGAACCGCTGCTATTACGTGCAGACAGGTCCCGAGACGCCGGGCGGGAAGACCCATTTGCTCAATGTGATCGATCTCAAGACGCTTGCCCTGGTCGGGACGATCACCCTTCCCGGCGAGGCCAACAAGGGCATGGTCATCGATGGCAAGGGCAGGACGCTCTATGTGAATTTGTTCGGCTCCGATGAGGTGGGGGTGGTTGATCTCGACACGCGCCAGCTGACGGCGCGGTGGCCCCTGCCCGAGGCGCATGTCCCGCATGCGATCGCGCTCGATGAACCGAATCGCCGGCTGTTCACCGTCACCCGGAAGCCGGCCCGGCTGATCGTTTTTGACACGGGGTCGGGCAAGGCGGTCGCCTCGCTGCCGTGCGTGGACGTGAACAGCGACATGTCTTTCGACCGCGCCCGCCGGCGAATTTACGTGAGCGGAAGCGAAGCGACGTCGGTTTTTGAACAGCGCGATGCGGACCATTACGAGCACCTCGCCGACGTCCCGACGGCGTACCGGGCGAAGACGTCGGTTTATGTGCCCGAGCTGAACCGGCTGTACGTCGCCGCTTCGGGCAAGGGCAAGCCGGAGGCGAAGGTGGCCCTGCTGATTTACGAAGCGCAGTAAAGGAGTCGCGGCGGTCTGCCGGCCCCCGGCGATCACACATGGGGCTCAAGCCGGGAGTCGGGCCGCTTCGCGTTGAAGGGCTTCGAAAATGCGATCGCGCACGATGGCTGGAAATCCGGCCGGAACCTGCCGGCTGACGCTCTCGATTGCCGCCGGCGTGGCGCGAGCGATTTCCTCAAGCAGAGGTGCCGCGCCGAGGCCTGCCAGTCGCGTAGCCGCTCAAGCGGAACCCGGCGGCTCTGAAGAATGTGGTGAAACGAGGTCCTTGAAATTCGCCAAACGGGATAGTTGAGATAGACGCGACTCGTGATGCCCGACGAAACCTCCGAGAAGGACGGCTTTGCGAATCGCTCCTGACTCAGACAACTTACGGCGATGAAGAAGATCGGTTTTCTGTCTTTCGGCCATTGGACACCCTCGCCGCAATCACAGGCGCGGTCAGCTGCTGATGTGCTTTTGCAGTCCATCGACCTCGCGGTCGAGGCTGAGCGAATCGGGATGGATGGAGCCTACTTCAGGGTGCATCATTTCGCCCGACAATTGGCTTCGCCGTTTCCATTGCTGGCGGCGGTGGGCGCACGCACGCGGAAGATCGAGATCGGCACCGCAGTCATCGACATGCGGTACGAGAATCCGCACTATATGGTCGAAGACGCAGGCTCGGCCGATCTGATCGCCGGTTCACGGCTGCAACTGGGAATAAGTCGCGGCTCTCCCGAGCAGGTGATCGATGGATGGCGTCACTTTGGTCATCGGCTCAACGACGGCGAGGACGATGCGGGCATGGGACGGCGCCATGCGGAAACGTTTCTCGAGCTTCTCGGCGGGAAGGGCTTTGCGAAGCCCAACCCGCGTCCGATGTTCGCCAATCCTCCCGGGCTCTTGCGGCTCGAACCTTTTTCCGCGGGTTTGCGCGAGCGGATCTGGTGGGGCTCGGCGACCAATGCGACGGCCACCTGGGCCGCAAAGCACGGCATGAACCTTCAGAGTTCGACCCTCAAGTTCGATGAGTCGGGTGAGCCTCTGCACGTCCAGCAAGCCGCTCAGATCCGTGCCTTCCGCGCTGCCTGGGCCAAGGCGGGTCACAGCCGCGTTCCGCGCGTCTCCGTGAGCCGAAGCATCTTTGCCATCATGAACGATCTCGACCGCGCTTATTTCGGAAGCGACGAGGAGCAGAAGGACCAGATTGGTTTTCTCGACTCCGCCACGCGTGCGGTCTTCGGGCGGGGCTACGCTGCGGAACCGGACGTCCTCATCGAACAACTCCGGAAGGATGAAGCCATTGCCGAAGCGGACACGATCCTGCTGACGATCCCAAATCAACTGGGCGTGGCCTATAACGTCCACGTCATGGAAGCCATTCTCGCGAACGTCGCGCCGGGCCTCGGGTGGCGCTAAGACGAAGCCTGCGGCGGACCGTCATGGAGGATGATGCGTCCGCACCGCCGATCAAACCGCGGGCGCCTGGGCGTCAGGTCCGGTCTTGCGGAGTTCATGTGATATCGAGCATCGAGATTTTGCCGTCGCGGAGGGTGATGTCGTAGTCGAGTTCGATGGGGCTTCCGGGAAATCGGCCGGAGATGCGGACAGCCAGTGCGACTTTCGAGCCGCTTACTTTGGCCCGAATCACTGCGGACCTTGGCTGGTATTTCCTGCCAGTTTCGGCGACCCACGCGCGAACCGCGTCCTGTCCAACGTGCTCGTGCCCCTCGTCGTGGACGCGGGCGTCGGCCGTGAAACATTCCGCGGCACCAGAAGCGTCAAAGCGGTTGGCGGCGGCGAAGTAGCGAGTGATGATTTCAGGAGATTTCATGTGATTCCTTTTGTTGGCCCCATTGGCCGGTTGGGCCCGGGTGCATCGTGGTTCCACCGTGACAATATCCGGTTTGCGTCCGAACGGCGATTGCCGTGTTTTTTCAGAGGGTCATACTTTTTGTTATTACCAAGGTCTGCCGATGGAACTGCGTCATCTCCGTTATTTTACAGCGGTGGCCGCGCACGGCAGTTTCCGGCGCGCCGCCGCCATCCTTCACCTCACGCAGCCTGCCCTGAGCCGCCAGGTGCGGGATCTTGAGGACGAACTCGGCGTGATTCTTTTTGCGCGAGGCAGAAACGCGGCGACCCTCACCGATGCGGGCGAGTTGTTTTGCGAGGAAGCGCGCGATGTGCTGGCGCGAGCCGATCTGGCGATTCAGCGGGTGCGCGGAGAAAAGGAAAGAGAGGTCCTCCGCGTCGGCTACGGACCCACGCTCACGGCGGGGATAATGCCGGGCGCCCTTGAACGGTTTCAGTCCGCGACGCCGCGCGTGCGGATTGAACTCTGCGATCTGTCGCCGCGCGAGATGGCTGATCTCGCCCGCAAGGGACGGCTCGATTTGTTCATTGCGCCGGCGGACCCCCACTTCATCGTGCCGGGGTTCCAGTGGATCGATTTGCGCCGGTCATCGCTGGTGCTCGTCATGCCGCGCATTCATCCCCTGGCGAAGCTGAGAAGAATTGCGCCGATGCGATTGCGCGATTTGCCGATGGTTGGTTTGGGACGAGAAAACTTTCCCGGCTATGTCGCACGGATGCGCGCGATCCTCAAACCGTTCGGGATCAGTCCGCGGTTCGTCACGCTGGTCAACGATGGCGTCTCGTCGATGTTTGCGGAGTTGGAGGCGAACAACGCAGCGGCCGTGCTGGCCGACGGCATTGCGAACATGATGCCGCGCTCGCTCGTTGCCCGGCCCTTCTCGCCGGCGTTGCCTGACATCACGATTCAGATTGGGCTGCCCGCGGCGCGGACCCACCCGCATGCAGAGAATTTTGCGCGGTTGTTGAACGAGGAGGCGAAGCGGATCGGAACCGTTCGGCAAACGGGAAACTGGCGGAGAGGGAGGGATTCGAACCCCCGGTAACCTTTCGGCTACACGCGCTTTCCAAGCGCGCGCATTAGACCACTCTGCCACCTCTCCTTGATGCCCTGCAGGCCTGGCTTTCGGCCGGTCCGCAGGGCGGGAGGGGAACAAAGGAAGAACCGCCGGGAGGGGTCAACGGAAAATCCTCCGGCGATGCACGTGCATCCTCGCGGATGCATTTTTTGCAAAAGCTACTTGCGCGACAAGGGAGGCGACGCAACTCTGCGCCGGATTTTCCGTCTTTCCAACCCTCGCATTCCACCATGGCAAAGCCCAACGCCGACTTGGCGTATAACAGCAAAATCGAGGGCGAAGTCGTGGTGTCGCGCCTGGATTCGGTCATCAACTGGGTCCGCACCAACTCGATGTGGCCGATGCCCATGGGCCTGGCCTGCTGCGCGATCGAGCTGATGGGCACCGCCTCCGCCCGGTTCGATATCGCCCGTTTCGGCGCTGAGGTCATGCGGTTTTCCCCGCGACAGGCGGATTGCATGATCGTCGCGGGCACCGTCACGTACAAGATGGCCGCCGCCGTCCGCCGGATTTACGACCAGATGGCCGATCCGAAATGGGTCATCGCCATGGGCGCCTGCGCCAGCACCGGCGGGATGTACCGCAGCTACGCCGTTCTGCAGGGTGTCGACCGGATCGTCCCGGTCGACGTCTACGTGAGCGGTTGTCCGCCGCGCCCCGAAGCTCTCCTGGACGCCCTCATGAAACTGCAGGGAAAAGTCCGGCAGGAACGCTCGGCCACCCGCCTGCTCAGCGCCTAACCCGCTCTCCCGCGCATGCCCGCCACCGCCGCTGTCACGACCGCGCTCCTGGAAAAATTCCCGCAGGTGTCCGCGCGCGCCAGCCTCGACCACGAGGCGGTCAATGTGCCCCCGGCGCAGACGCTCGCCGTGCTCAAGGCGCTGCGCGACGATTTCGGTTTCGATCTGCTGACCGATGTCACGGCGATCGACTGGGCCATGGGGCATTCGCCGCGGTTCACCGTCGTCCATCACGTGTTCTCGACGACGAATCACCGCTATGTGCGGGTGGCGACGGATTGCGCCGACGACCTGGCTCCGTCCGCGCCCAGCGCGTGCGGCCTGTGGGCGGCGGCGAACTGGCACGAGCGCGAGACCTTCGACATGTTCGGCATCCGGTTCGAGGGGCATCCGGACCTCCGCCGCATCCTGATGTGGGACGAGTACCCGCATTTTCCGCTGCGCAAGGAATTCCCCCTCGCCGGCATCGAGACGCCGCTGCCGGATTTTGAGGTCAGCGCCGAGACCGGCGCGAAACTGATCGCGGCCCCCATGATGGGCGGGCCCTTCGTCGCCTCGTCGGGCGAGATCAACCTCACCGAGGCCGAGCCGAGCGCGAAGGACGAAAGCTGGAACGAGGGACGGGAAAAACCGAAGGCGGCGGAGGCTGCTGATGGGCTGAAGGGCTGAAACCGCTGATATGTCCGCTGAATTTTCCTTTCCCGATGCCGGCGCCAAGACGGCGGTGGCCGAGTTCGAGACCGAAAAGATGTCGCTCTCGATGGGCCCGTCGCATCCGTCGACCCACGGCGTGCTGCGCCTGCAGCTCGAGCTCGACGGCGAGGTCGTCACGAAGTGCGACCCGGTCGTCGGCTACCTGCACCGCGGCGACGAGAAGATCGCGGAGAACATGACGTACAACCAGTTCGTGCCGTACACGGACCGGCTGGATTACCTCGCGCCGCTCGCGAACAACATGGCGTACGCCATCGCGGTCGAGAAGCTGGCCAAACTCGAGGTGCCGGCGCGCTGCCAGGCGATCCGCGTGCTCACGGCCGAACTGGCGCGGATCTCGGCCCACCTGCTCGGGCTCGGGGCGTTTGGCATCGATACCGGCGCGTGGACCGTGTTCATGTACGCGTTCACCGAGCGCGAGAAACTCTACAAGCTGTTCGAGGAGCTCACCGGCGCGCGTTTCACCACGAGCTACAGCCGGATCGGCGGACTCCAGCGGGACGTGCCCGAAGGCTGGACGGGCCGCGTCGATGCGTTCTGCGACCAGTTCCTGCCGATCCTCGAGGAGATTCTCGCGATGCTCACGCGCAACAAGATCTTCATGGACCGCACGGTCGGCGTCGGCGCGATCTCGAAGGAGGACGCGGTCGCCTACGGGCTGACCGGCCCGAACCTGCGCGGCTCGGGAGTCGGCCTGGACCTGCGGAAGGATCGTCCGTACTCGGGTTACGAGCAGTACGAGTTCGACGTGCCGGTGGGGACGAAGGGCGACAGCTACGATCGCTACCTGGTGCGCGGCGAGGAGATGCGCCAGTCGGTGCGGATCATCCGGCAGGTGGTCGCGAAATTCCCGGGCGGCCCCTGGTACGCGACGGAGGCGAAGCGGATTTTCGCGCCGCCGAAGGACAAGATCCTCACGTCGATGGAAGAACTCATCCAGAATTTCATGATCGTCACGGAAGGCCCGCAGATGCCCCCGGGCGAGGTTTACTTCGAGGCGGAAAATCCGAAGGGCGCGCTCGGCTTTTTCATCGTCAGCAAGGGGGGCGGCGTCCCGTGGCGCCTGAAGATCCGCGCCCCGTCGTTCTGCAATCTCTCGATCCTTCCGAAGGTCTGCGTCGGCAACATGGTCTCCGATGTCGTCTCCATCCTTGGCTCCCTCGACTTCGTCATGGGCGAGTGCGACCGATGAAACCAGCGAACCCAGGAGCCGGGATTCAGGATCGGGGAGCCGGCACGCCGATGCGGGCCCGGCGCGCTCTGCCGAATTCGTCCCTCCTTTCCTCCTGGCTCCTCTCCTCCTGACTCCTGCCGTGAATCTCAAACCCGCCACGCTTGCGCAGATCGACGACGTGATCACGCATTACCCGGTGAAACGCAGCGCCACGCTGCCGTTGCTGCACCTCATCCAGGAGGATGTCGGGCATATTTCGGACGAGGCGATTCCGTGGGTGGCGGACAAGCTCGGGCTCCAGCCGATCAATGTCTACGAAGTGGTGACGTTCTACCCGATGTTCCGCCGCCAGCCGATCGGCCGCCGGCACATCAAGGTCTGCCGCACGCTGTCCTGCGCCCTCGTCGGGGGCTATAAAACCTGCGAGGCGTTCCAGCAGGAGTTCGACACCGGCCTCGGGGAGATTTCGCCCGACGGCGAGGTGACCGTGGAATTCGTCGAGTGCCTCGCCAGCTGCGGCACCGCGCCGGTGGTGCTGATCGACGACGATCTCCACGAGAAGGTCGACGTCGCGAAGGCGCAGCAGCTGAGCGCTCAAATCAAATCCGAAGCCGCGAAGCGCCGCTGACCGAAATCCGCCAACGCCAATCCGCCCTCCGATGCCAGCGCCCGCCCAAACCCGCATTATTTTCCAGCACATCGACGAACCCGGCTACACGCCGGACATCGCCTGCTATGTCCGGAACGGCGGTTACGAGGTGCTGAAGCAGGCGGTGAAACGGAAGCCGGAGGAACTGATCGAGGAAGTGAAGAAGTCCGGGCTGCGCGGCCGCGGCGGCGCGGGGTTTCCCTGCGGCGTGAAGTGGGGGCTCGTCGACCGGAAGAGCGGCAAACCGATTTACCTCATCGTCAACGCCGACGAATCCGAGCCCGGGACGTTCAAGGACCGCTACATCATCCACCAGGATCCGCACCAGCTGATCGAGGGGACGATGATCTCGTGCTTCGCGAACAACGTGAAGCAGGCGTATATCTACATCCGCGGGGAATTTCCCCACGGCGCGCGCATCCTCGAGCGGGCGATCGCGGAGGCCCGCGGCGCCGGGCTCGTCGGCCCGAACATCCTCGGGACGAATTACAGCTGCGAGATCTACGTCCACCGCGGCGCCGGCGCCTACATCTGCGGCGAGGAGACCGGCTTGATCGAATCGCTCGAGGGCAAGCGCGCCTACCCGCGGATCAAGCCGCCCTATTTTCCGGCGGTGCTGGGACTCTACCAGTGTCCGACGATCGTGAACAACGTCGAGACCCTCTGCCACGTGAAGTACATCGTGCAGCACGGCGGCGAGGCCTTCGGCCGGATCGGCACGCCCGGCAACACCGGGACGCGCGTGTTCTGCGTGTCGGGCCATGTCCAGCGGCCGGGATATTACGAGTTCGCGACGGGCACGATCACCTTGGGCCAGCTGCTGAACGACGTTTGCGGCGGGCCGCTGCCCGGACGGAAGCTGAAGGCCGTGATTCCCGGCGGGTCGTCGGCGAAGATCCTGAAATTCGGCGAGCGCTTCAAGGGCAAGCGCAAGGTCGGCGCGGAGATGGTCGACTACGACTGGGGCGTGGAGGATGTCCCGATGGATTTCGATTCGCTCGGCATGATCGGCACCATGGGCGGGTCGGGCGGCGTCATCGTGATGGACGACTCGGTCAACATGGTCGAGGCGCTGGCGAACATCAACGCGTTCTACTCCCACGAGAGCTGCGGCCAGTGCACGCCGTGCCGCGAGGGTTCGCTGTGGATGAAAAAGATCACGACGCGGATGGTCCACGGCACGGCGCGGACCGAGGACGCCGCGCTGCTGAAGAGCGTGGCCGACCAGATTCCCGGAAGGACGATCTGCGCCTTCGGCGAAGCCTGCTCCTGGCCGACCCAGAGCTTCCTCGCGAAGTTCGGCGACGAGTTTAAGCAGTATCCGGAAACCAGGAATGCGGCGAAGCGCAACGACGCCGCGGCCCTGATCTGATTTGAACCGAAGAAAACGAAGAGAACCAAGCGACCCACGTCCGCCTGCAACCCACGCCCTCGCTCACGATCACCCCTTCGTTTCCTTCGCCGCCTTTTAAAAAAGTTTTGCCATGATTGCTTCGCCCAAACCCGACCTCGTCACCGTCAACATTGACGGCAAGGAGATCGCCGTGCCGAAGGGCACCAACGTCATCGAGGCCGCGCGTCTCGTGAACGTCGACGTGCCGTATTACTGCTACCACCCGAAGCTCACGATCGTCGGCAACTGCCGGATGTGCCTCATCGAAATGGGCATGCCGGCGGTCGATCCGGCCACGAAGGCGCCGGTGATGGATCCGGCGACCGGCAAGCAGAAGGTCAACTGGATCCCGCGGCCCCAGATCGGGTGCGGGACGAATGTCTCGCCGGGGCTGCACGTCCGCACGACCACGCCGATGGTCAGGGAAGCGCGCGAGGGCGTGATGGAGTTCCTCCTCATCAACCATCCGCTCGACTGCCCGATCTGCTACCAGGCCGGCGAGTGCAAGCTCCAGGAGCAGGCGACGGGTTACGGGCGGGGCTACTCGCGCTTCGTCGAGGAGAAAAACGTGAAGCCGAAGCGCACGCAACTCGGCCCGCGCGTGACGCTCGACGACGAGCGCTGCATCCTCTGCTCGCGCTGCATCCGCTTCTCGAAGGAGATCGCGAAGGACGACGTCCTCGGCTTCATCGATCGCGGCAGCTACTCGACGCTCACCTGCTACCCCGGCAAGCAGCTCGAGAACAACTACTCGCTCTGCACGGTGGACATCTGTCCCGTCGGCGCGCTGACGAGCACGGATTTCCGCTTCAAGATGCGCGTGTGGTTCCTGAAGCAGACGAACTCGATCGACACCGAATCGAGCGTCGGCGCGAACACCGTCGTCTGGTCGCGCGAGGGCGTCATCTACCGGATCACCCCGCGCCGCAACGACGCGGTCAACGACACCTGGATGTCCGACAGCGCGCGTCTGCTCTACAAGCAGGTGAAGGCCGACTCGCGCCTGCAGGCGATCAGGGTCAACGGGGCGGACAGCGGCCTCGACATGGCGGTCAACGCCGCCGCCACGCTCTGCCGCGCCGGCAGCGTGGCCGTCGTGGGATCCGGCCGCAGTTCGGTGGAGGAGCAGTTTCTCACGAAAAAATTCGCCGCCGCGCTGCAGGCCCCGGTTTTCCTCGTGAGCCGGGTGGGGGAGGGCGACAGGCTCCTGATTTCCGCCGACCGGAACCCGAATGTCCGCGGCGCGCTGGTCACGGGCCTGATCCGCTCGCTGCCCGCCGCCAGGCTGACGGAGCTGGGCGCGGCGATCGACGCGGGCCGCGTGAAGACCGTGGTTTCCATCGGCGAGGACCTCGTCGCAGCCGGCTTGAGCGCCGCGCAGCTTTCGAAGGTCGCGGTGGTTTATCTCGGCACGCACGCGAATCCGACGAGCGCGGCGGCGAAGGTGCTGGTGCCGACGCTGGCGGTGTTCGAGCGGAGCGGCTCCTTCGTCAACCAGCAGTTCCGCCTCCAGAAATTTCACCAGGCCGTCCCGGGTCCGCCCGGCGCGACCGAGGACCTCGTGGTGCTTTCCCGGCTCGCGACGGCCGTCGGCGCGGCGGTTCCCGCGGAACTGGGGCAGCTCTGGAAGACGATCGCGGCGGAAATTCCCGCGCTGGGGACGATGACCTTCGCGAATCTCCCGGAGGCGGGACTGCTGCTCGACGCGACGCCGTATGCGGCGCTGCCGTTTGCCGAGGGCGAGACGCTGCATTACAAGCCGGCCAGCCCGGCGGCGGCCTAAGGAATGACGGCCCATGTCCTTCAGATCCTGATGTTCGAATTCTGGTCCAATCTTCACCCGATCGCGCAGAGCCTGGTCAAGGGCCTGGCGGTGATCATGGTCATTTTCCCGCTCGCGGGAGCGTGCTCGCTCGCGGAGCGCAAGGTTTCCGCGTGGATGCAGGGCCGGCCCGGTCCGAATCGCGCCATCGTGCCCTGGATCGCATGGATCCCCTTCCTCGGAACCTTCCTCCAGCGGCTCGGGGTGTTTCACCTCGTGGCCGACGGCGCGAAATTCCTTTTCAAGGAGGAGCCGGTCCCGGGCCACGTCAACAAGCTCTACTTCATCCTCGCGCCGGCGATCGCGATGATGCCCGCGTTGACGACGGTGACGGTCGTCCCGTTCGGCGCGTACTTCGACGCCGCGGGCGGAATCGTCCCGCTGGTGCTGGCGAACGTCGACATCGGCCTGCTCGCGGTCTTCGCGGTCTCGTCGCTGGGCGTCTACTCGCTGATCCTCGCCGGCTGGGCGTCCAACTCGAAATATCCGTTCCTCGGCGGCGTGCGGGCGTCGGCGCAGCTGATCTCGTACGAGCTGTCGATGACGCTTTCCGTGGTGCCGGTGTTCCTGTGGGTGAACGCTCCCGGCAGCGCGGGCACGATGAGCCTGACGCGGGTCGTGGAGTTCCAGAGTCTCGCGGGATTCTGGGGCGGGGCGTGGTTCGTTTTCCTGATGCCGCTGTCGGCCTTTATTTTTCTGGTGTCGCTGTTTGCCGAGACCAACCGGCAGCCCTTCGACATGCCGGAGTCGGAGGCGGACCTGGTCGGCGGTTTCCACACCGAGTACGGCGCGTTCAAGTGGTCCCTCTTTTTCGTGGCGGAGTACTCGCACATGCTGGTGGGCTCGGGCGTGTTCACGCTGCTGTTCCTCGGCGGCTGGAATCCGCTGCCGTGGGTCCCTCTGGCGGACCTGGTGGGGTGGCTGCACCGCGTGACGCACGCGGCGTGGACCGTGCAGCCGCTGTTTGTCGGCCTGCTCTCGATCGGGGTGTTTCTCGGCAAGGTGGTCGTCCTGATCTTCGTCTTCATGTGGGTGCGCTGGACCGTGCCGCGGTTTCGCTACGACCAGGTCATGAAGCTTGGCTGGCAAAAGCTGCTGCCGCTCGCGATCGCCAACCTGATTTTCTACACGCTCGTGATTGCGTGGATCCAGCCGAAGCTCTGACCCCGCCCATCCGCCTCCATCCCGTTTTCCGCCATGGCCATCATTCTCCTCGAACGTAAGACCCTCTCGCTGGCCGAGCGGACCTACGTGCCGCAGATCCTCAGCGCGCTGAAGACGACCTTCAAGCGGATGATCAAGCCGGCCGAGACGCTGGAATATCCCGAGGAGCGCCCGACCATTCCGCCGAATTATCGCGGAGTGCCGACGCTGGTGAAGGATCCGCACGGCCGGGACAAATGCGTTTCCTGCCAGCTGTGCGAGTTCGTCTGCCCGCCGAAGGCGATCCGCATCACGCCGGGCGAGATCCCGCCCGACAGCCCGTTCGGGCACGTGGAGCGCGCGCCGCAGGCCTTCGACATCGACATGCTGCGGTGCATCTACTGCGGGCTCTGCCAGGAGGTTTGCCCGGAGGAGGCGATTTTTCTCCAGAACCAGTACTCGATGTCCGGTTTCACGCGCGAGGAGATGGTCAACCACAAGGACCGCCTGTACGACCTCGGCGGCACGCTGCCGGACCGGCACTACAAGTGGGACAAAAAAAAGGACGCCGAGGAGCACGGCAATGCTCACGGATGAGGAGGGGCTGAAAGGCTGATCTCCCATTCCCAGAAACTCCGCCCCGCGTTTTCGCTTCCATCCTTCACCCCGCCCCCGGCGTTAAATCCAGCCCATCCGCAATGGCCCAAGCCCTGTTTTATCTTTTCGCCCTCCTCATGGTCGCCGGCGCCGTGGGCGTGATCGTGAACCGGAACGCCGTGAACGGCGCGATGTGCTTTTTGCTGAGCCTCGTGGGCGTGGCGGGGCTCTTCGTGCAGCTCGACGCCTACCTCCTGGCGTTCGTCCTGCTCCTCGTCTACGCGGGCGCGGTCGTCGCACTTTTTCTCTTCATCATCATGCTGCTGAACACGCAGGGCCCGCAGCGCCCGGCGTTCGGAAAGGTTTCTGTCTTCGCCGGCTGCATCGCCCTCGGCCTGGTGCTCGCGGGGCTCATGAGCTATGCGAGCCGCGGCCGGCTCGACGCGCCGGATCCGAACGCGTCGGAGGCGGTCGGGGCCGCGCTCAAGCCCTATGCCTACCAGCTTTTCACGACCTATCTGCTGCCCGTGCAGGTGATGGGGTTCATGCTCCTGATCGCGATGCTCGGGGTGATCGTGCTGAGCAGGAAACCCGGTTCCGGCGAGGGCGCCCCATGATGACCGCGACGCTGAACGACTATCTCATCCTGAGCGGCCTGCTCTTCGCGATCGGGTTTCTCGGGGTTCTCCTGCGGCGGAACACGCTCGTGATCTTCATGAGCCTCGAGCTGATGCTGGTGGCGTCGACCCTCGCGCTGGTCGCGTTCTCGCGGTTCAACCAGACCCTCGACGGAAACGTGTTCGTCTTCTTCATCCTCACGGTCGCCGCCGCCGAGGTCGCGGTCGGGCTCGCCATCATCGTCGCGCTGTTCCGCAAGCGCCAGACCATCCAGGTCGACGAGCTGGACGCCCTGAAACGCTGAGCTGCGCGCCCCTCCACGGTTCCTTAAGCCCGATGTCTCCCCTCACGCTCGCTCTTGTCGTCCTGGTCGCGCCGCTGTTTTCAGCGGCGATCATCGCCGTGTTTCTCCGCCGCGCGGCGACGCTCGCCTCCTTCGTCTCGGTCGTGGCGGCGCTGGTGGCCGCGGGCGGCGCGTTCGCGCTGGCGCTGGGCAACCATCGCGATTTCCCGGCCTCGTGGGAATGGCTGCGGTTCGGCGCCTTCTCGCTTTCGCTCGGGCTGAAATACGACGATCTCGCGGCGCTGATGCTGGTGATCGTGGGCATCGTCGGCCTCTGCGTGCACGTCTTCTCCCTGGGCTACATGCACGAGGACCGCTCGCGGGCGCGGTACTTTGGCGGGCTTTCGATCTTCATGTTTTCGATGATCGGCATCGTCTTCGCCGACAATCTTTTCATGATGTTCATTTTCTGGGAGCTGGTGGGATTCAGCTCCTGGCTCCTGATCAACCACTGGCACGAGCGCCAGTCGGCGAGCGACGCGGCGAAGAAGGCCTTCATCGTGAACCGCGTCGGCGACTTCGGATTCCTGCTCGGCATCATCCTCTGCTACTGGAGCAACGGCACGGTCACTCTCAGCGAGCTCGACGGCGGCCGCCATGTCTTCAGCACGCTGATCCCGCTGCTGCTGTTCTGCGGGGCCGTGGGCAAGTCGGCGCAGGTGCCGCTGCACGTCTGGCTGCCGGATGCGATGGAGGGCCCGACACCCGTGTCGGCGCTGATCCATGCGGCGACGATGGTCGCGGCCGGCATCTACATGCTTTGCCGGATCAACGTCCTGATGGTGCCCGATGCGCTGCAGGTGATCATGTGGGTGGGAACGGTCACGGCGCTCTACGCCGCGTCCTGCGCGATCGTGCAGCGCGACATCAAGAAGGTCCTGGCGTACTCCACGCTCTCCCAGCTCGGCTACATGGTCGCGGCGTTCGGGCTCGGTTCGCTCGGAGGCCAGGACGGCGGCCGGGCGGCTTTGGTGGGGGCGGGGGCGGGCGCCGCGATGTTTCACCTGACGACGCACGCCTTCTTCAAGGCGCTGCTCTTCCTCGGCTCGGGCTCGGTGATCCATGGCTGTCATCACGAGCAGGACATTTTCCGGATGGGCGGCCTCGCCAAGCGGATGAAACTCACGTTCCTGACCTTCACCATCGGCGTCGCGGCGATTATCGGCCTGCCGTTTCTCGCGGGATTCTTCTCGAAGGACGCGATCCTGTTTCTTGCGTTCGCCAACAACCGGGCGGTCTTCGTCATCCTCGCCTTCACCGCGGTCCTGACCGCGCTCTACATGACGCGCCTCTGGCGGATCACGTTCTTCGGCGAGCCGCGGAGCGAATCCGCGGCGCACGCGCACGAGGGCGGGCTGACGCTGACGCTTCCGCTGGTCGTGCTGGCGGCGCTCGCCGTGCTGGGCGGTTACACCGCGATTTATCCCAAGGTTTTCAGCGTGGTGCTCGAGCTGGTGCCCGAGGCGCGCGGCGGCGACCACACGGTGGTCCTCGTCACGAGCCTGCTCGTTCTCCTCGTCGGGGCGGGCGTCGGTTTTGTCTTCTACCGTCCCGCGGCCGCCGACGCGCTCGAGGAGAAATCGCCGGGCCTGTTTCGGCTGCTGTCGTCGAAACTCTGGTTCGACGAGCTCTACACCTATTACGTCGACAAGGTTCAGCAGCGGTTCGCGATGCTGCTCAATTACCTCGAGCAGATTTTTCTCGCCGGGGTGATCATCCGCGGATTCGCCGGACTGGTGGGTCTCCTCGGCCTCGGCGCGCGCCGCCTGCATGTCGGCCGGCTCAACGCGTACGTCTACTGGTTCCTCTTCGGCGTGGCGGCCCTCTGGCTCTTCGCCGCCGGAATTTTCTAACTTTGCGATGAGCCAACTGCCTTTCGATCCTCTCCTTTTGTCCGTCGCGGCGCCACTGGCGCTGGCCGTGGCCATCGCGCTCGGGCTGCCCAAACGGTGGTCGGTCCGGCTGGCCTATGTCGGCTTCGCGCTGCCGGCGCTGCTCGCGCTGTGGACGTGGTCGAACTACTCCAGCCAGCCGCTCTCGCACGGTTATGCGTTTCTCACGTCGTATTCGACGGGCCTCGACGGCCTGGGGATCGGGCTGGTGCTCGGGCTCAACGGCATCTCGCTGCCGCTCTTCGTCCTCGCCGGGCTGGTCGGATTCGCCGCGGGGCTTTACGCGATCCAGTCCAACGCCGAGCGGCTGAAGATTTACCTGATGCTCCTGCTGGCGATGCAGGCCGGCGTGATGGGAATGTTCGCCAGCGTCGATGTGTTCTTCTTCTATTTCTTCCACGAGCTCGCGCTGATTCCGACGTTCATCATGGTGGGCATGTGGGGCACGCGCGGGCCGACGGAGAACAGCTACGCGGCGATGAAGCTCACGATTTACCTGACGCTGGGCGCGATGCTTTCGCTGCTTGGGCTGATCGCCCTCTATGTGAAGAGCGGCGCCACCGCGGCGCACGGCTTCAACCTCATCACCCTGCGCGAGATTTTGGCGGCCCGGCCGCTCGGCGAGACGACGCAGCACCATATTTTCGCCCTGCTGCTCTTCGGCTTCGGCATCCTGGTTTCCCTCTGGCCGCTGCACACATGGGCGCCGCTGGGGTACGGAGCCGCGCCCAGTTCCGCCGCGATGCTGCACGCCGGCGTGCTCAAGAAGTTCGGCCTCTACGGCCTGATCCAGATTGCGCTGCCCCTGCTGCCCGCGGGCATCGCGCACTGGGGTCATCTGCTCGCCGTCCTTGCCGCCGTCGGCAATATCCTGGTCGTCGGGTTCATCACGATGGCGCAGCGCGACCTCAAGCAGGTCGTCGGCTACAGCTCGGTCATGCACATGGGATATGCCTTTCTCGGCATCGCCGCGTATTCGGTGCTGGGAATCGGCGGCGTGGTCCTGCTGATGGTGGCGCACGGCCTTTCCGTGGCGCTGCTTTTCCTGCTGGCGACGAGCATCCACCAGCGCACGCACACCTTCGACCTGGCGGAGATGGGCGGCCTGGCGCAGAAGACGCCGGTGCTGGCGGCCTTCTTTGTCGCGGCGACCTTTGCGAGCATCGGTCTTCCCGGCTTCGCGAACTTCTGGGGCGAGCTCGCGATCTTTGTCGCGCTGTGGAAATTCTCGCACGTCTTCACCGTCATCGCCGTGGCCGGCGTGGTCATCTCCGCGGTTTACGGTCTGCGGGCGGCGGCGCGGGTGTTCTTCGGGCCGCCCTCCGAGGCGTTCGTCATCGTCAGCGGGAGACATCCGCCCTCCGACCTGACGTGGCGCGAAAAAATTCCGGCGCTGGTCCTGCTGGCGGCGCTCCTCTTCATCGGCTTCTGGCCGAAGTCGCTGTCCACGCCGCTCAACGCCACGCTCGTGTCCACCCCGGCGCTGTCCGCGCCGGCGGCGAAATAATCTCCCGTCATGGATCTCGTCACCCTCCAAGCCATCGCCGCGAAGAACGAATGGATGGCCATTTTCCCCGAGCTGCTGCTCGGCTGCCTGGCGCTGCTGCTGCTGGTCCTCGAGATCGCCTTTCCCGCGCGGCATCACCGCTACCTGTCGGGGGTCGCGCTGTTCGGCGTGCTCGCGATCATTCCCAGCCAGATCCTGGCGCTCAAACTCGGCTACAGCGAGGGCGAGACA
>JAQGON010000206.1 GCA_028293565.1 Verrucomicrobiota bacterium | reverse complement strand
GGACCGGGTCATCAGCTCGCTCGTGCGGGAGGCCACGGGGGAGATTGGCCGGCGCGACGTGCTGGCGTCCGAGGATGCCGCCGCCGGCGGCCAGGTGCTGTGCAGCTGGACGGTGCGGTACAAGGAGCGGCACGACGAAAACCCCGGCCGGACGCTCAAGCTCACGGCGGAGAACCTGTTTGTCACGCTGGCCGATCCCGCGACGGAGCCGAACGCCGCCAACACGCCGATGCTGCAGTTTCTCGCGCTGATGCTGGAGCGAAAGAAACTGCTGCGTCCGCGCGGGATCACGGCGGACGGCGAGCGCCAGATTTACGAGCATGCCAGGACGCATCAGCTTTATGAAATCCCGCTGGGCATTCTGGACGAGGCGTTTTTCATGAAGATCCAGGGTCAGCTGGATTTGCTGGTCGGCTCGCCCAAGGGCGCGATGGGCGCGGTGGCACGGGTCTCCGACCCGTGAAGCTGGACTCGAGCCCGCGGACAGGTCGGCTGCGCCAGCGGCTCGCGCGCGGCGGATAGGTTGGCTGCGTCCAACCCCATGGGTCGGAGACCCATGCTACCCGGCCGTGTCGGCGGATGCGCTGGAGCGCACCTTTGCGGCGGCCATGAAGTAACGCTGCGCGGAGAACGCGGCCTCGCCCGGCGCGCGCGCCGGCGGCGCGTAGCTGGCGTCGGGCTGCAGCTCCTGGGCGTCCTCGTTGTCGCGGAGCTCCGAGGGGAGAATATCCTCGACGATCCGCTTCTTGAGCTCGGGATCCTCGATCGGGAAGACGACCTCGACGCGGCGGAAGAAATTCCGCGGCATCCAGTCCGCGCTGCCGCAGTACACCAGCGGCTGGCCCCCATTCTCGAAATAGTAGATGCGGGCGTGCTCGAGGAAGCGGCCGATGATGTTCCGCAGCCGGATGTTCTCGCTCAGCCCTTTCACGCCGGCGAAGAGGCAGCAGGTGGCGCGCACGATCAGGTCGATCTTCACGCCGGACTGCGAGGCGGTGTAGAGGTTGTCGATCGTCACCTGGTCGACGAGCTTGTTCATCTTCGCAATGATCCGCGCCGGCTTGCCCGCGGCCGCGTTCGTCGCCTCGTTGGCGATGAGTTCCTGCACCCGCGCGTGCAGGTTGAACGGGGCGACGAGGAGATGCTTGAACTCCGGCGAGCGTCCGAAGCCAGTCAGGGTGTTGAACAGCTGCGCCACCTCGGCGGTCAGCGTCTCGCGCGCCGTGAAAAAGCTCAGGTCGGTGTACAGGCGCGCCGTCTTCGGATTGTAGTTGCCGGTCCCGAGGTGCACGTAGCGCCGCAGCCCGCCGCCCTCGCGCCGGACGACGAGGCTGCACTTGCAGTGGGTCTTGTGGCCGACGAGGCCATACACGACGTGGACGCCGGCCTCCTCGAGCTGGCGCGCCCAGTGGATGTTGTTCGCCTCGTCGAAGCGCGCCTTGAGCTCCACGAGGGCCGTGACCTGTTTCCCGTTGCGCGAGGCATCCATCAGCGCGCGCACGATCGGCGAATCGCCGCTCGTGCGGTAGAGCGTCTGCTTGATCGCGAAGACCTCCGGGTCGCGCGCGGCGTGCTCGACGAAATCGACGACCGGCGTGAAGGAGTCGTAGGGATGGTGGAGCAGGAATTCCCGGTCGTGCAGCACGTCGAAGATGTTCGCGGCGCCGCGCAGCTGCGGCACGTCGGCGGGCGTGAACGGGGGATATTTGAGGTCCGGCCGGTCGATCAGATCGTAGAGGCTCATCAGCCGGAGCAGATTGAGCGGTCCCTGGAGCCGGAAGGCGTATTCGAGCGAGAGCCCGAGGTAGCCGCAGAGCGTGGTGAAGAGGGTTTCGTCGACTCCCGCCTCGATCTCCAGCCGGACCGCGGCGCCGCGGCGGAGGTTGCGCAGCTCCTCCTCGATCTTCTTCAGCAGGTTTTCGGATTCCTCCTCGTCGATGTAGAGGTCGCTGTTGCGCGTCACGCGGAACGCATGGGCGCTGGCGATCTGATAGCCGGGGAACAGCGCGCCGGCGCTGAGCTTGATGATCTCGCTGAGGAAAATGTACCGCTGCGCGCCTTCCTTTCCCGGATCGAGCTGCACGATCCGCGGCAGGATCCGGGGGACGGGCAGGATGACCATCATCTTCTCCGGTTCCGGCGTGTCGGGATGGTCGAGCGAGACGAGGACATTGAGCGTCTTGTTTCCGATCTGGGGAAACGGATGCGACTGGTCGATGGCGAGGGGCGTGAGGACGGGGAGGACCTGGGCCTGGAAATAGTCCCGCACCCACGAGCGCTCCTCGGGGGTGAGCTGCGAGCCGGAGCGGAAGGCGACGCCCTCCTTGGCAAGCTGCGGGACGAGCTGCTCGTGCCAGCAGCGGTATTGCTCGTCGACCAGGGCGTTGGCGGAGCCGTGGACCCGCTTCAGCTGTTCGCGCGGCGTGAGGCCGTCGAGGCTCAGTTCGCCCGTGGTCGAATCGACCTGCTGCATCATGCCGGCCACGCGGATCTCGAAGAACTCGTCGAGATTCGAGCTGACGATCGCGAGAAACTTCACGCGCTCGAGGAGGGGATTGGTGACGCACTGGGCCTGCTCGAGGACGCGGCGGTTGAAGGCCAGCCAGCTTTGCTCGCGGTTCGCGTAGGCGTTGCGTCCGCCGTTGAGCACGGCCGTCCGCGCGATCGACTTCCCGGTGGGAGCCGAAAGCTTGGCGAGTTTCCTGGTGCGGGTCATGGGAATCGGTGGCATACGGTAGTCCGGCAACGGCCTGAAACGAGCGGATAAGGTGAGGACACCGGAACCGGGCCTTGGCTCCCGAAAGTGCCACAGGTCTCTGCGGAACCCAGGGCAGCACGCAGCCGTCCGTCTGAACGCGACCTTCCTTACTGCGTCCGCACCGGAACGCCCTGATCCGCGAGAAAGGCCTTTGCCTGCGCGATGGTAAAGGTGCCGAAATGAAAAATGCTCGCCGCGAGCACGGCACTGGCGTGGCCCTGGGCGAGGACTTCGGACAAATGCGCCAGCGTTCCGGCGCCTCCGCTCGCGATGACCGGGACGGTCACCGCGTCGCTCACCGAGCGGGTGAGTTCCAGATCATAGCCGGCACCCGTGCCGTCGCGGTCCATGCTCGTGAGCATGATTTCGCCCGCGCCGAGTGCGACGGCCTCGCGCGCCCAGGCGACGGCCTCGAGCGCGGTGGCGTTTCGTCCGCCGTGGGTGTGGACGCGCCAGCTGCGGCCGTCGGGTTCGCGCTTCGCGTCGATCGCGAGCACGATGCACTGGCTCCCAAAACGTTCCGCGGCCTCCGCGATCAGGCGCGGGGTCTTGATCGCCGCGGTGTTGAGCGAAACCTTGTCGGCGCCCGCGCGCAGCATCGACTCGATGTCCGCGAGGGAGCGGAGGCCGCCGCCCACCGTGAGCGGCATGAAGCACTGCTCGGCGGTCGCGGCGACCACGTCGTGCATGATCCGGCGTTCGTCGCTCGAGGCCGTGATATCGAGGAAGATCAGCTCGTCGGCCCCCTGCGCATCGTAAGCGCGGGCGCATTCCACCGGATCCCCGGCGTCGCGGAGCTCCTGGAACTTCACGCCCTTGACGACGCGGCCCGCGTTCACGTCAAGGCACGGGATGATTCGGCGGGAGAGCATGGGTGGCGACGAAGCAAGGAGACTTATCCTCCCCTGCGTCTGGGCGCGCGTCGCGTTCAGACGTGCGTCACATCCGGCTCGAAGTTCACCGCGAGGCGGTAGACGTGGCCGGGGCGCATGATCAGCGGATGGTCGCGGACGAGGTACTGGAGATAATGGATCTTCCCGTAATTGGTGCGATAGGCCGGATCGGCGCTCACCACTTCCGTCTCCTGCCACGTGCCCTGGAAATCGTCCTTCGCCACGGTGCAGCGGTGCCCCTGCGGCCCAAGCGCGAGCGCGCCGGAGACGTGATATTTCGAATGCGGGGCGGCGATCGCGAGGACGTACCGGAACCGGTCGAGCGTCACCTGCTGCTTCACGGTGTAGGCGAACTCGCAGCTGATCTTGCTGCCGGAGAAATTCCACTGGACCTTCACCGCGCCGAGGTTCTTGACGAACTCCTCCTTCGTGCTGATGAGCTCGGGCTGTTCGTAGCGGAAGTAGAAACTGTTGCGCAGGCCGAGGCCCGTGACGCAGTTTTTCCCGTAGAACGCCGGAATCGTCACGTGCTCGCCGAAGGTGAGCTCGGGCAGCATGACCGGCAGGTAGACATTGTTCGGCCAGTCGAAGACCCCCGGGCAATGCGGGAAGGGCAGCGAGTCGCTCGTCAGCGTGGTGCCGGAGCTGATCAGCGGAATCTGCGCGTGCAGGCCGCTCTCGGCGTCGCGGTAGAGGAAGAGTCCCTGTTCCTTGCGGTTGCTCTTGTCGAAGATCACGAAGCGGCCGGAGGTGCGCGGCGGCTCGACCTTCGGCGCGCCGGGCGGCATCTGCACGGTCTTCGCCAGGCGGGACCACTGGCAGAGGTAGCGCGCGGCGTCGAAGTTCGCCATCCGCGTCGTGTGGTGGGAATAGGCGGTGCGCTCGTCGTCGCGCAGGTCGAGAAAACCGTGCTCCTGGTCGAGGTAGGTCTCGTAGAAAAACATGAACAGCCGCCGGAGGATGTCGAAGTACTTCACCTTCTGGTCGTCGGCGATCCAGCCGTCGCGGAGCCCCTGCAGGATCAGGCTGACGCAGTGCATCTGGCCGTAGGCCCCGGCGGCGCGCCCGAAGGCCCAGCCGAGCCCGTCCGCGCGCACGAGGTCCGGCATCATCCGGATGTATTTCTCCGCGTAGGTGCGGAGGGTGGGCAGCTTGCGGTCGCGCACGCCGCTGTTGGCGTGGAGCTGCAGGGCGGAGCGGATGAACACGAAGTTCATCACGCCGTAGAGGTTGAAATTTCCGCCGAAGCCGCTCGTCGCGTCGTCGAAGAAACCCGCCGAGCTCGTCGCGGAAATGCGCTCGACCATCCGCTCGATCAGCCGCGAGGTCTCGTCCTTCTTCGAGAGGCCGAGGCTGAAGCGCGCGACGGCCTTCGCGATGTTGAACGCCTGCCAGTGGTTGTCGTAGTCGCTGCGGTGGAGGAGCTGCTTGTCGATCCGCTCGCGGGTTTCCTCGACGAGGCGCTCCCAGACGGGATTGCGCTCCTTGGAGGGGCCGAAGGCGAGGAGGCCGAGGGAGGCGTAGGCGAGGCCGTTTTCCGCGGGCGGGTCCGTGAACATCTGCGCGGTGATGCACCGCGCCGCGAGGTCGACCAGGTCGTAGCCCTTGAGCGTGGCCTCGCCGGTGGCGCGGTAGAATTCCCCGATGGCGAAGGCGACGTGGCCGGGCTCATCGGGACGGGATTGCTCGCCGTTCGCGGGAAGGATGGTGCCGTCAGGTTGGATCGAGTCGAGGTTATGGGCCAGCATCGAGCGGGCCATATCGAGACATTGCTCGGAGAAACTGTGCATGCGTGGGAGTCGAGGAGGAAGCGGAGCGCGGAGGGAACGAAAACTTTGCCTCGCGCGGGGCGCGGGCCGCAAGAGTGAAGTTGGGGACGCGGGTCAGCGGGCGATGAGTTTCAGGAACTCGGCGTTCGTCTTGGTCTTCGAAAGCCGCGCGATCATCGTCTCCGTCGCCTCCTCGATCTTCTGCTGCACCAGGGCGCGGCGGAAGAAATGGATGCCCTCGAGGGTCTTGGCGTCGATCAGCAGCTCCTCCTTGCGCGTGCCCGAGGACGCGACGTTGATCGCGGGCCAGAGCCGCATCTCGGCGCACTTGCGGTCGAGCACCAGCTCCATGTTGCCCGTGCCCTTGAATTCCTGGAAGATGACGTCGTCCATCCGACTGCCGGTCTCGACGAGCACCGACGCGATGATCGTCAGCGAGCCGGCCTCCTCGGTCTTGCGCGCGGTGGCGAAGAGCTGGCGGGGTTTTTCCAGCGCGCGGACATCGAGGCCGCCCGAGCCGGTGCGGCCGGAGTTGCGCGCGGTGTTGTGGGCGCGGGAGAGGCGGGTGATGGAGTCGACGAACAGCACGACGTCGCGGCCGACCTCGACGAGGCGCTTCGCGCGCGCGATGCAGAGGTCCGCGATGCGGATGTGGTTCTCGATCTGCTCGTCGTTGGACGAGGCCCAGATCTCCGCGGGCACGCTGCGGCGGAAATCGGTGACCTCCTCGGGACGCTCGTCGACGAGGAGGATCATCACGTGGCACTCCGGATTGTTCTCGAGCACGCCGAGGGCCATGTCGCGGAGGAGGGTGGTCTTGCCGGTGCGCGGCGGGGCGACGATGAGTCCGCGCGTCCCCTTGCCGACGGGGCAGAAGAGGTCGACGGCCCGGGTCGTCATGCGGCCGTCCTTCATTTCCATCTTCAAATGCTGGTTCGGCGAGATGGTGGTGAGCGCCGTGAACTCGAAGCGCGCGCGGCGTTCCTCGAGCGGGACGCTGTCGACCGTCTCGATGAAGCGCATCTTGGGATTCGGAAAGCGCCCGTCGGGCGGGAACGCCGTGCCGCCGACCATCGAGCCGGTGCGGAGCTTGAAGCGGCGGATGAGTTCCTTCGGCACGAACGGATCCGTGGGACGGCGCTTGCCGCCGCGCGACAGGTCGAGCAGCTGGCCGTTGCCGCCGCGCTGGATGTCGACGTCGAGGATGCCCTCGACATGGATGGTCTCCACCGGCGCGGGCGCAGGTGCGGAGGATTCAGTGCTGACGGGCGCCGCGGCCGGGGCGGGCGCGGGAGTGTCCGCCGGAGCGGACGCGGATTTCTTTTCCATACAAAATTGGTGACAAACACACCTGCGCTTGACGCTTGAAACTCGTGGCGGGATAAGAGCCGCAGTTTTTGCGAATCCAACCCCGAAAATCCGCCACTAACGTGACAGACCAGACGATTACCTCAGTATCCCGGGAACACCGGAAGTTCAGGCCCTCGGCCGAGTTCAAAGCCCAAGCAAACCTTGGGAGTGAAGCCGCTTATAAGAAGCTCTACGCCGAGTCTGTCAACTCCCCAGAAAAATTCTGGGGCCGCCAGGCCAAGGAACTTCTGGCCTGGAGAAAACCGTTCAAGCGCGTGCTGGACTGGAAAATGCCGCACGCCAAGTGGTTCATGGGAGGTAAGTTAAACGTCTCCGAAAACTGCCTCGACCGCCACCTCGGCACCGCGCGCGCGAACAAGGCGGCCATCATCTTTGAAGGAGAGCCCGGCGATTGTCGCACGATAACCTACAAACAATTGCATCATGAGGTGTGTCAGTTCGCGAATGTGCTGACGTCGCTCGGACTCGCGAAGGGTGACCGCGCGGCGATTTATCTGCCGATGGTGCCCGAGGCCGCGGTCGCGATGCTCGCGTGCGCGCGACTCGGGGTGATCCACACCGTGATCTTCGGCGGATTCTCCAGCGAGGCGATCAAGGACCGCGTCAACGACTGCCAGGCGAAGGTCATCATCACCGCCGACGGCGGCTGGCGCCGCGGCAAGGTGATCGAGCTGAAGGCGAATGTCGACCGCGCGCTTCCCGGCACGCCGAGCGTGCAGCACGTCATCGTGCTCCGCCGTAGTGGAAATGCCGTGACGATGACCGAGGGGCGCGACCGCTGGTGGCACGATCTCATGGCGGCCGCGCCGTTCGTCCACCAGCCCGCCGCGCACGACAGCGAGCATCCGCTGTTCATTCTCTATACCAGCGGATCGACGGGGAAACCGAAGGGCGTGCTGCACACGTCGGCGGGGTATCTGCTCGGGACGACGATCACGACGAAGTACGTGTTCGATATGAAGGACACCGATGTTTACTGGTGCACCGCGGACATCGGCTGGATCACCGGGCACAGTTATGTGGTGTACGGCCCGCTGTCCTGCGGCGCGACGGTGATGATGTACGAGGGCGCGCCGAACCAGCCCGAGCCGGACCGTTTCTGGGATATCATCGACCGTCATGGCGTGACGATCTTCTACACGGCGCCGACGGCGATCCGCGCGTTCATGCGCTGGGGCGACGACTATGTGAAGAAGCACAGCCTCGCGTCGCTCCGCCTGCTGGGGTCGGTCGGCGAGCCGATCAATCCGGAAGCCTGGATGTGGTATCACACGATGATCGGAAAAAAGCGGTGTCCGATCGTGGACACGTGGTGGCAGACGGAGACGGGGGCGATCATGGTGAGTCCGCTGCCGGGCATTACGGCGACGACGCCCGGTTCGTGCACGCGTCCGTTTTTCGGCGTGGTGCCGAAGGTGCTGGACGAGGAGGGCAAGGAAGTCCCGAAGGGTTCCGGCGGAAAACTTTTCCTGATGAAACCCTGGCCGTCGATGCTGCGCACGCTGTGGGGCGACGACGAGCGTTTCAAAAAACAATATTGGTCGGAGATTCCCGGGCTTTATTTCGCCGGCGACGGCGCGCGGTTCGACGAGAGCGGCTATCTCTGGGTGGTCGGCCGGATCGACGACGTGCTGAACGTCTCAGGTCACCGCATCGGCACCGCCGAAATCGAAAGCGCGCTGGTCTCGCATCCGGCGGTCGCGGAAGCGGCGGTGGTCGGGCGGCCGGATGAATTGAAAGGGCAGGCGCTCGTCTGCTTCGTCACGCTGAAAGGCACGGCGACGGCTTCTCCGGAACTGCGCGAACAGCTCCGCGCGCACGTGGCGAAGGAAATTGGGTCGCTCGCGCGGCCCGACGATATCCGTTTCGCCGCGGGTCTGCCGAAGACCCGCAGCGGAAAAATCATGCGGCGGATCCTGAAGGAAATCGCCAACGGCGGCATCGTGAAGGGCGACACGACCACGCTCGAGGACTTCAGCGTCGTCGCGAGCCTGCAGCAGGAAGAGTAAGCGGGACGCTCCGTAGCTGACCGCCAATCTTCGCTCGGAGATGAGCGAAGATCGGCGCTTTTAATTCCGCTTTTTTTGCCGAAGTCCGATTTTCCCCGGTGGAATGCGTTGCCCTCAATGCGTTCCACCCGCTGGTAGCAGCTGCCGTCAGGCGGCTGTCGCACGCGTTCGACCGATTGAGCGCTATCAGTTCAGCCGCCTGACGGCGGCTGCTACCGGAAGGCGGAGCGCATGGTCGCAGACCACCTTTGACGCGACGCCGAGGTTTTCTTCGCAGCATGCGGGTGGAACGCAAGGGCGCCACGTCGCTAAGGAAAATGCAGGCCATTTTAAAGATGTTGTTTGTAAAGTGCTTGCGCAGGTTTTGATTTGATTTTTAGCCTTCGGTCGGCTGACTCCCGCGCTCATGTTCAGCGCGAGGAGAACCCGGTTGGATCCGGCATTTACCCTGATCGAGGTGATCGTGGTCGTTGCGGTGGCGGCGATGCTCAGCGGGCTGATGCTCGGCGCGATGCACGGCGCACACACGCGCGCCATGATTTCGCGGACCCGCGCGGAGCTTTCCGCGCTGGGCGAGGCGCTGGAGAGCTACCGACGTGAATACGGTGATTTTCCGCAGACGGCAGACACGCCGCAAAAACTCCATGGCGCGTTGCGCGGGCGGATTTCGCCCACCGGCGCGGAGATTTCCGGGCGCGACTTCCTGGAAAAACTTCCGCTCACCGTCAGCGGCGGCACCGAGTCCGCCGCGACGTTTGTCGTCGATCCCTGGGGTCGGGCCTACGACTATGTTTTCTACACGCGTACGCAGCCCGATGCATCGAATGCCGGCGGGTGCCTCCTGTATTCGCAGGGACCGAGGCGCGACTCCGGGCGGCTGCCGTTGCGCGACGAGATCGTTCCGCAGCGCAACGGAATCCATGGCGGCGAAATTGCCGTCAGGCCGGAAACGTCGGCGATCATTTACGCGCGCCATGACTGAAATGTCTTCCCGCTCCCGCTCCTCCCGACGCGCATTCACCCTGATCGAACTCCTGACCGTGATCGCGATCATCGGAATCCTCGCGGCGATCCTGATACCGACCACGCTATCGGTCCGGGTTTCGGCGCGGAAGACCAGGACGAGGGTTCTGTTTGGGCAGTGGATCCTGGCGATGGAGCAGTTTCGTCAGGAATACGGATTCTATCCCTCCGTTTCGGACAGCGCCGGCAAGCTGGACACGAGCCGCTTCGTCGTCGCGTTGACGGGTTGCGGCCTTGACGGCAAGGCGATCGCCGATCCCGCCACACTCGAGGGCAATGCGCGTTGCCTGCCCTTTTATACGCTCGTGGAGGGCGATCTGAACGACGCCCGCACGGCGATCATCGATGGTTTCGGCAACACCGACATTGCCGTCCTCGTGGACCGCGATGGTGACGGACGCATCACCCCCGCCGATGGAAACCCTGGCGCCGTGACGAGCGGCCGCTCCGGCGCGGCCTCGGCGCCGAGGGCGGAGGATCTCGAGCCCGCGGGAGGGATTCGTGCGGGAGTGATTTTTTATTCGGCGGGAAACGGGACGGGCCCGGAAGACATTGTCTTCAGCTTCAAATGAAAAAGTCCCGAACGACCGGCGCGTTTACGCTCATCGAGTTGATCGTGGTGATCGGAATCATCGGCGCGGCATCAGGGCTCGTGGCGGCGGGTTTTCGGGACCCCGGTGCGGGAACCGCTTTGCGCGGCGGACGGGCCGTCGTCGCGCAGTTGCTTGTGCTCGCGCGCGACAAGGCGGTCCTGGACAACCGGCGGACGATGCTGGCCGTCGACGCCGATCCGGCCGGCGAGGGGTTTCTTCGTCGCATCAGCGTCGTTGTCGAGACCGCGCCAGATTCGCAGACCTGGTTCGCCTCGGGGGCGGGCGAGGTCTTGCCGGAGGGAGTGTTTGTCGTCCCCGGCGGCTCCGATGCGGATCTCGCGACGGTGCCGGAGGGCGTGGTCTGGCCGGATCGGGTGCGGTCGACACTGCGTTCAGCCAGAGCCGACGAAGTGATTCCTGGCGTCGATGCGGGCGTTCGAAAATTTCTGCTGATGCCGGAGGCCTTTGAAATTGATCCGGCGCACAGTCCGGATGTCCGATGGGTCCTCACGGTCGGGCGGAGAATTTCCGGCGGCGTCATGTTTACGAACCCCTCGAGCTCGGTCGGAGTGGGTTTGAGCGCTTACGGAGTCCCCCTTTCACTCGATGACGCTCCGGGGTTTGAACTTTAGGCGTCGCAGGCAATGGGCAGCGAGGGCCTTCACGTTGATCGAGGTGATCATCGCGATCGGAATCACGGCGGCGAGTGTCACCGCCATGCTCACGTTAATGGCCGCCCAGGGCCGATCCGCCGCCGAGATCCACGCGCGGACCATGGCGGCCAACCTGGGCGTTGCGCTCGCCATCGAACTTGAGCGATTGCGCGACAGCGCCCTCGGAGTGGACGGCGACAAGCTGGACAGCTTGGCTGCGCTCGTTCCAGTGAACACGAGTGCCGACGCGTTCCGGCTGGTGGGCGCGCTCGACGGAACGCGCGTCACCCGTGAGAGCGACGCGGGCGATCCCGACCTGCGCATCCCGCTGGCGGACCAATTTTTCCTGATCGAGGTGCGGCGCCTGCCGGGCGGGATGGCCTACGTCAAAAGCGACGGCTTCCTCGCGATGACCGCCACGATTCGGTGGCCGTATCAGATCAGGACGGGACCCGGCCCGGTCGATGCCGTCGGGGGCGACCTTGTGCGCGGATCGCGTCTGGTCCTGAATCTGGCGGTTGGACCATGAGACGTGTTTGGCCGATGGCCGGCTTTACTCTCGTGGAAGTGCTGGTCTCCGCAGCGATCACCGTTCTGATCGCGGGCGTCTTGTTCGGAATCGCGGGCTCGGCCGTCACGAGTTGGACGCGCCTGCAGGGCGTTCTGGAAACGGAAGCCGCGGCCGGGCGCGCGCTGGACGAATTGAGCGATGACCTGGAAGGCGCGCTTTGCTTCGACGACGAAAGTGTCTCCCTGGCGATCTCGATCCAGCCGGGAACCGGAATCAGCGGAAACTGGGTCGATGGAGAAAAGCCTGTTGCGGATTCGCTCGTGCTCGATGCCGACTCGCTGGTCGATGCGCGCTTCGGCGTCGCGGGAGTATGGCTTAGGTTGTTCACGACAAGGCGGGGAAAGGATCCGCGCACGTCCGATCCCGCGGCACCCGTGGCCGTGGGATACCAGCTCATTCGCCGGGAAATGGTGCCGGGGAACGCGGCGCCGCGGTATTTTTTGTACCGCGCCGAAGTCACGGCGGCCGCGACGCAGACGGCGGGATTCGCCCTCGACGGAGAGGCCTATGCGACGGCCTCGAGCGCCGATGGCGAGGCGGGCAATCTTCTCGTTCCTCCCGTTCGCCGCGTGATCGCCGAAAACGTGATCGATTTCGGCGCATGGCTTTATTCAAGGGAAACGGATCCGGAAACGGGGAGAACGCGGATCGCGCGCGTCTTTCCGCAGTCAGCCGGGAGCTTGGACTACCAGGTCACTTTCACCCGTGGCGCGGGAGCACCGATGCCCGGCGTCGTCGATGTGATGCTGCGGATCCTCACGGACGAGGGTGCGCGAAAAATCGCCGCGCTGGAGGCGGGGAAAATTTCCGGCGACTGGTGGTCAATCGCGAACGCGCATTCGCGCGTTTTCACGCGCCGCATCGCGGTCCGCGGATCGGGCTTGCCATGACGCGCCGGGCTTCTGGGTCCAGCTCTTCGGCCGGCGCGGAGGGTTTCGCGGTGATGCTCACGCTGGTTCTCCTGGCGTTTGTCCTCATGCTTCTCGCCTCGATCGCGGCGCTTGCGCGCGTCAGCGGGCGAAATGCGACCCACGCGATCCAGCTCGCCCAGGCCCGTCAGAATGCGCGCATGGCGCTCGCGGTGTCGGTCGGCCGCCTTCAGGCCGCCGCGGGCGGCGATCGCCGCGTGACCGCGACGCCGGGAGCCGACGGAAGCGCACCCGGAACGAAGCACTTTACCGGAGCGTGGAATGCCGAGACCGCCGACGCCGCGCCGATCCGATGGCTCGTGAGCGGAAACGGAGACCCGCTTTCGCCGCCAGCTGCCGGCTCGGTCGAACTCCTGGGACTCAACTCCACCGGCAAGGCCAACGACGTCGTGGTGCCACTGGAGCCTCTGGCCATTGGGAGTCCCGGAGCGGCCGGTGGATCGGAGACAACGGGACATCTCGCATGGTGGATCGCGGATGAAGGCGTGAAAGCATCGGTCGCGATCGGCGATCGCGGCACCGAGATCACCTACGCGCCTTATGAAGCTGTCGAGGCGCGGCGACGTCTTTCCCAGCAGCGCCCGCTGGGGGCCGCTCCGGTCGACGCGACCGGCGCGACCCTGATCGAACCGCGCGACGAGGCCAACCGCAGCCTGGTCGACCACGTCGTGGCGTTCAACCAGATCGCCTTCCTGAAAACCACCGGTGGCGCCCCGTCGCTCAATGCCGAGCGGCTGAGATCCTATTTTCATGCGTGGACGCCGCGGACCTGGGCGGTGCTCGCGGACTCGAAGCGCGGAGGCTTGCGGCAGGATCTTTCGCTGAAACCTAGTCTGCTCGGCAGCGCGTTTGTCGAATGGGCGAATTATTCCAGCTACATGGAGAATCCCGCGGTGCCGGCTTCTCCCGCCATCGCGCCAGCCTATCCCGCCGCCCAGCCGCTCGAAGCGTTGCGGCGGCGCTATCGGATGGTTCCGCTGCAGGCCGCAGACGGCATCGTGCACGGAGTCGCGCCCGTGCTTTCTTATTTTCTGCTGACCTTCAATGTTCGGACGGACCAATCGGTGACGGGTGCGACGCGTCCGCTCGAGGTTCGCGCCCGCTGGCTGGTCTCGCTCTGGAATCCCTTCACCAGCGCGCTGGTGCCCGAAAATCTCGAACTTGAAATCTCCGGGCTGCCGGCCGTGCAGGTGGTCAACGACTCGACCGGCGCCGCGCTGCCGCCGCTCCCCCTCGAGGACCTGTATGGCGCGCCGTTCCGGATCGCGCTGCCATGGGTGCCCGCCGGACGCGACGACCAGCAATCCTGGCTGCCCGGCCGCGTTTACACCTGGTCCGCCAAGGAGGACCTGAACAAGGGCAGCGCCGTGCCCGCCGCTGGATTTGCGAGCGTCTTCTACACGCGAAATCTCAGCACCGCGGCGGGCCAGGGCGTGCAACGCGCCGCGTCGGGATTTGCCCTCGCGAATTCGGCGCCGGCCCATGTCCAGGGACCGGCGGCGCGACTTGCCGTGCGCCTGAACCGGATTTCAGCCTCGAGGTCGCGCGAGCGGCTGCGCACATTTCTGAGCCCGGAATTCCTGGCATTCTCCACGACCTCCGCGCCCATCAATTCCGCCGCCTATCAGGTCACCTACGTTTTTCGCCTCGCCGAGAGCATCGACACTCCCGGCGCTCCCGCTGCATGGCTCACCGGCAACGTCCAGGATTTCCGGGAGCCGGACCTGAACGGCGGCTGCTACGTTTCGGGACCGAACGGGCCGCGGCCGGAACTCTATCCGAACTACACGGCGATTTCATTTCCCGAGCGGCTCTTCGATCGCGCGCTGCCGGCCAGCGCGGGAAGCAGCACGGGACAATCCTACAACGAGGATGTGCCGCTCTTTGAATTTCCCCGAAGCCCGATCCTCTCGACCGGTGCGCTACAGCAACTGCCGTTGGCCGGGACACGTCCATGGGCGATCGGAAACTCGTGGGGCGACGCCGGCGGATGGAATTCGATCTTCGATCGCTATTTTTTCTCGGGCGTCTCCGCCGACATTCCGTCGCCCGGGACGGCGAAGAACCCGTCGCTCCCGAATCCGATGCTCAGCACGATTGGCCGCAATCCTGACGGCACCGGAGTTTCATTTGACGTCCTCAAGGCGGAAGCCGCGACCGGCTATTCCTCGAAGCACCTCCAGCAGTGCGGCGCGTTCAATGTGAATTCCACCGACGCGCTGGCGTGGGCGGCAGTCCTGAAAGCGAGCCGGCTTTCTCCGGACAGCGGGTTCGCCTATCTGGACGCGAAAGTGGCCACCGGGACATCGGCCGACGCCGGCGCGCATCTTGCGAATCCGGAGGCGGCGCATTTCTACCGTTTCCCCTTTTCCGCGCAGGAGACGTTCAAGTCGGCGCCGGGATATGCGGCAAGCACGACAGAGGCGCCCGCGGCGCCGAATGCTCCGTCGCCCGCGAACACCCATCTCTTCCGACGGGGAGTCCGCACGCCGTCGAATGATCAGGTTGTCGCCCTCGCGCAGGCGATCGCGGCATTGGTGCGCGCGAAGCTCGCGGCGTCGGGACCCTTCCGGAGCGTCGAGGAATTCCTCGCGCCGTCGTCCGCGGAGGGAGGCCGGAATCTCTTTGAGGCGGCGATTGCGGAGGCGAGAGGGGACGACGGGCGTCTCCTCAACGATCCGGCGACGGTTCCCGAGTTCAGCTCGCAGCATCTCACCTCCGGCGACCTGATGACGGTCCTCGCGCCGATTTTGTTCGCGCGCTCGGATTCGTTCCTGATCCGCGCTTACGGCGATGTCGTGAATCCGGTCTCGGGAGTCGTCGAGGCCCGGGCGTGGGCGGAGGCGCGGGTCCAGCGAATGCCCGACTACGTCGACAGCCGCCAACCCGCCGAGACTCCGCCGCCGGAACTCAGCCCCTGCAATCAAACCTACGGACGGCGATTCAAGGTGATTTCATTCCGGTGGCTCGCGAGGTCCGACATTTGACGGGCAGCGGCGCTCGGTCGCATGCCGGATTCTTGCTGACGTGCCCGGCGCAACGGGTACGAGATGGGTCGCCGATGAAAGTCGTCATAGTCGAGGACCATCTCATGTTCCGCGAAGTGCTGCGGAAGGTATGCTCCCGCGACCTCCGGCATGAAGTCGTGGGCGAGGCGGCGGATGGCCTGACGGCGGTGGATCTCGTGATCAGGACTTTTCCCGACCTGGTCCTGCTCGATCTTCACCTGCCGAACCTTGACGGCTTTGGCGTGGTGGAGGCGCTGCGACACGCGGTGCCCCTCGTGAAGATCCTCGTGCTTTCCTCGCACTGCGACGATTACACCGTCTTCCGCGCCGAGAAGGCGCGCGTGCAGGGCTTCGTCGACAAGAACACGAACACCGTGGCCTCGCTGAAGGAGGCGATCACCACCGTGGCGCAGGGGAGGACTTTTTTTTCCGAGACGTTCCTGCGGATCAAGGCCGAGCGCCACAGCAACACGGCGTCGTTCGACAAGCTCCTGACGGACCGCGAGCGCGGCATCCTGATCCTGATCGGCGAGCCGCTCAACGACATGGAAGTGGCCGCGCGCCTGGGGATCACGATCGATACCGCGCAGAAGCACCGCTTCAACATCCTCCGCAAGCTAGGGCTGCAGTCGACCGCCGAGCTGATGCGCTACGCGCGCACCCACGGGTTCACGCTGTCTGCGTCGCAGGATGGGTCCGGCGCATTGCTGCCGTGACGGCCTGAACCTCGCGGCTGACGCGCTGCGCCATTTCCCCGAAGACAAACGCGTCGCGCGCATCGGCGGCCTGCTCGACCATGAGCGCCGCTTCCTCCAGCGGCGCGCAGCCGACGAGCTTCGCCTGCGAGAGCAGGAAATGGGCGGCATCGCTGACCAGCCGGAAATCCCGCGAATGCGCCGCGCGCGCCAAACGGGCGTCGCCCTCGGCGAGGCTGTCGAGAAAGCGCTCGACCTGGTCGGCGAGCCCCTGGTCGGTGCCGTCGGAGATATAATCCAGCAGCGAGACATCCAGGACCGGCGAGGTCGCGTCCGGCGACACGTGCATCGATGCGGCGGTGAGGAGGCGGCGGCCGGCGGTGACGAGGATTTTCCGCAGCTTCGCCGGCGTGAGCGGCTTGCCGACGAACGCATCCATTCCCGCCTCGAGGCAGACGGTCCGGTCCTGCGCCGTGCAGTAGGCGGTGACCGCGAGCAGGATCGCGCGCGGGCCATCCTCCTCCAGTGCGCGGATTTTCCGCGCCACCTCGGTTCCGTCCATGTCCGGCAGGTTGCGATCGAGCAGGACCACATTAAACCGCCTCTCCGAAAACATCCGCACGGCCTCGGCGCCGGTGCGCGCGCGCTCGCAGGTGAGGCCGAGTTTCGCGAGGACGGCGGAAGCGGCCCAGGCGTTGTAGTCGGCGTCCTCCACGAGGAGCACGGACGTGTTGGGCATCGCCGAGACCGGCGCGGGGGCGGGCGCCGCGGCCATCGTCAGCGGCAGTCGCAGGAAAAACCGCGCCCCATGGCCCGGCTTGCTGGCGACGCCGACTGAGCCGCCCATGAGATCGGCGAGGAGCCGGCAGGAGGCGAGGCCGAGGCCCGAGCCCTTGATGCTGCTCTGCTGGGCGTCCGCCAGTCGGTGAAATTTCGTGAAGAGCGTGGGCTGATCGGCCTCGTCGATGCCGGCGCCTTCGTCGGTCACCGCGAACTCGATTTCACCGGGCGCGTCGACGGGGCAACCGGCGGACAGGTGGATGCGTCCTCCGGCGTATTTGAGCGCGTTGCTCACGTAGTTCACGAGGACCTGCTGGATCCGGCCGGGATCGCCGAGGACCGCCGCCGGGAGGTTCCCGTCGCTTTCGATCGAGAGCGAGGCGTCGCGCGTGGCGGCGTCCGCGCGCAGGGTGGCGACCACCGACCGGAGAAGCTCGGCGGGGACGAATGGCGCCGGGCGGAGTTCCACGCGCCCCGCCTCGATGCTGGCGAAATCGAGGACGTCGTCGACGAGGGTGGAGAGATAGCTGGAGCATTCGCGCAGGGTGGCCACGAGCTCGCGCTGTCTGGGATCGAGCGTGGTGTCCTCGAGGGCGAGCGCGAGTCCGACGATTCCGTTGAGCGGGTTGCGGATGTCGTGGCTCATGTTTGCGACGAACTGGGTCTTCGCGGCGCTGGCCTGGGCGAGCTGGTCGGTGCGCTCGGCGACCTTTTCCTCGAGCTCGGCGTTGTGGCGGCGGAGGGTGCGGATCCGCAGCGAGTACGCCCCGAAGCCGAGCGGCACGATCGAAAGCAGGAAGGCGGCGAGGGCGGGCGTCGTCCGCCACCACGGCGGCGTGACCTCGAACCCGAACGAGGTCGTGTCGCTCACGACGCCGGTCGAGGCGACCGCGCGGACGTGGAAGACATACCGGCCGTCGCGCACGGCGGTGAGTTCGCGGCGGGAGGTGACGTCCGCTGGAATCCATTGTTCATCGATCCCGTCGATCCGGGTCTCCAGCCGCAGGGACGGCCGCATCGCAAACTCCGGCTCGGCGAATTCGAAGACGATGGAACGGGTGGAGTAGGGAAGCGACGCGGTGATCGGCACCAACGAATCCTGGTTCTCCGTTCGCGAAAATCCGGCCAGCAACGGTGCACGCGGCTGCGGAGCGATCTGGCCGTTTGGCACGTCATCGCGGACGATTCCGTGCATTCCTCCAATCCAGACGACTGTTCCGCGAGCGCCTGCGGATTCGGCGAAAATGCTGCGCGGGTTGCCGACAGTCTCCAACCCTTCCACGAAATGCGGCTGCCAAACGGCCCGATGGTCTCCCAACCGGATTTCGCCAACCGTCGCAGCAATATTTTCGGTCGAGGAAAAAGCCGTCCAGATGGATTCGCCGGCCGCCGCTTCTGCGATCGCCGTTGCGCCGCGAGCGGGATAACCCGCTATTTTCTGAAATTCCCCCAGATCGGCGCGAAACAACCATCCGCCTCGGTTCCCAAGCACGACGACGTTACCCGCACCCAGCTGACCAACAATGGCCGGTTCGTTGGCGGCGACGAGGTTGGTCATCGCCGGGGTCCGAAACGCTTCGACAGGTCCGGCATCGAGGGGTTTCGCGGTCAAAACTCCGTGGGCGATCGTGCCGAGCCACAGGGTCCCGGCTGCATCTTCCGCGATCGACAGGACGACATCAGGCAGATTCTTGACAAGCACCCGCCCATGACCGTTGGCGTCGGCCAAAACGATCGTGTGCCCTTCGGAAATGAGAAAACTGCCGGGTCGAAAAGTAGAGGGTTTGGCCAAGAACACATTTTCATTTCCAACATAAAAAGGCTCCCGTCCTTCGCTGCTCTTCCGGGTTATGCCGCGCAACCCTGTGCAGAGCAGTTCGCCGGGCAATGCCAGCAGACTTGAATAGTTTTCCTCCAGACCGGGAATCGGCTGGAAGGCCCTTTCCCCGACCGCTTGCTGATAAATTCCTTTGTCTGTCGCGACTGTCAGCAAACCTTCACTCCGAACGATTCCGCGTACCGGTTGTTTGGGCAGACCGGCTGTCTGGCCGAAAAACGATGACGAAGAGTTAACTCCAAAACACATGATGTGGGAATTTGAGGTCGCCCACAGGGCCCCATCACGATCCACGGCCAGGGAATAAATCGATTGGGTCGGAATCCCGTCCTTTTCGGTGATCAATTGTTCAATCGAACCATCCGGGCGAACGAGAATCAGGCCGCCACTATAGGTTCCGATCGCCAGTCTTCCGTCACGCAAGCGCACCGCGCTGGTGAGCGAGTGAGCGCGCATCAGCGCGGAAGCTTCGGGAGCGAATCGCTCTACCTTTTCCTGGTCGGCAAAATAGAGACCGTCCGACGAAGCTACCAGCCACCGATGCTCCTGCTGTTCCATCCAGAAGATGTTTCCGGCGGCCAACCTTGAGGATGGAATAACCGAAACCGGGCCCGCCTCCGTAATCTGGTATATGCCAAACCCACCGCGATGAACGTAGATGGCTTCGCCGACCCGCATCGCGTGCAGACGACGCGCTCCGGAAACCGTCATCGGCCAAACCGTGAATTTGGTCCCCGTCCAAAAAAGAATTTTGTTCGCCGACACGAAAACGGCGCCGCCGCGGAAGGCAAAGACATGCCAGAGATCTCCAAGCGTCGCATCTTCCGCGGGCAAACTGGCTTTCAGAGAGTGAAAGTTCCACTGGTCGCCAGCCGAGCGCTCGAACCATCCCAAATCCCCAACGGCGGCAACCCATAGTTTGCCGTCAGCGCCAAAATCCAAACCGCGCAGTGCATATCCCCCTTTTATCGGATTCGTTTTCCAGCGCTCCCCATCGTAACTCAGGAGGGTGTTGCAGCCGAAATAAATCACGCCGTCCGAGCCCTGCGAAATAGACCATCCCGTCGCCTCAGCCCCGAAATCTTTTGAGCTGAAGGAAATCAAACTCGGCAAGCCGGTCTCGCCTCGCAACGCAGATAACCCAACGGCGGATGCTGCCACGGCCAAAATGGCCCACGCAGTAAACCATTTTAAACGCATGTGCCTAAAAGTGACCACCTTTATATAAGAAAACCTGAGCAACCGCCGCCCCAATGGCGATGCCAATTTTAGCCTGACGTACCGGAAATCCGGTAGTCGCGGGTATCGCTGCGAATGCAAATGCAAAGAGGATGCTCGTCGCCATGAATTCCACAAAACGTCTGATCTTCGGAGTACTTTCAAGTCTCCTCCTCGCGGTCGGGTTAGCCCGAGCCGCTGATCGTCTCGATCCCATGAACCAAAGCCTCCGCCCTGTTTCCGGGGATATTGTGCTGTCGGACGGGCCTGTTCCGGCGTGCACGCCTCCTTGCGACGACGGCGCCAAATAACGACAACGACCTCCAATCGCCATGCTCAGCCTTGCTGCTCTCCGCTATCGGAACGTGCTCGCTGCGCATGGCGGGCCGGTCGAACGAATTGAATCGGGGGTGTTTCCGGTGTGCGGCCGGCGGATGATCCAGGCAAATGCCCGGCTCACCGCCGGCCTCACGCCGAAACGCTCCCTCAGCATTTACAGCGACGCCGACGGCAGCGGGACCCATCCGCGCGCCAGCGTCGCCCGCCACATGGCGGTGTCGGAGGCCCTCGAGCGCTGGGCCTTTCACTCGACGGTGCGCTCCGCCCGCGCCGCGGAATTCGGTTTCGACGTCGATCCTTCCTCCAACGGAATGTCCGCCTTTCCCGGCATCGTTCGCACCCACGCGCGGCGCAAGGCCATGCTCGAGTCCGTCGAGCGCTACAGCCTCATCTCGTGGTGGGAAGGCCGCGCCGAGGGCCGCCGGTTCGAGACCGACTGGCCGGGCGTGTCCGCCGTCGCCATCGACGGCCCCTTCGGCGGCGTCACCGTGATCGTCTTCGCCCGCACCGACTACGGCGGCTATGCCTACGGCCACGCGGCCGAGGAGTCGTTCGGCGCCGCGTGCGAACGCGCCGTCGTCGAGCTCGCCCGCCACGAATGGGTCCTTCGCTCTTCCTGGCTCGCTTTCGTCTCCGGCATGATGCGCGCCCCCAGCGACCTCTTCGAGCGCCGCTGCCTCTTTTTCGCCTCGGAGGAGGGCCACGAGCGCTTCCTGCGCCGCCTCCGCACCGCGCCCGCCGCGCCGATGGAACGGCCGACGATCGTCTGCGACCGCGACCTGCCTGGACCGTGGGCCGACTACGCCACGGTGTGGCGCTTCGCGATGCGTCCGCCCTCCGACGGGTTCCTCCGCGCCGGCGACGATTATTTTTTCTGGTGATGAGCGAGGTTGCCACCGCCCGCCCCGCCAGGCCCGCTGTGCCGCGGCCGTCTCTTTCCGCGACGACCGCAGCGGGCCCGGAGTCCCCCGTGCGCGTGCTGCACCTCGAGGACAACCGCATCGACGCCCGCATCGTGCGGAAACTCTTCGCCGCCGACTTTCCGGATACCCAGGTCACGCAGGTCTCGACGCGCTTTGCGTTCCTCGGGGAACTGGAGCTCCGGTCCTACGATCTGATCGTGTCGGATTTTTCGCTGGGGGCGTTCGACGGCTACGAGGCGCTCGGCCTCGCCCGCGAACGCGCGCCGGGCGTGCCCTTTGTCTTTTATTCGGCGACGATCGGCGACGACCGCGGCCTCGAGGCGCTGCAGCACGGCGCGCGCGATTACGTGCCCAAGGGCCAGGTCAAGCGGCTCTCCGCGGCGATCCGCCGGGCGCTGGGCGAAAACGGCGAGCGCCGCCGCCTCCGGGAAGCCGAAGCCGACAACCTGCGGCTGCGGGGCGCCTTGGCCGAAGCGCTGCGCGCCCAGGGCGAGCTCGAGAAAAAAAACGAGAGCATTCCGCGGCTCGAGAACATGGGACAGCTCACGGCCGCTGTCGCGCACGACCTCAACAACCTGCTCGCGCCGCTGATGATGGCCGTGCCGATGCTGCGCGAGTCCGTCCCCGACCCGCTGAGCAAGCGGCTCCTCGGGAACCTCGAGCGCAGCACGCTGCGCGGCGCGGCGCTGGTGGGCCAGATCCTGTCGATGGCGCAGGGCGGGAGCGACGCTCCGAGCGACGTCCCGCTGGCCGAATTGATCCCCGCGATCCTCGTGTTTATCCGCGCAAGTTTTCCGCCCGCGATTCTCATCGAGGAAAACATCCCCCACGACCTGTGGACGATCACCGCCATCCCCGCACAGGTCTCCCAGCTGCTCCTGAATCTCTGCCAGTCCGCCCGCGCGGCCATGCCTTCGGGCGGCGCCCTCACCGTCGCCGCCGAGAACACCCGCCTCGACGAAACGGCCGCGCGACTGATCGACGGTGGCAGGGCGGGTGATTTTGTCCTCCTGCGGATCGAGGACACCGGCCGCGGCATCACCCCCGAGGCGCTGCGCCGTCTGTGGGAGCCGAAGGCGGCGAGCCCCGGCGACACCGGGGAAACCGACCTCGCGCTCCTGGCCGTGCGCAACATTGTCCGGCGTCACGGGGGATTCATCCACGTCGCGAGCGTCTTGGGGCTGGGTTCGTCGTTCCGGATTTTCCTGCCGGCGAAATCGTAGCGATGCGCGGTTTTCCCGCGACAAACGCGCCGGGACCGCACTAGGTTTTCGACGCCATGCTCTTCGTCATCCAATTCCGCGATAATCCTGAAAAGCGCCACCTGCGCCCTGAACTGCTCCCGCAGCACCTCGAGTACCTGCGCGGGCTGGGGGACAAGCTGAGGACCGCGGGCTCGCTGCGGATCGAAGCCGACGACAGCGCCGTCGGCGGCTTGTGGGTCGTCGACGTGCCGGCGTTCGCCGACGTGCGGAAAATCTATCTCGACGACCCGTTCTGGACCGCGGGCCTGCGTCAGTCCGTGGAAATCCACCGCCTCGCGAAAGCGTTTCCCGAGGTGTCGAAGCCGGTCTGAAGCGGCGCGGCAGTCTCCGCCGGCGAATTTGGCGCGGCTCGTTTTCGCGTGTCATTTCCCGGTCGGAGACGCTTTTGCCGGTTGGAGACGCGGAACGGCGACGGCGGCCGAAGTCCCGGGCTTGATCTCCCCTCGACCGGGGTGTTGGATGGAGGATGCCGTCCACCCCCGGCTGCTTGCTGGGGGCGAGGAGGGTTAGTTAAACCCCACAACCCAGGAGTCCCATGAAACGCAGTCTTCAGTTCCTATTGCCGGCCCTCGCCGTTGGTTTGGTCGCATTGGTCAGCTCGCCGAAAGCGCAGGGCGCATCGAGCGCGAGCGACGAGAAAACCCTGATTCAGATGGAGCACGATTGGGGAAATGCGCTCATCAAGCGCGACATGGCCGTGATCGGAGGGATGGAAGCCTCGGATTACACCTTCACCTCACCCGACGGCTCGGTTTCGTCGAAGGCGGATTCCGACGCCGAGATCAAGAGCGGCGCCGCGGCCATCGAGTCGTTCAAGATCGACGACCTGAAAGTCCAGATCTTCGGGGACACGGCAGTCGTGCACGGACTGGAAACGGAGAAGAGCACGTACAAGGGGAAGAATACCAGCGGCCAGTACCGGTTCACGGATGTCTTCGTGAAACGGGACGGCACCTGGAAGGCGATCGCGACGCACGCCTCGCGGGTCGAGAAACACTGACCGAATTTCGCCGGCCTCCGACCGGATTTCCCAGCGCGCGCCCAACGGCGCGCGCTTTTTTTGCGCCTTCGGTGGCCCTATCCGACCCATTGTGCGACTGGAACTGTCGGCGAATTCCATGGTCTCGGTCTTTCGATTTCCGGCATCGCTTGTCCAAAAATGAATACGACGAATGAAACGACCTCGGATCCGCTCGCGCACAGCCACAATCTCCAGAAGCAGCTCGGCGAGCTGATCGACCACGCCAAGCGGGACCTGGACCGCGTTTCGGAACCGCGTTTTCAGGCGCTTCTCGAAACCACCGCCGAAGTTCTCGGCGGCCTGCGCAAGGCCTACGAGCACTACGACCAGGGAACCGAAAAGGCCTGGCGCCGCTGAGGCACCTTCATCCGGTAGCAGCCGACGTCAGGAGGCTGAGCTCGTTCCGCGAAATCGGTCGGACGCAAGAGCCAGCCTTCTGACGTCGGCTGCTACCGGATGTCGGGTAAAACGCGTTTTCAACGCGTTGGACGTTCCGTCAGTCCCTTGAGTCCCGCTCGCACCTCCGGCGCCGCAGGGCTGACTTGCCAGCCATCCAATGGAGGGGATGGTTTCCCGATGGAAGGCAATATCCCGGAATTTCCCGCGAACCAGCTCCTGAGGCCATGGCTCGCCGCGATGCTCCTGATCGTCGGCTGTCTTTTCATCTATCACGAGAGCCTCGCGTCCGGTTTCGTGATGTTCGACGACGATATCAATTTCGTCTACAATCAGGACTTCGGTCCGCTGAACGGAATCCGCCTGCGTTGGATCGCCACGGAGCATTCCGTCATGATGCGGTATGTTCCGGTCGGCTGGTTTGTATGCTGTGCGATCGCGAGCATCGGAGGACTGGATCCGTTTTGGTTTCACCTCGCCTCGCTGGTCCTCCACGCGTGCGCCTGCGTCGTCTTTTATTTCGTGCTGGCGCGCGTCGCTCACTGGTTTGGCCCGCGGGAATCAACTCAAGCCACCGCGCGGCGGCTGAGTTTGCTTCCGTTCGTGTGCGCCGCCGTCTGGGGGTGGCATCCGCTCCGGGTCGAGACGGTCGCCTGGGTGACGACGCTCATTTACCTGCTCGCGACCCTGCTGGGGCTCATGGCGCTCGGTTTGTTTCTCCGCTCGCTCGAAAAACCCCCGCCCTGCCGCGGCGCCCGCTCGATGAGCGTGATCCTTTTTGCCGCGGCGCTGCTCTCTCATCCGGCGGCAATGGCGTTTTTTCCGCTGCTGGCGGCGTGTGCCGTGGTGTGGCAGCTGCAGAACGGCGATCGTTCTTCGCCAGGAGGGTTCGCGAGGGTGCGCGGGTTGGGGAAGACCCTGCTGCCCTTTGCGATCGCGGGTGTCCTCGACCTGGCGGTCACGCTCGCGGTCCGGCAATTGGGTTCGGTTGTGCCGCAGGCTGCGACGCCGAGCCTGGACGAATTCGGGATCGCGCAGCGGCTGGCGCAAACCAGCGCCGTGCTCGTTCATTTCATCGGGAAGACCCTCTGGCCGTCGTCGCTGAGCCCGGCCTATCCGCTGCTGGAAACCGTCACGCCGACGTCGCCCTTGTTCTTCCTCTCGGTCGTCGCCTGCGCCGTGCTCCTCGTCGCGAGCGTTCTCCTCCTCAGACGGCAGGCGAAGATCGGCCTCTTCGCGGTCGCCACCCTGGCGGCGGCCGCGCCTTTTCTGGGCTGGCAGGAACACCCGTTTTATCCCAGCGACCGCTATACTCACATTCCTTCGCTGGGGCTGGTTCTCTGCCTGCTCGCGGCCGTTTATGTTTCCAGGGGTGCGCGGAGGATCGTGCTGGGTGTCCTCCCTGCGATCATCGGTGGACTGCTTCCCCTGTTCGTGGTCCTGTCGCTGCGG
>JAQGON010000188.1 GCA_028293565.1 Verrucomicrobiota bacterium | reverse complement strand
GAGATCGCCGAGCGCCGCGTGTCGGTCACGAAATCGAACGTCTTGATGATGTTCGGGTGCGCGAGGTCGCGGTTGATGAGGACCTCCCCTTTCAGCTCCTTCAGCGCATGGTCCTCGCTCGTCATTTCCTCGCGCAGGAACTTGAGCGCGACCTTGGAGTTCAGCTCCCGGTCCAGCGCCAGCCAGACCACGCCCATGCCGCCCTTGCCCAGCTCCGACAGCAGGTCGTAACGGTTGAACACCACCTCGGGGGCGGGCGCGCGCACGGTGGCGCCTTCGTCGGCGGCAGGGCTGGGGGTGTTGGCTTCCATGAAGGCTGCGGGGTGAAACAACCGGGGGGCCCTCTCTCTGCCGCAACGGCGCCTCGGGGGCAAGCTGGCTTTTGCCTTCCGCCCTCGCACCGCCGGAACTGGCCGACCCGGGCATCTTTACGATTGCGCCAATCTGCCGCGCTGCGACATCGTCCGGCGCGAAAGCATGATGAGAGCCTGGCTTGAGAAAAACGACGGCAGCCATGTGGTCTTCGAGGCCAATTGCTACCTCGGACGCGCCCAGGCGAGCACGGTTCACCTCCAGTCGCCCGGCGCCTCGCGACGCCACGCCCACATCCACGCGCAACAGGCGGATTCGGGGATCGAATACTGGATCGCCGATCTCGGCAGCACGAACGGCACGCTGCGCAACGGGAAGCGCGTCACCATCCCCTGCCGCCTGGTCGACGGCGACGTCGTCACGATCCTCGACGACAGCTTCACATTTCACACCGACGAAAGTTCCGTCGTGGCCTCGGCGATGGACACGGAGGCGCCGGCCACCGTCGCCGTCCTCGCCAGCCCGCTCTGCTGGCTCCTGATGCTCGACATCAAGGCCTTCACCCGCCTGAGCCGCGAGCTGCCGCCCGACCAGCTCGGGCTCAAGGTCGGCACCTGGCTGCGCCAGTGCCGCGACGCGATCGAGCAGGCCGGCGGAGTGATCGACAAGTTTCTGGGCGACGCGCTGTTCGCCTACTGGAAGCACGGCCCCGACACGGTCGCGCAACTCGCCGCGACGCTTCGCCAGCTGCGCGCCATGCAGCAGGCGCGCGATCCCGACTTCCGCATCGTGCTGCACCACGCCCGGACCACGATGGCGGGCGGCGCCGGCGGCGCGAACAACCTGTCGGGCCCCGAGGTGATCTACGTTTTCCGGATGGAGAAGGTTTCGTCGTCGCTGAAGACCGACACCATCCTGAGCGAAGCCGCCAGCAAGGCGCTGGGCTCGACCTTCGCGTCGGCGCCGCTCGGCGAACATCCGCTCGACGGTTTTGCCGGCACGCACCCGCTCTTTACCCTGCCCGAATAGCGGGGGCGGTGCCCATCGCGGGCGGACTCTTTTTTTACCGCGAAGGGCGCGAAGAACGCGAAGGCCAATCCTTCGGGGAATGTTTTCCTGCGCGCCCTTCGCGGTGATGACTTCCCTCCGCTCCCACGATCGACTCACGCCGGCGCGGGGCGGGAGCGGCTGATCCACTGCAGGGCTTCGATCGGCGACGTCGTGTACGTCTGCTGGTTCTGCTCGACCTTGAATTCCATGCTCCCGCCACAAAAAAGATGGCGCGGCTTGATCATGTGCGAGCGCCCGAAGGCGCAGCCCTCCACGCGCACGGCTCCGTCCGGACGATCCGGACGATCCGTCACCAGCCGCGCCGTGTGCGGGCCGGTCATGTGCAGCAGGTAACTCGTGTTCTGCGTGCGCACCAGCACCTGGTCGTCGACCTGCACCTTCTCCAGATCGAGTTCATCGCCCACCCATTTTTCCGCCGCCCGCAGGAAAGCGACGATGTCTTGGGCGCCAGGATGTTCCATAGGGCAGTTGGACCGCGGCGTCTCGCGCGTGTTCGATGAAAATGGTCCGGCGGCGTGGATCTGCAAGACGGTTCCGGGCGGCGCGTCAGCCGAAAATCCGCCGCCAGCCTCCGGAGGACTTCCGCGCCGTCGCGGCGAACGCGATGACCGCCGTGATGTTGTCGCGGCCCGATGCCGTCTTGGCGCCTTCCACCAAGGCGCGCAGCGTCGGGCGCACATCCTCGGGACGATGCAGTCCAGCGAGCGCGTGCGCGATTTCGTGATCCCAGAGGCCGTCGCTCAGTCCGTCGGAGCACAGAAGGAACACGTCCCCCGGCTTCACGGGTTCGATCCCCGCGTCGGGCTCAAACGCGTTCAACCGGTCCCCCATGCTGAGGTCGATCTGGTTTCGCGCGGGATGCTTTCGCGCTTCCGCCTCGGTGATCTTGCCCTGCTGCTTCAACCGCCCCACCGGGGAATGGTCGCGGCTGATCTGGTTCAGCTGTCCGTCGCGAAAAACATAGATTCGGCTGTCCCCCGCCTGCGCCCAGCACGCCGAACCATCGCGCGTGAAACAGAGCAGCGAGAGCGTCGCCCCCATGCCGTCGAAACCGGCCTCATCCGCCTTGGCCAGGATCGCGTGATGCGCCTCGCGCATCGCGGTGACCAGGCTCGCACGCGCGCCCGCCGCGCTGTCGAGTTCCGCCGCCGCCGTGGCCAGTTTTTCGGCGACCAGCGAAACCGCCATGTGGCTCGCCACCTCGCCCGCCTCCGCCCCGCCGACTCCGTCGCTCACGAGCAGGAGCACCGGACCGGCCGCCGCGCTGAACGGGAGCGCCTTCGCCGAGGGCTCCATCGTCGCGTGCTCTCCGCCCGGGCGGCCGGCCCACCACGCGTCCTCGTTGTTCTGGCGACGGTTGCCGATATCCGTGAAACCGTCGACGTGCAGCAGGGTTTGATCGTCCATCTGTGTCGGACCGTAAGTGAGCCGCCGTTGGCGCAAAAGCTCCAAATTCCGTGTGGCACGGGTCTCCGACCCGTGAAGGTGGATTCGAGCTAAACGGGTTTGCTTGACGTTCTCCGTTGGCAGAGTCCGCCCACACGGGTCGGAGACCCGTGCTACCGTCACGTCGTTTAGGTGCCACCGCGCCGGCCGCCGAAGGGCCTTGCCTCGCCGCCGCGTGCCTCGCTATCTCTGCACGCGTTCGTCCCCACCCCCCTCTCCCATGATGATCGTTCGCCGCTCCGGTTCGTCCCTCGCGTTGAAATCCGTGTCGTGCGCCGGTCTCGTCGCCGCGCTGTTGTTGGGCGGCGGCTGCGCGAGCCCGCTGCCGGTCACCTCCAATCCGCCGGGCGCGACCGCCGTCATGGACGGCAAGACCATCGGCGTGACGCCGGCGCAGTTCACGCCCGAGGGCAACAAGCCGGTCAACGCCGAATTCCGCCTTGACGGCTACTTTCCCGAATCGTTCGTTTTCACTCCCGGGTCCGAGACCCGCGGAATCTCCGCGCAGCTCGAACCGCGCACGCTGGTCAGGACCTACGACATCGTGACGTCGCCCGAAGCCGCCGCCGCGACGATCGATGGACGGCTCGTCGGCACCACGCCGCTCAACGCCCTCAAGGTGGTCTACGAACGCGACGAAAAGAATGCGCCGTGGAAAACCCGCTCGCTCACCCTCGCCAGGCCCAATTACCAGACCGAGACCCTCACGCTCACCTCCTCCGCCGCGGTCCCGACGGTCGAACTCGCCCTCCTCAGGGAGGACCGCGTCTATAATATCACCGCGACGACCACCGACGGCGCCGAGCTCAACGCCGACGTCACGTTGAACAGCGCCGTGGTCGGCAAGACCCCGCTCCGCCTGCCGATCACATTCCAGCGCGCCGGCAAATCGGCCGCGTGGCCCCGCTTTCAGGTGAGCGTCGAGATCTCCGCGAAATACCAGCCCGCCAAAACCGTCATCGACTTTTCCCGGGGCAGCCCGGCCATCGCGTTCAAGCTGGAGCCGATCACGGAAATCACGACCTCGCTGACCTATCCGGCGCTCGCGATGACGCCGACCGGCGTGGCGTTCCGCTTCCAGCGCAGCTCGGCCATGGCGGTGCTCAACACCCGCGAGCCGTCGGAGACGATCAGCGACCTGAAGCCCGTGACGAATTTCGGCCGTCAGGACGTCAAGGACGCCGCGTCGCGGGCCGAATGCGTCAACTCGTTCTGCGTCTCGCCGGACGGGCAGAACATCATCTTCAGCCTCACGGAGCGGGACGACCAGGGCGGATACTACTCGAACCTTTCGATCAAGCGCGCCGACGACGTCGGCGGCGGCGTGGCCCGCCTGACCCAGGGGCCGCGCTACTGGGACACGCTCCCGTTCGTCGCGAACGACGGCAGCAACTATCTCGTGTTCGCCTCGAACCGGACCGACCGCACGAAACCCGATATCTTTCGCGTGAACCTTGTCGAAAACCGCCTCTCGGGCGGCATCTCGCGCCTGACCAACGACAGCCGCTACAATTTCGGGCCCTCCTACGGCGACAGCAACCGCCAGCTCTTCTATCTTTCCACCGAGCCGAATTTCCCCACTGCCGAATCCCAGATCAGCAGCATCCGGCTCGACGGCTCGCTGCCGACCCAGATGAGCATCAGCGCGCTCGAGCTTAACAACGTCTTCGCCGAGAAGGTCTACTTCGTGCGGCTCGACGAGGACTCCAAGCGGAAGCAGATCTACTCGATCACCGCCGACGGAAAACTGGAAACGGCGCTCCTGAACCAGGAGGATTTCCGCACGAGCAATTGCTTCAATCCCTCGGTCAGCCCGGACGGCTCGCGCGTGCTCTTCGTGTCGGATCACGGCGTCGACGACCAGAACCGCCACAACCACGACATCTATCTCGTGAACGCCGACGGCACGAACCTGCAGCGCCTGACGCAGAACGGCTCGGACGATCTCATGCCCGCGTGGTCCTTCTCCGAGGAGGGCGTGGTCTTTTTCCTCTCGAACCGCGGGGGCGCCTACAACGTCTGGCGCCTGAAGGTCAGCGGCGCGAAATAACCGCGGCGCTATTTCCCGACGGGCTTCACGCGCACTCGCGGGCCGACTCCCTCGATCTGCATCCAGAAGCCGCCGAGGCCGGCCGGGTAAACCTTCACGCCGGGATTTTTGACCGCCGTCGAATAATACTCGCCGCCGTTCGCGACCTTCCAGCGCTGGCCGTTTTCAAGCGTGAAGATCGTCGACCCGCTCCAGCCGGTGAACGTCCCCGCGATGCGGCTTTCAATCTCACCGTATTCCACCTCGGTGCCGGGAGTGAGCCGCACCTTCGCCTTCGCGAAAAATCCCGGCGATGCCGGCCGCGTTTTTTCCTGCGCCCGGGCCAGCTCCTTCTCGCGGGCCGCCGCCTGCCTGGCCGCCTGCGTCTCGGCTTCCGCGCGAGCGGTGGCGACCGCCCCGCTCTTGTAGGCCTGCACCAGGCCGTCCAGCCGCGCCAGCGCCTCGGGGGACAGCTTGTCCAGCTCCGCGGCCGCGAAATCTTCCGGACGAATCGCCTTCGAGAAGGGCTCCTCGGCCCACGCCACCGCGAGCCCGCAGATCAATCCGACCAGTCCCAGCGCGGCGCGGTGATTCATCATGGCTGGAATGCAGCCGCCGCGCGCACGGCCGGCAACACCATTTCGAAGAACGGCGGTGCGTGTTCGCCGCCGCCGCCGATTTCCGCCCTTGCCAACGCCCGGACGCAGGCGTGTCTTTTTCCTTCACTCCCGGCATGCCAGGCAAAATCACCTCCCTCCTCGACCCCAGCCGGATCTCGCTGCACGTGCAGGGCACGCGCCGCACCGCGGCCCTCAACGAGGTCGCGCGCCTGCTCGAGGGACATCCGGAGATTCCGAATTTCGGGGGGTTTTACGACGAGCTGCTCGCCCGCGACCGCCTCGACACCACCTGCCTCGGCAACGGCATCGCGCTCCCGCACGCCCGCACCGAGCACGTGAAGCAGATCGTCCTCGCCGTCGGCCGGAGCGATGCCGGCATCCCGTTCGACGCCACCGGCGAGATCGTGAAGCTCTTCTTCGTGCTCGGCACGCCGAAGTCGAAACCCGGCGACTACCTCGCCGTGGTCAGCGCCCTCTGCAAACTGCTCCGCGACCCCGCCGACCGCTCCGCGCTCCTGACCGCCGCGACTCCCGAAGCCTTCATCGCCGCCGTCGGCACGATCGAGACGCGGCTCGGACTGTGACTGCACCGAGGATCCGGGCGAACATCGGATGCCCAATTGGTCCGGTTTCAGGACATCCTACTCACAACTGTTTCAGGACATCGTATCCAGGTTGGTCGCTAAGCATGCGAGCTTTGAAGAGAAGAGCGCATGCCGTGGAGAACCGATACAATGACTAATCAACGA
>JAQGON010000143.1 GCA_028293565.1 Verrucomicrobiota bacterium | reverse complement strand
CCTTCAGGTAAAGCCGCAGGATGCGCGGAATCCCGCTATCCGTCGTCAGGAGCTCCGGCGCCAGCAGGAGAATCTTCATGTGCTTTCTTTTTTTCCGATCATTTGAACAGAAGCCAACCAAGGTAACGAAGCGCCGTCCGTCGATAGCGTCCGGGTTTGCATGCAGCGTCCAAAGTTTTTGTGATTTCCAAACCCTCCTCCGGATCACGCTCTGCCCGCAACCCGGGCCCCGCACACGAGCGGCGCTTCGTTGCCTCGGTTACCTTCTGTTCAAATCCGGTGCCTTCGGCCGGTTCACGAATGCGATCAGGACCGCGAGCGACCAGACCCGCGACCATTCGCGGGCATCGCTGCCGTCGAGAAACCGGCGCCAGAACTGCTGCACCGGCCCGCGCGCGAACACTCCGCTGCGGTCGATGCTCGCATCGCTGAACGTCGACTCGAGAAACGGCCGCAGTTCGCGGCGCATCCAGACCGCGAACGGCAGGCTGAAGCCTTTCTTCGGACGCCTCTCCAATCCCGCAGGCATCAGGTCGCGGACGGCGTCGAACAGCGCCGCCTTGGGCCGGCGGGGGTCGTGCTTGAACGCGGATGGCTGCCGCCAGAGCCACTCGACCAGCGGGCGGTCGACCAGCGGCACGCGCAGCTCGAGCGAATGGCGCATGCTCATGACGTCGCTGTCGCGCAGCAGCACGTCGGCCATGTAGGTCCGGAGTTCCCACGCGCTGAGAATTTCGAACGCATCCGCGCCCGCGAGATCGCCTGCGAGGTCGGGCAGCGCCGGATGATGCGGCGGCGTTGAGCCGAGGACGTCGAGCGCGTCCGGGGCGAGCAGCGCACGGCGGCCCGCCTCGGAGAAAACGCGGCGCTGGAGCGAGCCGAGTTCGTTGAGGTTCGTCGCGTGCTCGAAAAAGTCTCCGAGCTTGCGGCTGCGCGTCCCGCCGCGGCGGAGCCGCGCGAGCAGCGCGCGTTGCACGAGGGCCGGCAGCAGGCGCCAGGCGCGCAGCCACGAGTCGACCCTGGGCAGATCGCGGAAGGAGGGATAGCCGCCAAAAAGCTCGTCGCCGCCAAGGCCGGACAACGCGACCGTGACGCCGCCGGCGCGCGCCGCCTGGCTGGCGTAATACGTGTTGATGCCGTCGCCTGTCGGCTGGTCCATCGAGGCGATCAGCGTGCCGATGTCGGCGCTGACCTGGTTTCCGGTGAGAATGTTCGCGTGATGCTGCGTGCCGAAATGCCGGGCAGTCGCCGCGGCGGCGTCGGCCTCCGTGTAGCTCGTCTCGCCGAACCCGATCGAAAACGTGCGCAGCGTGCCGGGGGCCGCCTGGGCCATGAGTCCGACCACGACGGCGGAATCGAGCCCGCCCGAGAGAAACGCGCCGACCGGCACGTCGGCCAGCACGTGGGCGCGGATCGTGTCGTCGAGGCGCGCGCGCAGCTCGTGGATAAATTCCACGCGGGTCGGAGCGATCTTTTCACCGCCGGGGATCGTGCGAAACGTCCAGTGGCGTTTCAGCGTCAGCTGTCCCGCGTGGAATGTCCCACATTCGCCCGGCAGCAGGCTGAACACTCCGCGATAAATCGTGCGCGGCGCCGGCACGGCGAACCAACCGAGGTAATCGGCCACCGATCGCGGATCGATCTCTCCGTCGCAGGCGCCCGAGCGGGTTAGCGCGTTGAGCTCGGACGCGAACACGAACCGGGCGCCGTCGTGACGGTAGTACAGCGGTTTGATTCCAAACGGATCGCGCGCGACGAACAGGGTCTGCTCGCGCTCGTCCCACACGGCGAAGGCGAACATCCCGCGCAGGCGCGGCAGGCAGGCTTCGCCCCATTCCGCGTACGTGGCGAGGAGGACCTCGGTGTCGCACTCCGTCCGAAACGGGTGGCCCGCGCCTTCCAGTTCCGATCGCAGCGCGCGGAAATTGTAGATCGCGCCGTTGAAGACCACGGTGAAACGGCCGTCGGCGGTCCTCATCGGCTGATGTCCGTGCGCCGGATCGAAGATCGCCAGCCGCCGCATTCCGAGCGTGGCGATCGCGCTCGCCTCGATTCCCGAATCGTCCGGTCCGCGGTGAACCATTTCCGCGCACATCCGGTCGACCGCCATGAAGCGGGCCTCGGCAGAATCACGCGTGCTGACGAAGCCAGCTATGCCGCACATGGGGCGTTGGACCGGAACGGTCCGGTTGAAAGCGGGAGGTTGAACGTTGAAAGCCCGTCGTGATCAGCGATCGCCTTCCGGGGGTCGTGTCCGGCACCGAGCGATCGGCGGCTCGATCCTTCCACTTTCAATCCTTGACTTTCAACCGCCCGCATTCCGCGAGGCCCAAGGCTTCGCCCCGTCACTTCCGGCGGGAAGTGACCGGACAGGCGGGCAGATGGTCGGGTTGCCATCGCGGGGTAGTTCGTTGGGGTTAAACCCCTAATGACAGGAGGCGAATGCGAACGGTGCTCGTTGGCAAGCGCGGTCGGAGGGAGGCGAGGCGGCGCGGCGCGCCGCGGTCGAACATCGAACTTTTAACGCTCAACTTCCAACGTCGAATTCTGATCTGGGCAGGCGGCACCGCCGGCGCGGTTCCTGGCGGGTGAGCCCCGGTGCCTGGCCCCTGCTCGCGGCTCCGACGCGCTACACGCAGATCGACTGGGCGATCTCGCGGGATTTCTCGGCGGAGAAAAGTTTCGTCACCAGGAACAGGCCGAACTCGACGGCCGTGCCGGCGCCGCGGGAAGTGAGGAGGTTGCCGTCCTCGACCACGCGTTCGTTCGAAAGAATGTTGGGCAGCTCGTTCGCGACCGAAAAATGCGCGGTGTAACGGCGGCCCTGCAGCAAGCCCGCGTCGTGCAGCACTGCGGGCGCCGCGCAGAGGGCGGCAATCCAGCCCCGCGAGGTGTTTTGGGCCAGCACGCGCGCCCGGACCCGCGGGTCGGCGCGCAGGTGCTTCACGCCCGGGCCGCCGGGAAGAAACAGGCAGTCGTACGCCTGGCCCGGGAGGGCGTCGACGGCGGCCAGTGTCGTGGTGGCGTGCAGCGTGAGGCCGGTCCGGCCGGTGACGTGGATGCCTTCCCCGAGTGCGGCGACCGTGACCTCGGCGCCGGCGCGGCGCAGGAGATCGATCGGCGCCACGGCTTCGATTTCCTCAAACCCTTCCGCGAGGATTGCTAGGACCGTCGGCATGAGCTGAGTTGAGCAGGCATGCCGCCGGAAGCCCAAGGAAATTTTGCGGGAAAACACCTCGTCGTTTTTGGCTGCGGTTACATCGGCGGCGAAATCGCGCGGCAGGCGCTGGCTCGCGACCTGCGCGTCACGGGACTCACCCGCAACGCCGTCACGGCCGAAGCGCTGCGGAGCTCGGGCGTCACGGCGGTCGTCGCCGATCTCGCCACCGACGCCTGGCACGAAAAAGTTCCGGCGGCCGATTTCGCGCTCGATGCCGTGAGCTCGGGCGGCGGCGGCGTGGAAGGTTATCGGCGGAGTTACCTGGCGGGAATGAAATCCGTGCTCGCATGGCGAGACGCGAAATCCCCGGCGTGCGCCCTGGTTTACACCAGCAGCACGTCGGTTTATCCGCAGGACGGCGGTGTCGCCGTGGACGAATCGGCGCCGGTTTCGCCGCGCGACGAACGCGCCGCGGTGTTGATCGAAACCGAAGCGCTCATTTTGGGGCGGCCCCAAGATGAACCGGGCCCGAGGCCGGTCATTCTCCGTCTGGCCGGAATCTATGGGCCCGGGCGGACACACCTCGTCGAGCAGGTTCGCGCGGGCGAAGTCTCGGGATGGCCGGACCATCCTCTCAATCTCATCCATCGCGACGATGTCTGCTCCGCCATCTGGGCGGCTCTTGAGGGTGGAGCGGGCCGCTCGCAACCTGTCTGGCGGCGCCTTGAGCGCCACGCGCTTCACCAGGTGTACAACGTCGTCGACGACCAGCCCTCGCGGAAAGCGGAGGTCGCGGCCTGGCTCGCCGCCCGGCTGGGGGTTTCCCCGCCGCGCTTTTCCGGCGCTCCCGCGGGTGGGCGTCGGGCGGTGACGCCCGACCGCATCATCCTGAATACGCGGCTGAAGGGCGAGCTGGGCTGGGCGCCGCTGTTTCCAAGCTTTCGCGAAGGCTACGCAAAGTTCTTGTCGCCCTAGCGGCGCGACCTAATTCTGACCTTCCAACTCCTCGGCAGGCAAACCCTCAACTCTCACACCACCATGGCCGGCGTCGGCACCCTTCTCAAACAAGCCCAGAAAATGCAGCGTGGCATCGAGGCGCTCCAGGCGCAGCTCGAGGCCAAGGAAATCGAAATTACCAGCGGCGGCGGCGCGGTGAAGCTGAAGGTGAACGGCGCGGGAAAATTCCTCGCGCTTTCGCTCGACCCCGAGTTCCTGAAGGAAGGGCCGAAAACCGTCTCGGACACCCTGCTGGCCGCGATGCAGGATGCCGCGAAGCAGGCCAAGGCCTACAACGACGCCGAGATGGAAAAGGTGACGTCGGCGTTCAAGCTTCCGACCGGATTCTGACCATCGCGGACTGTCGACCTGGATTTCGGACGGCGGATTTCGGAGTGCGGAAAAAGCCCGGACGCGGGCTGCCGGAGATTATTCGCTTGAGCGGTCGGCGTGCGCGCCGGGCTTGGGAATCCAGGATTGCGGATTGAACAAGCCGGCGCCGCGCCTTCACTTGGGCCGTCCAGATCCCGTTGATGGGAACTGGGAACTCGTCTGATTTTCCCGCAATCCGAAATCCGCCCGTCGAAATCGAATGACTCCTGCGTTTGAAAAGTTGCAGAAGCACCTAAAGCAGCTTCCCGGCCTCGGGTTTCGGTCGTCTGAGCGGATTGCGCTGAATCTGCTCGTCGAAAAGCCGGAGCGTCTGCCGGCGCTGGTGGCGGCGCTGGAGGAGGCGGCGGCGGCGGTGCGGCGCTGTTCGCGGTGTGGAAATCTCGCGGAGGGCGAGCTGTGCGCCATCTGTGCCGACGAGCGCCGCGATGCGTCGGTGGTGTGCGTCGTGGAGCACGTGCCGGATCTCGTCGCGATCGAGCGGAGCGCGGCGTATCGGGGCGGGTATCACGTGTTGCACGGAAAACTTTCGCCGATCCACGGGATCGGCCCGGCGGATCTTAACATCGCGTCGCTGGAGGCGCGGGTGGAGTCGGGGGCGGTGCAGGAGCTGATCCTCGCGCTGTCGAACGACGTGGAGGGCGAGGCGACGTGTCATTATCTCACGCAGCAGCTCGGTGCCACCGGTCGCACCGTGAAGATCACCCGCATCGGCTTCGGCCTCCCGAGCGGCGGCGGCGTGCTGTACGCCGACTCGGTGACGCTCAAGAGCGCGCTGGAGGGGCGGAGGAGTTATTTCTGAGGAGGGCCCGGAGGTCAGGGAGGAGCCGCGGAGATCACGAAGGAGGGAAGTCCCGGAGCAAGCCGACGAGAAGCGTTCGGTGAATTCCGCGAAGGCTCCGTGGGCCTGGGCCGAAACCCCTATTCGGGGATTGCGGCGCGCCGCAAAGCCACTTTTCTTCGGCGGGTTGTTTGAGCGGGCGTAGTATACCGGCTATTATGTGTGCTTCCCAAGCATGAGAAGCGGGTTCGACTCCCGCCGCCCGCACCATCCTTCGCTCCGAGCAGCTTCGGATGGCAGGCCAAACTTCGCGATGCGAAGTTTGCCACGCCGAAGCCCAACGGGCGAAGGAGGGCTCGTTTCCTCGCTCCAGAATATTTAACCGCGAAGCGCTCGAAGAGGACACCAAGACGCAGCACGGCCCGTGTTTCGTCGTCGAGGACGTTTTGAGGTGCACCGCTCGGGGTGCGCTGTGCGGAGAACGACGCGGGGCAACTATACCGCGGCCAGCGAGGCGAAGACAGCTTCGATCTTTTCCGCGTCCTTGGACTTGTCGTGCACCCATTCGCCGCGCTGGACGAAAATTTTGCCGTGATTGTGGATGAGTTCCCGGCACCCGCACATCGCGGCGGCTTGGGCCGGATAGGTGCAGACGGCCATGATGCGGGAATTCTGGATCGCACAGTTCACCTTGGTTTCGTAAGCCATGAACCGGGACATGCTCTCCTCGTTATCGACCCAGCTGACGCTCCCGGAAGCGCGAAGACCCGCAAAGCCTTTGGGCCCCACCGTCGATTCCATCGCGGCGAACTGGTCGCTCAGCTGGTCCGGCGGCTTCACGGTTCCGTCCGGGTTCGTATACAGCTCCGTGTAATGCCGGATCAGCATCTGTCCCTTGGCCATGTAACGCTCGATGTCGGGCACCGCCGCCGCCAGCGCATTCTTCGCTTCTTCAACCGTCAAATCGCCCACCAGCCACACGCAGGCTTCGTTTCTTTCCAGCCCCTGTTTGAAATACGGCACGAGCATTTTGACGAGATCCGCTTTGTCATTGTAGAACTGGCACACATGGGAGCCCCACGGCATGTCGAGCAGCGCCTTGTCGCTGGCGACGGGAAGGGTGACGATGCCTTTGGCGATGAAATACAAAAGCAGTTCCGCCATCATGTCGGCGGAGATGCCTTGAAACGACCGCGCGTTGAAATCCGGCACCTTGGCCGCAAGCGATTCCATGCTGTGCTCCGATTCCGGAATGCCCGCGATCACCAGTTTCTTCCGGAGCGACTCGTTTGGGTAGTCGGATGAATTCATGGTTTTTCTTTCAGGAGGTTGGGAAAAAGCGAAACCGAAGAAAATCGGCGCCCGATCTTTTTCAAGGAAATCAATCGCGGCCGTGATGGTCCGCATCGGGCGCGCGAAATCGGGCGCCGGTCTGTCGGACATTTAACCACGGAGTTCACGGATCGCATGGATCAGGCCAACAAACGGATCCAGAAGATCTTGGGATGGGCGTCCGGACGGGTGCCGCGGAACCGCCTCCTGACGTCGGCTGCTACGTGAGAATGCGGGTAACAACTGACGTCACGAGGCTGGGGCAAGGCCCACCGCGCGGGAATTCCTTTCGGACGCCGATCCCTCGGGTGCGTCGGCGCCGCGCTCGCGTCAGGAACCCGGGAGGGGCGGGAAGAAATAATCGTCCGGCACGTCGTAGATTTCCAGGAGCACGCTGCCTGCGCCACCGCTCCCACTCGAAATCCGCGCGCTGTAGACGCCCTCCGGCAATTGATACAGGATCGCCACATCCGCCGACGGCAGCGGCAGCGGAAAGGCCCCGACCCGCGCCGTGGCGAACTCGACCGGACCCGGGTAAACCGCGAGTAAGGCCGGAGTCTCCACAGGTTTGCCGTCCGCCGCGAACAGCTCCACCACGGGATCCGCCAGCGGGTCAGACACGCCATAGCTCGCCAACGTCGGCCCGACCGCACGGACCAGCAAAAATTTCTTTTCCCGGGTCGACCCCGCCTGCCCGGACACGACGAAGCCGCCGATGAAGAATGGCTGCGCCGCGCTGATCCTCGCGCGCGAGGACAAATTCACCATCCTTTGCCGCCACGACTGCTCGACCCGCACGAGCACCTTCTCGGCATACAGCGAGGACGCGGGAAACGTCGCGATCGCGGCCGTGTAGTAACCGGAGTCCTCGCGCGTCGCCGACGACACCTCCAGCGTCGGCCCGGGCACGTCCAGCCTGACGCCGTTCCGGTACCACACGACACTCTGGATCGTCAGCCCGATCCCTCCGCGCACGGAAAAAGTGAGATGCGTGCCCGGCACGACATCGATCGCGGAGGGAGGAAAAAGGGAAAACTCCGACATCGTCGCCGTGGTCGCGAGGACGACCTGCATGCTGACCTGTCTCGGCCCGCCAGGCGCGGGCAGGATGGTGGTGTCCGCGGCCGGGACAGTGGGTTGGGGCGGCAAAATCTCCTTCGCCGGAAGCGCGCACGCTCCAGCGAGTGCACCGAGGACAACCAGCCAGCAGAATCGAAGTCTCATGGTGAAGGGGAGACCGAAAACATACGGGGGGTTCGCCGCCGGTCTGAAGCGGCAACTGCCGAGGCCGCGGACACGGTTCGTCCCAGTGTGGATCGGTCGCTGTAAATGGCGCACTTTCCTCTGCCGCCTTTCATGCTGAAGGATCCAATTTTCCTGACTCGAGCGATTTGGCATTTATCGTATGCAAAAGATCAATTGCGCGATTTTAGATTATATCCGAAAACGGTACTCTATTGTCCGCGGTTGAAAGTCGAGCCGCACTCCCGACGCCTTATTTTATCGATGAACTATAAAATCTTGTCTGACGGTTTCGGGGACAGTCGGCCTGAACCGCGGCTGTTGGGTCCCCTGTTAAAATGCGCGATCCTGGCCACGGGCCTGTTGTTCATGGCATCGGTGGGACGGGCTTCTCCGGCGGTGCAGCCGAACGTGGAAATGTCCCGGGTGGTGCCGGCGAAGGAAGTCGCCAGGTATGTGGACGGTCGACCCCATGCGCTTCTGCGCCTCGACGCTCTCGATCAAGGCATCGTGCTCGAGCATGGCGACGGACCGGGAAAATGCGATTTTCTCGGCGCGCGCGACATCTCGGTCGTCGAGTCCCAGGGGACCTACTACATGAATTACGACGGCGCCGGCGTGCAGGGGTGGCTGGCATGCCTCGCGACCAGCAACGATCTGGTCCACTGGACAAAGCAAGGCCCGGTCCTTTCCCTGGGCAGGCCAGGCGAAATGGATTCCGCGTCGGCGAGTTACGGGGTGACCTATTGGGACGGCGGCCGGTGGCATATGTTTTATCTCGGCACCCCGAACAGTTCCCCCGCGCCAGATCGCGTGCCATGGTTCCCCTATACGACCATGAAGGCATGGTCTTCATCGCCGGCGGGTCCCTGGACCAAACAACGGGACGTTACGCCCTTTAAGCCTAAGGCGGGCACCTATTATTCCGACACCGCCAGCCCCGGCCAAATTGTCCGCCACGGCCATGAGTATCTGATGTTTTTTTCCGCGTCCACGAACAAGCCGATCAAGCGCACCCTGAGCATCGCCCGCACCGGCGATCTCGACCAGCCGTGGAAAATCGATTCCGCACCCATCGTTCCGCCGGAGGAGCAGGTGGAAAATTCCTCCCTCTACTTCGAGGCGGCCAACCAGACCTGGTTTCTGTTCACCAATCATATTGGCATCTCCACTTTCCAGGAACTCGGCCTCGATCCGGCCAATTTGCCGCCCGAGCTCGGAAACCAGACGGGCGCCGGCACGGTTGAATACACCGACTCGATCTGGGTCTATTGGACGAAGGATCTGAATCACTGGAATTCAGCCGACAAGGCGATCGTGCTGGATCGAAAAAACTGCACCTGGAGCAGCGTCTGCATCGGACTGCCGTCCGTTGTGCGGGTGAAGGACCGCCTCGCGATCCTTTATGATGCGCCCGGAGGAAAGGGAATGAGCCACATGAAGCGCGATGTCGGCCTGGCGTGGCTGAAGTTGCCGCTCGTCCCGCCGCAGCCTAAATAAGGCGGGAAACTTTGCGGCCGGGCATGACCCCGTCCTGAAAATGCGTTTCTTAAACAGCGCAAATCTCGGAGGCATCGGCTTTGATTTGTCCCGAACGAATCCGTCAATTTCGGACTGCTCGGGAAGCAGGGCCTGGATCGCGAAGGGAGAGATCCACACGCCTTGAGAAGCCCGGGCTATTTCATCACGAAGGGCGCGAAGTGCTCGAAGCGCGAGGAAACGCCACTCGTCCATGCGTCTGCCGAGGAAGCCGGGGCCAAATCCGGGCTCGGAAGGAGTGGCCGCGAAAATACGCAAGGGTTCCGGGACTCCGAATTGAATCCCCCGTGCGCCCATAGGCGCGATGGCAGCTCCGTCGCAGCGCCGGAGCCCTTGCGCATTTTTGCGGCCAATCTCCGCGCCGGAATTCGAATCAGAAAGCCTGGCTGACTATTTTTTTTCCGGCCCGCTTTCGATGAGCGCGATTACGTCGTGCACTTCCTTGTCCGCCAATGTCGGCTTGTGGGTCTTGAACAGCAGCGTGACGAAGGGGTTCAGGACCCTGATGCCGGAAGCGATTCGGCTGTGGTGACGCTTCGACCAGCGGATGCGACGATCACGACGGTAGACGACAAAGTCGCCTTCGTCGTCGAAGAGCATCACCTGCAGCACCCAATATTTGCCGACCGTGTCGGTGATCCAGATGTCGTGGACTTCAGCCGGCACGGTCTCTCCCGACCAGCGCACATGCTTTCCGTCGACGCATAGGAACACCCTTTCTTTGCCGAGCGCGTGAAGACAGCCGTCAATCTCCGAGCGGAATACGCCAATATCAATGTCGCCATGGTCCCTCGTGTCGCCATTTGCGACCAGCGCGACGGAGTATCCGCCGCAAAGCACCCAGTCGTCGAAGCCCGCAAGCTCACCCTTGAGATCGACGATCCGGAGAGGGCGCCATTCAGAAGGTATTTTTTCCATGGGCGGGAAAGTTAACCGAGAACGGACACTGATGAACGCCAATCGACAGGGGAGGGGACTTGGACTCCGGTTTCCAGATGGGAGAATAAAACAGGTCCGGCGCGGCCCGTCCCGAAAGCGCGATTCTCAAACGGCGCAAACCTCGGAGGCGTCAGCCTTGACCTGTCCTGGGCGGCGGAGGGTCCGGCCGTCGTGCCAGTGGCCGTGAACCTGGAGGGTCCGCGGAAGCCGCGGAACGCCGCGTTCTCCTGCCTCGAGCTTGGAAAACAGCACGTCGACCGCGGCGCGGCCGATCTCTTCCGAATGCTGCTCGACCCCGCTCCAGTCCGCGTGCACCGAGGTCACGTCGAGCGAGACCAGGCCAACCTCCCCCGGAACCGAGCGTCCGACCGAGGCCAGCCAGGCTTCCATCCGATTCGGTTCGTTGCGAAAGGTGGAGAGCGTCAGGACGCAATCGACCGCGTGCCGGTCGACCCACTTCAGGAAAACCTCGGCATTCATCTGCGCGGGCAGGAGCGCCGGAATTTCGGCGAGGCCCGGCACGCTGGCGCGAAGCCCGGCATAACCGAGCGACCACCGTCCGTCTGTGATCTCGTCCTGGTACTTCTCGATCGCGAGCCCGACCCGCCGGGAACCGCAGCCCGCGATCATCCGCCCCGCCATGGTCACGGACTCGGTGTGGTCGCTCACCACGCAGTCGAGGCGCGGCAACTTGAGTCGATGCCCGACCTGGACAAATGCGAAGTCATCCCACGGCAGCGATATTTCGTGCGGCTCCATCGGGAACGCCGCGAGCAGCACGCCGGAAATTCCCCGGGCGGTGAGGATCTCGCCGAGGCGGCGTCCGGTCATGCCGCGGGAGCTCAGCGTGAACTCGGTGATGGCAAACCCGAACGATTCGGCGCGTTCGCGAGCCGCCTCCCAATTGCGGCAAAGGGTGGGCGTGGCGCGCCAGACGTGGGAATCCGCCACCGGCGTGACGAAGGCCAAGGTCCCGAGATGATTCAGCGGCGTCCCCAGGCGGGTCGCCCGCATGACCTGGCCGACGAGCGTGTTGTGGTGGTAGCCGGTCGCCGTGGCGGCCGCCAGGACGCGCACCTCCGTGGATTTCGCGACTTTCGCCGCGCCGCTCAGGCAGCGTGACGCCGTGGAAACGGAAACCCCCGCCCTTCTCGCAACCTCGTGCAGGGTGGGCGTCGTGCGGGGTAGCACAACGGAGTTCATGCCCTTTTGTGCGGCGGCACGAAGGCGGCGTCAATAGCACCCGACGCTTTTGCAGCAGTACAGTTTGCCCGGAGGTGGAGCGCATTGTCGCAGACCCTGAGCTTGTCGAACGGGCCCCAATGCGCTGGAGACGCGAGCGGACTTTGGTTGTCGGCGGAGCATCCCACGCGTTGAGGGCAACGCGTTCCACCGGGTCGAGCTCAGGGTCTGCGACAACGCATTCCACCCGTGGAAGCGGACCGTCTTCGGCGGGTTTCGCAACGTTTGCAAAGCAACGAAGTCGCGTCGGGAAAACGTTTCCTCGAAATCCGTCACAGCAGGCTGCGATAGATACCCTGGACCACCCCGTCCACCCCTCCCCAATGTGTCACCGGTTTTCTCGAATGAATGCCATCACCCCGAACAGCGCTTGACCGCGCCATTCTCTCCCACCGCCGAAGCCATTCGTGCCGGTTCCTGATCAACCACCCCACTTTCAATCCCGTATTTCCCCAAACATGAAGATCCACCCCAGGCTTTCACGGCCGCTCGCCGTTCTGGCCACCTTGCTCATTCCCTGTGCGTATCTCCAGGCGCAGGTCAAACCGGACCCCGCCACACCCTCCGCCCCCGCCGCCTCTCCGGAGGAAGAGATCGTTTTCCTGTCGCCCTTCGAAGTGGCCGCCGACGATTCCGGTGGTTATAATGCCGCGACCACGCTGGCCGGCAACCGGCTCAATACCCAGCTGCGCGACGTCGGCAGCGCCGTGACGGTCATCTCCAGCCAGTTCCTCAAGGACACCGGCGCGGTGAACAATGCCTCGCTGCTGCTCTACACGCCCAGTTCCGAGGTTGGCGGCATCTCGGGCAATTTTGCCGGCACCGGCGACACCGCCCATCTCAGCGAGCCGCTTCAGCGGCCAAACGAAAACACCCGCGTGCGCGGCCTCGCCGCCGCCGACAACACCCGCGATTTCTTCCGCACGGAAATCCCGTGGGACAGCTACAACGTCGATCGCATCGATCTCCAGCGCGGGCCCAACTCGATCCTGTTCGGTCAGGGCAGCCCCGCCGGCATCATCAACGCGGGGACGAAGGGCGCCAGTTTCCGCAACTCGGGGAATCTCGAGGCGCGCTACGGCAGTTTCGGCAGCAACCGCCTGTCGCTCGATCTCAACCAGGTGATCGTTCCGGGACAGGTCGCCTTCCGCCTCGATGCGCTGCGCGACAACGAGAAATTCCAGCAGGAGCCGGCTTTTTCGAAGGACCAGCGCCTCTATGGCGCGATCCGCATCGAGCCGGAATTCCTGAAACGCAACGGGAACCGCACCATCTTCAAGGCGAGCTTCGAGAACGGCCAGGTCGACAGCAATAATCCGCGCGAGCTGCCTCCGACCGACAACCTCACGCCATGGTTCACGGACCTGAAGCAGGCGACTTATTCGGGAATGCAGCTCTGGGATCACCTTTCCGGCCGCGTGAATCACGGTCAGGCCCGCGACGCCGGTTACGCGTCGCCGAACTCGGGGCCCATTCCCTATTTTTCACCGTGGATCGCCAACGCCAATTTCGGCACCTCGGGCGGGCCCGAGCCGGTCGCCTTCTTCGGAAGCGGCGGCTCGCCGGCGCTCTGGCTCACGGAGGTTTCGGCGGGACTGCAGAGCAACGGCATCGGGCCCAATGGACAGAGGGACGGCGATATCGGCGGCTTTGTCGCCGCTCCCGGCCGCATGCGGGGCATCAACGGCACCGCGCTCTGGGCCGCGGAAAGCAAGCTGCCGTATTCTGCCGCCGGCATCCACAAGGACAACCTCCTCACGAACCCTTCGATCTTCGACTTCTACAACAATCTGATCGACGGCGACACCAAGCGGGAGTGGCAGCGCTTCAACTCCAGCACCCTGAATCTCACGCAGACGTTCCTGAACGACCAAGCCGGCTTCTCGCTCGACTATAACAAGGAGCATTATCAAAGCGGGCAAGTCGCGCTGCTCGGCGGCAACGTGGGGCTGTATGTCGACCCGATGGCGGTCTTCGCCGATGGCACGCCGGACGCGGGCCGAAACGGAGACCCCTTCTCGGATGGCACCGCGAACCCGAATGTGGGCCGCGCGTTTGTTTCGTCGACGGGAGGGGTCAACAACTCCTTCACGAGCGACCGCGAGACGAAGCGGGTCACGGGCTTCGTCACCCACGACTTTTCGAAAGGGGAGAAATCGTGGCTGAACCGCATTCTCGGCGTGCAAACGCTTACCGGCCTGCTCTCGGACGATAAGCAGAAGACCGACAGTCGCGCCTGGCAGCGGTACGGCTATCTCTCGGACACGGCCTATGCCATCGAGCATCTCAATCCGGCGACGTCGGCTTTCAACTCCGCCGGCATGGTCCCGACCTCGATCGTCTATCTCGGGTCGACGCTCAAGGGCAAGGCAGTGACGGGGGCGAACATTCCGCGAATTGCGGGGAATCCCACGATCACGAGCGGGCAGGTCCGTTACTTTGACGATCATTGGAAGTACCCCCTGGATCCGGCCGCGGCTGGCTATGTCGATCCGGCCGCGCCGTGGACCAATTATTTCTTCACCGGAAATCCGGCGCTGCTGGCGCCGGGCCAGCCGGGAAATCCGGCGGCGATGAATTCCACTCAATCGGAAAACCCCGCGAACTACGTCGGCTGGACGAATGCCCGGCTCGAGGTGACGGACTCCGAGGCGGCGCCTGGAAATCGCGACAAACTGACGACCGCCGCGTCGCTGCGCAGGTCGGCCACCACGTCCCAGGCCTTGGTCTGGCAGGGCAAGATGCTCGGCAACGCGATCGTCGGCACGTACGGGTGGCGCCGGGACATCAACAAGTCGTGGAAGCTCGACCGGCTTGTGAGCACGAACCCCGCGAGCGCGGACTACAAACGGATCGACTTCAACAATTACGCGTTGCCCGGCGCCGAGGACGGCCGCGTGGAAGTGCAGTCGCGCGCCTACAGCGTCGTGGGGCACCTGATGGATCTCCCCGTGCTCAAGGAGGTGACGAAGCATTGGCCCTTCGAGGTGAGCCTGTCCTACAACGTGTCGACGAACTTCAAGCCCGATGCCAGCCGCGTGGACATCCTAGGCGTGGCGCTGCCTTCCCCGTCCGGCAAGACGATCGACCGTGGCATCATGATCGAATCGCGCGACGGCCGGTTTTCGCTCAAGGTCAATCGCTACGTGACGACGAACCTGAACTCCTCGGGCGACAGCTCGATCGGGTACGACATCGGCAACTGGTTGGGTCACGGCGCTAATTTCGCCAACGTCTTCCAATACGATATCGGCAACTTTGAGTTTGTGCGGTCGGCCTCGAATTTCCAGCAGGGCAATCCGCAGCGCTTCAACTTCCAGAACGCCGACGGCACCTTTGACACCGCGGGAGAGGCGGCGGCGATCGCCGGCTATCGTGCGTTCCAGGCGAAAGTCGATCCGCGTTTCTGGTCCGCGTGGGGTTACACGAGCCTGGCGTACGCTCAGTCGGGCCAGGCGATTCCGATCCCGGGCGAGGTCCACGTGCCGGCCGGGTTCACGGTTTCCGAAGACAGCGTCTCGAAGGGCTGGGAAATCGAGCTCAACGCCCAGCCGACCAAGCACTGGCGGCTCACGCTCAACGCCAGCGAGTCGCAGGCCGTCCGAAACAACATCGGCGGCGAGAACATGAAGGCGCTCATGAATCTGATCGCGAGTTCGGTCCAGGGCCCGGCGGGCCAGCTCCATTTCTGGTGGGGCACCGCCGACGTCCCGCGCGCGAAGGACACGTGGTACAATTACCTCAACAATCCCGGCGCCCAATGGGTGAGCCGGACGCTCCTCGAGGGCTCCAATGTTCCCGAACTGCGCGAGTGGCGCGTCAACCTCATCTCGAACTACGACATCACCACTGGCTTCCTGAAGGGGGTCAATTATGGTGGCGGCCTGCGTTATCAGAGCGCGGTTACCATCGGCTATCCGCCGACGGGCAATCCGGACAATCCCTCCGATTACGGGGTGAATCTTGGCAGTCCCTACAAGGGGCCGACCGAGACCAACGCCGATCTCTGGGTCGGTTACAGCCGGAGGCTGACGAGCAAGGTCAATTGGCACCTCCAGCTGAACGTCCAAAACGCCTTCAAGGGCAACGAGCTGATTCCCATCACGGCGCAGGGCCCGATCCCGGGACAGCCCGCTGGCACTCCGGCCGGTTACCGGATCGCCCCGGCCCAGAAGCTTTTCGTCACCAGCACCCTCTACTTCTGATCCGGCGCGTCGCGTTTGGCGGCGGCGCCAAACGCGGTGCCCGGGCGCGAGTCGCGTTTCAGATCACCTTGCCGACTGCAACCGGTGGCGGACGTTTTCGCCGTTTTCCGCGTCGCAAACCGCCGCGCTCCCCAAGCCCAATGCAGCGCGGAAATCATCGCGAAAACCTCCAGTCGAACCACGCCGGCCAACGGGACTTCGTTGCGGCGATCTTCGACATGGACGGCGTCGTCACCCAGACGGCCGCGGTTCACTCGAGGGCCTGGAAGCGGATGTTCGACGAATTCCTCCGGAGCCGCGAAGCCACGCACCGCGTGCCGTTCCGGGAATTCACCCATGACGCGGATTATCTCGTGCATGTGGACGGACGCCCGCGCTCCAAGGGAGTGGAGTCCTTTTTGCAGTCGAGAGGGATCGTCCTGCCGCCGGGCTCGCCGCGCGATCCGGCCGGGTGCGAAACCGTGTGCGGCCTCGGCAACAGAAAGAATGCGCTCTTCAACGAGATGATCGAACGAGAGGGCGCAGGGGTCTACGATTCCACGGTCGCTTTCATCCAGAAGCTGCGCGCATCGGGCATTCGGGTGGGTCTGGCGACGTCCAGCCGGAATTCCGCGACGATCCTCGGCAAGACGCACACCGCGTCGCTGTTCGCCACGGTCGTGGACGGCGTCGTCTCCGCGCAGCTCGGACTCAAGGGTAAGCCGGCCCCGGACATTTTTGTCGTCGCGGCCGCCAACCTCGGGGTGCCGGCCGGACGAGCGATCGTCGTCGAGGATGCGGTGACTGGCGTGCAGGCCGGGGCGAGGGGAGGCTTCGCCCTTGTGGTCGGGATCGCCCGGGAAAACAACGCGGGAGAACTCCGCGATCACGGCGCCGACGTGGTCGTTCGCGATCTCGCCGAGACCAGCTTGGAGAAGATCAACCGGCTGATTCGGCACAAACGCGCTAGCGCCTGCAGCCACTCTGCCTCTGGCTAGGGAAACCACCCATGCGCAAAAAACCCCGGTTGAGATTCTGGCAACTCTGGAACATGAGCTTCGGCTACGTGGGCATTCAGTTCGGCTTCGCGCTGCAGAATGCCAACGTCAGCCGGATCTTCGAAACGCTGGGCGCGAGGGTGGACGAGATTCCGATTCTCTGGATTGCCGGGCCCGTGTCGGGATTGCTGGTGCAGCCGATCGTCGGCTACCTGAGCGACCGGACGTGGAACCGGCTCGGGCGCCGGAAACCCTACTTCCTCGTTGGCGCCATTCTCGCATCGCTGGCCTTGCTGGTGATGCCCAATTCGCCCGCGCTGTGGTTTGCCGCGAGCATGCTCTGGATCATGGATGCCTCCATCAATCTCACGATGGAGCCGATGCGGGCCTTCGTGGGCGACATGCTGCCCGACGAGCAGCGGACCATGGGGTTCGCCGTCCAGACCTTCTTCATCGGCGCCAGTTCCGTGGTCGGCTCGCTGATGCCGTATCTGCTGACCAACTGGTTCCACTTCGCCAACACCGCGCCCGAAGGGCAGGTGCCCGAGTCGGTGAAGTGGTCCTTTTACTGCGGCGGCGCGGTCTATCTGCTCGCCGTGCTCTGGACCATTTTCTCGGTGAGGGAATATTCGCCGGAGGAGCAGGAGGCTTTTCATTCCCAGGCGTCCGCCGCCGACGGCAAGGCGGAAGCGGACCTCACGCTGGATGCCGGGAAATACCGCGTCTCCGCCGTCCTGCTGCTCGCGGGAGGCCTGGTCGGCAGTTTCGTCATCCGCCAGCTCTCGTGGGACCAGGGCCTCTACATCCTCTCCTTTGGCGCCTGCTGCTACGGTGTCCTGCAGTGGGTGGCCGCCCGGCGTTACGCCGCCGGAAAAAAGCGCGGGCTGGTGGAGCTGATGCACGATCTCAACCACATGCCCCCGGCGATGAAACAGCTCGCCTTGGCGCAGATGTTCACGTGGTTCGCGCTGTTCGCCTTCTTCATCTACTCCACCGCCGCCGTCACCAGTTATCATTTCGGCAGCAGCGATCCGCGAAGCGAAGCCTACAACCTGGGAGCCAACTGGGTCGGCGTGCTGATGTCGGTCTACAACGGCGTGGCGGCGCTGGTCGCTTTTCTGCTTCCGGTCATGGCCCGCCGCACCAGCCGGGTCACGACCCACGTCGTCTGTCTGGTGATCGGCGGAGCGGGGCTGTGTTCGATGGGCTTTTTCAGGCAGCCCGGATTGCTGATCGTCTCCATGGCGGCGCTGGGCGTCGCCTGGGCCAGCCTGCTGACGATGCCGTACGCGATCCTCAGCAGCGTCGTGCCCTATCGAAAGATGGGGGTGTACATGGGCATGTTCAATTTCTTCATCGTCGTCCCGCAGATCCTCGCCTCCGCCCTGCTGGGCCTGCTGGTCCGCACCGTGTTTCACGGGCATGCGATCGATGCGCTCGTGATGGGCGGGATTTCGATGGTCGTCGCCGCGCTGCTCATGCTGCGGGTCAGGGACGAGGGGGCCGCGGCCTGATTCGAGATGAAAAATCTGTGGTCACTCAGCGCGAACGGGTTCGTCGGCGGCAAGGAGAGCATCATGCGCCGCGGCAACGTCTATCAGATCGCGAATGGCTACATGGGTTACCGCGGCACGCTGGATGAATTCGGCCCGGACGAGCTGGTCGGCATCACCCTGGCCGGAATCTTCGATCGCGTCGGCTCCGCGTGGCGGGAACCTGTCAATGCCCCCAACGCGGCCTTCACGCGCGTCTCGCTCGAGGGCGTCGAACTTTCCGCCCTGGGCAGCAGGGTCACGCGCCACGAGCAGACGCTGAATTTCGCCAATGCCGTGTTCGGGCGGAAGACGGTGTTCGCGGCGAAGGCGAAGACCCTCACGCTCGAGTCGTCCCGCTGGCTCAGCGCCGCGACGCCCAACCTCGGCGTCGTGACGTTCAGCGTGCGCTGCGCGCAGGCGGCTCGCGTCACGATCCGCACCGGGATTGACTGCAACATCTGGGACCTGAACGGCCCCCACCTGCGGCAGATGACCGCGGAGAAACACGGGCCGGTTTTGCTCGTGCAGGGCGTCACCCACGAAAATTCCAAGCGGGTCGTCGTCGCCGAAGCCATCGACCTCCCTTTCGGAACCGAGACCCACGAGACCACGGACAACCGCAACCTCCGCGTAATCCAGCTGCGCGCCGAGGCGGGCCGAACCTACACGTTCCACAAATATTTCGCGGTCTTCACCGACAACGACACCGTCAACAAACCGCTGACGGAGGCCGCCATCGAGACCGTCCAGCAGGCCCGGGCGCTGGGCCGCGAGGGCTGCCGGGAAAGACATGACGCCGAGTGGGCCCGCAAGTGGGAGCGCTGCGACGTCGAGATCGCGGGCGACGACGAAGCGCAGCACGCGTTGCGCTACAGCATTCTCCAGCTGCTGATGGTGGCGCCGGTGCGCGGCAGCGCGAACTCGATCCCGGCGCGCGCGTTGTCGGGGCAGGTCTACAAGGGCGCGGTTTTCTGGGACACGGAAATATTCATGCTGCCGTTCTTCCTGCACACCGATCCGGAGAAGGCGGTCGAGCTGGTGCGCTACCGGATCAAGACCCTCGACGGTGCCCGGCGGAAGGCAAAGACGGAGGGACCGGGTTATCGCGGCGCCTTCTACGCCTGGGAGAGCCAGGAGGCGGGCGACGATGCCTGCACTTATTTCAACGTCGGCGATCCGTTCACCGGGCGCGACCTGCGCACGCACTTCCGCGACAAGCAGGTTCACATCACCGGCGACGTCGCCATCGCGATGTGGGAGTATTTCAAGCTGACCGGCGACGACTCGCTGCTGCTTGAAGGGGGCGCCGAGGTGATCCTGGAGTGCGCCCGTTTCTACTACTCCTATGCCTACTTCAAGAAGGACAAAGGCCGCTACGAGATCCTCGATGTCATCGGGCCCGACGAATACCACGAGCGCGTCAACAACAACGCCTTCACCAGCATGGTGGCGAAGGAGACTTTCGCGATCGCCAACGCGACGGTGGCCTACCTGAGGCGGAATCATCCGAAGGCCTTGCGGACGTTGCTGGCGAAGATCGACATCCAGGGCGAACTGCCGCGCTTTCGCGAGGCGGAGAACCTGCTGTATGTCCCCGCGCCGGATGCCAGGACGGGAGTCATCGAGCAGTTCGACGGTTACTTCCAGCTGAAGGACGCCACCGTCGAGGAACTCAAGGCGAAGATGGTTCACCCGAACGAGTATCTCGGCGCCGCGCAGGGTCTGGCGGTGGCGACCAAGATCATCAAACAGGCCGACGTGGTGGCGATGCTCAACCTGCTCCGGAGCCGCTTCTCGGCGAAAATCAAGAAGGCGAACTGGGACTATTATGAGCCGCGCACCGAGCACGGCTCGAGCTTGAGCGCCTGCGCCTACGCGATGGTGGCGATCGAATTCGGCCATCTCGATTTCGCCTACAACTATTTCCTGCAGACGGCGAAGATCGATCTCGAAGCCAAATACAAGGTTTACGTGGGCACCGTTTTCATGGGGGGATCGCACCCGGCGGCGAACGGCGGCGCCTGGATGACGGCCGTGCTGGGTTTCGGCGGCGTGCAGGCGGACGAGAACCGCGTCGCCCTCAACCCCCGGCTCTGCCGGAAATGGAAAAGCCTGCGCTTCCACCTCGCCTACAAAGGGGACGATTTCCGGATCAGGATCACGAGGACTTCGCTGACCATCGTCCCTTCCCGCGCCAATGCGCGCATTCACACTTTCCTCGTGGCGGGCCGGCCGGTGAAATGCCGCCCCGGCCGATCGGTGACAGTCAATTATCGACCGGCAAAATGAATTTTTCCCTCAGTCAGGCGGCGCCGGAGGCAAGAGCTCCGGCCGCGACGTCACTTCTCCCGCGCATCGCGCTGATCCTCGCGTGCGCCGCGTGTTCGAGCCAGGCGCGCGCCGGAGTGGGCGCCGATCTGCCGTGGGTTACCTATGAGGCCGAGGCCATGAAAACCACCGGCCGCGTGCTGGGTCCCCGCTACGATCCCCATCTGGTCGAGACCGAAGCCTCCGGGCAGAAATGCGTGAAGCTCGCGGCTCCCGGAGATTTCGTGGAATTCTCCGCGGCGGCGACGGCCAATGCGCTGGTGATCCGCTATAGCCTACTGGACGCCAAGGAAGGCGGCGGCACCGCCACGAACCTCGAGCTCTTCATCAACGGGAACGCGGTCAGGACCCTGGCGCTTTCCTCCCGCTATGCGTGGCTCTATGGAACCTACCCGTTCTCCAACCGGCCCGACGACGGCAAGCCGCGCAATTTCTACGATGAGGTTCGCGTCAAGGATCTCCGGATCGCGAAGGGCGATGTGATCCGGCTCCAGCGCGGCGCCGGGGACGCGGCGGAGTGCATCGTCGATCTGGTCGACCTCGAAAACGTCCCGGCTGCGCTCGAGGCTCCGACCAACGCGCTTTCCGTTCTCGATTTCGGCGCGGGCGGAAAGGGCGGGACCGACGACACCGACGCCCTGCGCCGGTGCGTGGCCGAGGCCCAAAAACAGGGCAGGCCCGCCTGGGTTCCGGCCGGCGACTACCAGCTGACCGGCGAGATCCGGGTGCCGTCCGGCGTGACGATCCAAGGCGCGGGCATGTGGCACACCACGTTCGTCGGAGACGGGAAACTCTACGGTCAGCCGGCGCGGCGCGTGCGGTTCAAGCTCGTCGGCAGCCACATTCACCTCGCCGATTTCGCGATCGTCGGCAAATTGGACTATCGCAACGACCAGGAGCCGAACGACGGCGTCGTCGGCGCAGGCTGCGCCGACTCGGTGATTTCGAACGTCTGGCTGGAACACACCAAGGTCGGCATCTGGATCTATAACGGGACGAATCTGGTCATCGACGGCTGCCGCTTCCGCGACCTCCTCGCCGATGGCGTGAATCTCTGTGTGGGCACCGGCGGAACGGTCATCCGGAACTGCACGGCCCGCGGCACGGGCGACGACTGCTTTGCCATCTGGCCGGCGCCATCCGATCAGGGTTTCGTCGGACAAGGCCCGCGGCCGGGCAACAATGTGATCCGTCACTGCACTGGACAACTGACTTTCCTGGCGAACGGCGGGGCGATCTATGGCGGGGCGGACAACCGCATCGAGGACTGCCTTTTCACCGACATTGCGTCCGGATGCGGCATCCTGGTCAGCACGACTTTTCCCACCTCCGACGAGGAGAGGAAGGTCGACAACAACTTCAGCGGCACGACCGAGATCCGCGACTGCGAGCTCCTCCGCTGTGGCGGCTACGACCACAATTGGGCCTGGCGGGGGTCGTTCCAGATCTGCCTGGACCGCCGCAGCATCTCGGGCCTCGCGATCCGCCGCGTCACCATTCGCGACAGCCTCTCCAGCGGCCTGACGATCGTGGCGCCCGGCAGCAAAAAGGGGGAGGGCACGCTTTCCGAGGCACGGCTCGAACAGGTGAAGATCATCAACAGCGGAATCGGCGGCTCGCCCAGCCACGACGTCTGGATTCACCGCGACGCATCCGGCCGCGCGCAGGTGGTCGATTCGCAGATCGCCGATATCCGGAACGAATCCGTTAATTTCAGACTGCCCGGCGCACCGGCTCGCTGACCGCTTCATCGAGGAGGACCGTTCAGGCCAAATTGATGGAGCCAGGTCTTGCGGCTTTCGGTCGAGCGGTTTTACCACGAAGGGCACGAAGCGCTCGAAGCGCGGGGTGCTGAATCCTGATCCTCCGCGAGGAATTCCGAGAGGAGGTTGGCCGCAAAAATGCGCAAGGGCTCGGGGGTTGCGAAGGAGCTGCCATCGCGCCCATAGGCGCACGGGGGATTCGATCCGGAGCCGCCGAGCCCTTGTGCTTTTTTGCGGCCAACCCTTCCAAACCCGAATTTTTCGCCGGCTTCCTCGCGGACCCGCTTTTTTGGAAAATGCCCTAACCTCCTCGCCGGCGCCGGCCCGAATTTGCAAACCTGCCCGAATCGGACAATAGGAGTTCACCATGGAAATCAAAAGAGCGGGTTCTCAGCCCTCGGCCAAGGGTCCGGCCGACTGGTTTACCGGCACCGTCCGCATCGATGCGCTGTTCCAGTCAAACGCTCCTGCGCGCACGGCCGCAGCGAGCGTCACATTCGAGCCGGGCGCTCGCACCGCGTGGCACACGCATCCGCTCGGCCAGACGCTGATCGTGACGGCGGGCGGCGGTCGCGCGCAGCGCGAGGGAGGTCCCGTCGAGGAGATTCGTCCGGGCGATGTCGTCTCGTTTGCGCCGGGAGAAAAGCACTGGCACGGCGCCGCCCCGGCCACGGCGATGACGCACATCGCCGTCCACGAGCAGCTCAACGGCAAGGCTGTCGATTGGATGGAAAAGGTGAGCGACGAGCAGTACGGCCGCTGATTCTTCGACAGCGCTGCCATCGCGGCCACGCCAGACCGCGAAGCGGTCGGCTGACGACGGCAGATCTGCGCCTTCGACGGGAACTCATCGCGGCTCACCACTTGATCCGCACGAAGTCGAAGGCCTGGTTTCCGCGTCCGGTGAAAGCATCCTCCTCCGGGCTGATGCTGATGTGCGGCCACATGCCGACTTCGACCCGGAAGGGCCCGCGGTCCTTGCGGTAAATGCGTCCTCCGTTCTTGAGCGTGAACTTCCCCTGCGGATCCTCGAGCGTGCGCGGACGTTTGAGAAGATAGAGCAGGCTCTCCTCCTTCACCACATAACGCTCCATGAGCGTCGGCGCTTTCGCGGGCTCCGTCTGGTTCGCGGCCGGCGCCGGCCGCACAATCGCGGCGGTCCGCGTTGCCGGATCGAGCTTGGGACGGACCTGCGGGGCGGGCGTCCGAAACGAATCGTCCGCCGCTTTCGTCGAAGCGGTCGACGCGAAAAAAACGAGCAGGCTGAGAGACAGGCGGGACATCGAAGGACTCGCGGGCGGACGGAAAAGGACTGGCCGTTTCCGGAAAGAGAGCAAGCTACCCGACGAGGACCCGCGATTTGGGGAGCATCGCTCCCGCGAGAATTTTCGGCATCGGACGGGAGCCTGGCCGCCGGTTGAGCGTGCCGCCAGGCGGTCCGGACGGGCGCTCAGGGGCGCGGTTCCAGGCTGCCGAGCGGAGCCTGGTTGACCAGCGCCCAGTAGATGCCGAGTTTTTTCACGGCATCCATGAACCCTTCGAAGCCGACGGGTTTGAGCACAAAGGAATTGACGCCCAGGGCGTAGCTGCGGGCGAGATCCTGCTCTTCCTGCGAGGAGGTGAGGATCACGACCGGAATCGCGCGGAGTTTTTCGTCCTGCTTGATGGCCGCCAGCACCTCCAGCCCGGTGACCTTGGGCATCTTGAGGTCCAGGAGAACGAGCGTGGGGTTGCCCTTCCGTCGATCCTTGAACCGGCCGCGCAGGTAAAGATAGTCGAGGGCCTCGGCTCCGTCTCCCACGACGACCACCTCGTTCGCGAGATGGGATTCGGCGAGAGCGCTCAAGGTCAGCTCCACATCGTGGGCATTGTCTTCGGCGTAAAGAATGCGGCCAAGGAGGTTCATGGAAGGACGAGGGTGACCCGGAATGGGCGCCAGCACCAAGATTGCCTCCTTCGGCGGGTGCAATCCTTAAGCTTGGGCGAATTCCACTTTTTGCCCTGGAACGACGCGCCCCTAGCTGGACCCGGATTCATGGACTCTGGTAGCAGCCGACATAAGAAGGCTGTCGCGTGGGTTCGACCGGTGAAGCGGGACGAATTCGGCCTCCCGCCTCCTGCCGTCGGCGGCTACGAGGATGCGCACGCAGGCGTTCTCCGGGGCATGGAATGTGCTCCATTGAGTCGCCAGGTTGGATGACCGTTGCACGAAACTCTCCTCACGGAAAGGAACCACGACTATGAACATGTTTCATCTCTCCCGCGGCACGACCGGCTATCTCGCCGCGGAGTGGACCGGCTCCTCCCGGAGCCCTTGGGCCGAAAAACTCCCGGCCCCTTTCATCACGCTCTCCCGCCAGGCCGGCTCGGGCGGGTCCCGTCTCGCGCGCCTCCTCGCGCGCCGGCTGGAGGATGACCCGGCTCACGACGCCAGTTGGAAAATCTTCGATCACAACCTCACGGCGCGGATGCTGCAGGCGTGCCGCCTGCCGACGCGGCTCGCGCGTTTTCTGCCCGAGGACCGGCTGCCGGAGGTGAACGCCTGCATCGGCGAACTCGTCGGTCTTCATCCAAATCTTTGGGAGCTCGTCCAGAAAACGAACGAGACCATGCGCCAGCTCGCGTCCAAAGGCTATGCGATCCTGGTGGGGCGGGGCGCGAACTTCGCCACGAAGGACCTGCCGCACGGAGTCAACGTCCGCCTCGTCGCGCCCGCCGACCACCGCGCCCGCTATCTCGCCCAGCTCTACAATCTCTCCGAAAAAGCCGCCCTGGCCTGTAACGTGCGCTGCGAGGCCGCCCGGCGACGCTACGTCCGGACTTATTTCAACACGGACGTCGACGACCCGACGGCCTACGACCTGGTGATCAACACGGCGCAGGTGTCGCTCAACGAGGCCGCCGAGCTGATCGCCCGCCGCCTCCGACAGCGGACGCCCGCCGCCGCGTGACTTCCCGCACCTCGGGAGACCACCGAAGTTTTCAATCGCTAACCGCTAGTCGGCGCCGGCCTCCGCTCATCCGGAAGCGGATCGGGTCAGGTGGCGCGATCTCACCCAGCTACTACTGCAATCCGCGTGCGATATGTAGTTGTCCCTTGATATTCGGCACAACCGAATCAACGCCCAGCGGTGCAAGGATAAGGTGATTCGTCGATTGATTGTATTGAACTCCATCCCGTGGTCGCGCCCGCCGAAAAAATCGTCTGGGGCCGTCCGGCGGATATGCCCGAGATCGAGATTCTCGCGGCCGAGAATTCACGGCGGCCCTGGTGCGTATATCATCAGACTTATACGGTTTGCACCATCATGGAGCATGGCGGTTTGACCGAATGGACTTACCGGCGAAAGAATCACGTGTTCTACAAGCATCACGTCGGATTGATGGAGCCAGGGGAGGTTCATCGCACCACGAAGCACACCGGCAGCGCCAATTTTTATGTGGTGCAGATTTCGCCGGAGTTGGTCGGAACGTTGGCGAAGGAAGTCGGAGTGGATTCGCCGCCGCACCTTTGCGCCGGGCAGGCATCTCTGCCCGGGCTGTTCCAGGCCTTTGCACGGTTTCATGGCGGACTGGCGAACCAAGCGTCATTGCTGGAACGCCAGAGCCGGTTGACCGAGTGCATCAATCTGCTGCTGCTCAACTGTAGCGAGAGGAGACCGGTGCACATTCCGGTCGCGGTCGGCGCGGCGCTCCGCGGCTCGCGGGATTACCTGCACGCGCATGCGGCCAAGCATATTTCCCTGGCCGACCTCGCCCGCGTCGCGGGGCTGAGTAGGTTTCATTTCCTGCGCTCGTTTGCGCAACAGTTCGGGGTGCCCCCGCATGCCTATCAAATCAACCTGCGCATCGAGAAGATCCGCAACCTGCTCAAGCTCGGCGTGCCGATCCAGGCGATCGAGGCCGGGTTCGCCGACCAGAGTCACTTGATCCGTCATTTCAAGAAATCGATGAAAGTGACCCCCGGGCAGTACGCGGCGATGGTGACGCAGCAATAACGTTCAATACAGGTGTTTTGTGATCTGGCACGCTGCGCCCGCATGCACCCCAACAATGGATCCTGGGTTTCGCCGTATCGTGAGTTTTCGTCGAGGCTGCTCGCCTCCGTCGTTTCGATCGTCGTTTTGATGGCATTCTCGGCCAGCCCGGCTTTCGCCCAAGCCGGAGCACCCAACTACGTTTTTCAGGACTTGGTCACGTCGCCGATCGCCATTCTGGGAAACCGGGTGATCGGATACACCGGCGGCTCCACGGGACATGGCTATTTATACGATATCGCCCTCGGCACGTATCAAACCCTGCCGGCTGCCCCGGGGTCGAACGTGTCCATTCCGTATGGCATCGATGGTGACGATGTCGTCGGATTTTATTTCCCCAACTGGCCCTCGCCGCCGGTGCACGGGTTTATCTATAATCTGGTGTCCGGCAGCTGGACCACGATCGACTACCCCGGCGTGGTGCCCGGCGGAACCACCATCCAGGCCAAGTCGGGCGATTACATCGTGGGTTCTTATGGCAATGGCAACGGCTACGTTTCCCGCATCTCGACGGGTGTGTTCACCACGATCATCGCGTCCACGGGAGAGAGCGTCTCGCCCTATGGGATTTCGGGCGACCAGGTGGTCGGCAATTATTTTCTGAACGGTGTCGTGCGGGGATTCATTTACCGGATCAGCACGGGGGGTTTGTGTCGCTCGCCTATCCCTCGACGTTCTCCGCCGGCAGCAACAACGGGACATATGCGGTGGGCATCGAAGGCAACGAAATCGTAGGCTTCTTCATCGACGGGACCGGTACCCACGGATTCCGCTACGATGGCGCCGCGTTCTCTTTGCTGGACAATCCGGCGGGGATCGCGACCCAACCGTCGAGCGTCTCCAATGGAAGGATCGTGGGCCTATATCAAAACGGACAGAAGGGGTTCCTCGCCACCCCGGTGCTGCCCGTTCCCAATGTGGCGCCGACGGCGATGGCGGGACCGGATCAATCGATCCGCGCCGGCGTCACGGTGTTTTTGGACGGCACGGCGTCCTATGACGACAACACGCCCACGGACTCGCTCTCCTATTCGTGGAGCTTCGGAACGCGGCCCGCCGGCAGTACTGCGATCCTGAGCGGCCCGAACACCGCCGCGCCGTCGTTTGTGGCCGATGTGGCGGACACCTATATTTTCAAACTTGTCGTCACCGATGCGGGCGGCCTCTCGAGCGCACCGGCTTTTGTGACGATCAGCAGCGCGAACCTCCCGCCCACCGCGGTCGCCACGGCCGCGCCGGCACTTGTCATCATCGGCGGAAGCGTGACCCTGAATGGCACGGCGAGCACCGACCCCGAGAACGATCCCCTGAGTTACTTCTGGACAATTGCCTCTGCGCCGGCCGGCAGCGCCGCGACGTTGTCCGGTGCCACCACGGCGACGCCGTCGTTTGTCCCCAACGTCGCCGGCACCTATGCGATCATGCTGACGGTGTACGATCCGCTAGGCGCGGGCACTCCGGCGACCGCCATAGTCACAGCGACCACGGCCGCGGGTTACGCCAATATCGTCGTAGTCCAGACCGACGCGGTGATCGCGAACCTTCCGCCCGGGCAGGTGACCACAGCCGGCAACCAAAACGCGTTGTCGAACTTCCTCAGCCAGGCCTTGGCGGCCCTCAATTCGGGCAACACCGCCCTGGCGATTGCAAAGTTGCGGGCGGCGCTCGAGCGAACGGACGGTTGCGCGATCCGCGGCACCCCGGATCTGAATGGTCCGGGACGCGACTGGATTACGGACAGCGCGGCCCAGGCCCAGATCTATCCCGCGCTAAAAAGCGCGCTGGCCGCCCTGACTCCTTAGACGATCTGCCCCGTCGCTCCAACGCCACGACGGAGGGGATCCGCGTGGCAATCCGCGTCCCTTCCGTCATCCGAGGAAAAAGAGGCCGCTCCGAAAACCCTCCGCATTCCGGAGTCCGCCTTCCGCCTTTTTTCGCCGCTGGTCTGCTGGCAGGACCACCGGCGGAAGATTGCGCGGGCGGCGCGAGGCTCAAAGCCTCGTTCGCTTGAGGACCGCGGCCCTGAACGATCTTCCGTTTGGAATCAGCCAGTACACGACCTGGACGCTTCCCTTCGCCGAGGACGTGTTGCTCTGCGGGAAACTCGGCGTGAAAAACATCGAGGTGTGCGAGGCCAAGGTCTCGGCGGTCGAGCCCGATTACCAGCTGCGCATGCTGCGCGATTCGGGCCTGAAGGTCTCGAGCGTGCAGCCGCGCTACCATTCGCCGTTTCCGAACTCGCTGCGGAAATTTCCCGCGAGCCCGAAGGAGCGCATGCGGCGGCTGCGGGAAACGATCCGGTTGTTCGGGCGGTATTTCCCGGGCACGACGCTCGTCGTCAACACCGGCGTCGCGCCCGGCGGCAATTTCGCGCTGGCACAGCGGGTCGCGGTGCGTGAATTCGGCGCCGCCGCGCAGTACGCCGAGGACCACGGGGTCCGCCTCGCACTCGAATCCCTCAATCCGGTTTACATGAACACCGACACCTTCATCTGCTCGCTGCGTCGCGCGGCGGAGATGGTGGAAACCGTGAACCATCGCGCATTCGGGCTGTTCCTCGATCTCTGGCATTTCTGGGAGGAGCCCGACGCGCCGAAATTGATCCGGGACGCGGCGAAAATCTTCGGCGTGCACGTCAGCGACTGGCGGCGGCCGCGCGCATTTGCGGATCGCCATCTTCCCGGCGACGGTGAAATTCCGATCGTGGATCTGCTCCGGACCATCCGAAAAGCCGGTTACGACGGCATCTATACGCTCGAGGTCTTCTCCGACCTGAAGCTGGCGGATTCCCTCTGGAAGGATCCGGCCAGGACCGTCGCCGACGGCCGCGCGTCGTTCCGCAGGATCTGGAGGAAGACATGCGCCTGAAAGGGAAGGTCATCCTCGTCACCGGTTCCACGACCGGGATCGGAGAGGGCATGGCGCGGCTTTTTGCGCGCGAAGGCGCGCGCGTCGTGGTCCATGGCACCCGCGGGGAGGAGGCCCGGCGCGTGGTGGCCGACATCCGCCGCCGAAAGGGAAAGGCGATCCACCTGCTGGGCAATCTGGCGGATCCGGCCGTTCCCGCGCAGCTCATCGCCGCGGTGATCCGGCATCACGGCCGGATCGACGGCCTGGTGAACAATGCGGCCGTCATGACGCGGGGCAACATGGAGATGACCGATCTCGCGAAATTCGACCGCACCGTCGCGATCAACCTTCGCGCGCCCTTTCTCCTCATCCAGGCCGCCTTGCCGCATTTCCGGAAGCAGAAGGGCGGGCGGGTGCTCAACATCGGCTCCGTCAATGCCTACAGCGGCGAGCGGAACCAGTTCGCCTATTCGGTGAGCAAGGGAGGGCTCATGACGCTGACCCGAAATATTGCGGACGCCTACGCCGTCGAAGGCGTGAGGATCAACCAGTTCAACGTCGGCTGGACGCTGACCCCGAACGAGAAAAAACTGAAGCAGAAGGAAGGGTTGCCCGCGAACTGGCCGTCGCGGGTTTCGCCGGAATTCGCGCCGTCCGGGCGGCTGCTCGATCCGCAGGACATCGCGTGGGCCGCCGTTTATTTTCTCTCCGACGAAGCCCCGCTCATCAACGGGACCGTGATGGAAATCGAGCAGTTCCCGATGATCGGCCGGATGCAGGCGAGAAGCCCGCGATGACGCCGGTCGAGCCGGGCGTGCGCGCGCCGTCCCCCACGTAAAATCCTTTTTCAACCGATCTGTTTTTTTTTAAACTATGAAATCGAATGCCTCCTCCAAACTCGCCGCGTTGGTCGTCGCCGGCACTGTCAGCGGGTACGCCGGCACGTGGCAGGCCCTCGAACCGCTTCCCGCGCCCAACGGCGGGATGGTTTGCGGAGCGGCCGACGGCAAGATCCTCGTGATCGGCGGGACCAACTGGGAAACCGACCCGAAAAAGAACTGGCTCGATACGGTGCAGCGGTTCGACCCCGCGACCCAGCGCTGGACTCTCGCGGGACGATTGAAGCAGCCGCTGGCGTACGGCACGGGCGCCACGCTGGGGAGCAGTTTCGTCGTCGTCGGTGGCAGCACTGGCGCGGGTCCCTTCGCCGGTGTCGTTCGCTGCGAAAACGGGAAGATAACCGACCAGCCCGCTGGCGGCGTGTCCACTCCGGCGGTTCTCAGCGCCGGCGGCGGAATCGGCGACGAAATCATCGTGGTCGGCGGTTCCGACGACGCGGCTAACCTGAAGGGTTTCAGCACGAAAGCCTGCGCGTGGAATGTGCGCACGGGGCAGGTCCGGGTGCTGGCGCCGATTCCGGGCGAGGATTTCGGCACGGCGGCGTCGGCGGTGATTGGCGGCGACGTTTATGTCTTTGGCGGCGTCACGTGGGATGCGAAAAAGGAAGGGGTGCGAAATCTCGCACGGGCCTGGGTGTATTCGTCCGCCGGCAACCGCTGGCGCGAACTCAAGGCGCTGCCGCAGGCATTGCGGGGCACGGCGGCGGCGGTGCTGAACGATCGTTACATCTACCTCGGCGGCGGATTCGCCGAAAACGATTTTGTCGACCAGGGGCTGGTCTACGACATCCAGGCCGATCGGTACCTTCCCTCCAGGCCGCTGCCCTACAAGTCCGCGCCGCACCTCGTGCGGGAGGGGGACTTCGTCTACTGCCTCGGCGGCGAGGACCGGATCAAGCACCGCTCGAACGCCGCCTATCGGATCAAGGCCTCGGACCTGCTGCCGTAGAGCGGACGGAACGCATTGGCGGGGATCCTGAGCCCTGATCCCCGACCAAGACCCTGACCCTGAGCTTGTCGAACGGGCGACATCTTCCGGTAGCCGCCGACGTCAGGAGGCGGAGCGCCGCTGGTGCGTTAAACGGAGTAGTGCGCCGGGCTTGCCGGCCGGCGGGAGAGACGATCTGGTCAAGGGGCTTTCCGGTTGCCCCCTCAATAATGATGCACGCGTCTGCCCCTCCCGCCGTGTTGGTGAACTATGCCGCTTCGCTGAAATCGAAGCTGCTCCTCTGCCTCCTCGGGTCGCTCTTCGCGGCCGCGCCGGGCGCTCTGCGCGCCACAGAAATGGACGCGCGCCACTGGCAGTTTTTCATCGACGATTTCGCGGTCGCGCGCGGCACCGGCTTCGACCGCATCGTGCACCATCCGCGGCCGATGGGCGTCGTCATCCCGAACGACAAGGCCTGGGAGACCGCCGGGATGAATCCGCTCTATTTCGCGCGGAAATCCGACGGCACTTTCATCTGCTTTTATGATGCCGTCCGGTGGGTCGCCAACGCCGATGGCGCGATGGTGCGGGGAAAACTCCAGAAGGACCGGGCGCAGCAGTATCTGAACAGCCTCGCGCTGGCCACGAGCAGGGACGGCCTCCACTGGGACAAGCCCAGCCTGGGTTTCACCGAGGCGGCGGTTTCCCTGGACTGGAAAAAATTCCCGCCGTTTCCGTCGCCCGTGGGGAGCAGCAAGGAGAACAACCTCCTCGGCCTTTCCTTCGGGTTCATCGATCTCGGCCAGTACGGCAGCGTCGCGGATCCGGCGCGGCGCTACGCGCTCTCGATCGATGGCAAGGGCTACTTCACCGCGGAGCTGCCCGACTTCATCAACGACCGCGACTGGCGCAACAAGCTCGTGCCGGCGGGCGGGAGTTTCAGCCCGCGCGAGAACACGCTGAATTTCTGGGACGAGCAGCACCAGGAATGGGTCGCGATGGTCCAGAACGCGGTGCCGCACTGGATGCCGTCGCGCGAGATCGCGCGGTTCGCCTCGAAGGACCTCAAGGAATGGCGCTCGGAAATCGCGCTGGCGCCGGATCCGGCCGACCCGCACCGGCCGGACCGCTATGACGAGCCGATGATCCTCTTTCCGTACGCGACCGAGGGAGTCGTCCTCGGCCTGCTGAGCTGGATCCACACGGATCGGACGACGCCCGACGGCGGGCCGGTCATGGAAAAAAAGCCGGGCGACCCGGCGCAGGGCTGGCCCTGGCCGAAGACCGCGGAAAATCCGTACCTCTGGCCCTGGGCCCGCAAGGGCATGAACGAAATGCGGATCACGATCAGCCGCGACGGCGGACACACCTGGGACCGCCGGTCGAGCCGCACGGCGTGGATCCCGCATGGCACCGAGCAGGACAGTTATGACCGCCTCGTGATCTGGGCGTCGCCCCCGGTCCAGGTGGGCGACGAGGACTGGTTCTACACCGGAAATTACAACGGCGACCACCTCGTCACGCGGACGACGGCGCACCAGGAAACCTATTACCACGACCGCGCGCGGCAGGGGCAGATCGCACTCTACGTCCAGAAACGGAACCGGTACGTCAGCCTGAGCACCGGAAGCCAGCTGGAAACGCTGATCACCCGGCCGTTCGTCATCAACGGCGATGCGCTCCAGCTGAACGTCGACGCGAGCCGGGGCCGCGTGCGGGTCGGCATCGGGGAATACAAGCCGGTGCTCACGCTGAAGAACACCACCGAAAGCACCGACCCGCATCTGATGGAGCAGAATCTCCTCGAAGGCTTCACGAGGGACGACTGCGTGCCGATCGAGGACAATTCGATCGAGCGCGTCGTGCAGTTCAAAAACGGTTCAAGCCTCAAGGCGCTCCAGGGCCGGCGGGTAGTGCTGTTCATCGAGGTCGCCGACGCCGACCTCTACGCGTTTCGCGTGAAGTGACGGTCTCGCCGCCAGGAAGCACCGCAGCGCAAAAAAACTCCCGACGATGAAATTCGAGCTCCTGAGACTTTCCGGTAAATTTCCCCACGCCTTTCGTGCCTCTTCGCCGCCGACCTTCAGCTGGCTGCTGGCGCTGACGCTGGCCGCGACCGGCGGAAAATTGGCGGCCGAGGAAATCGACGCGGGGGACTGGCAGCTGTTCATCGACGACCATGCGGTCGCGAGAAGCACGGGTCTGGATCGCGTCGTGCATCATCCCAAATCGCTGGGCGTGGTGATCGATGCGGACCAGCCGTGGGAGACGCACGGGGTCGCGCCGGTCCATTTCCTCCGGAAGGCCGACGGCACCTTCGTGGGTTATTACAGCTCGCATTGGTGGGTGCCGAACACCGACGCGCGCTCGGCCACGATCAACGACATGGTCTATGTCGACGGCGCGTGGCGCACGCGGACGCCCGACGCGCGTCCCCAGGACCGCGACCAGCAGTACGTCGAAGTGGGGTGCTACGCGACCAGCCCCGACGGAGTGCATTGGATCAAGCCGAACCTTGGACTGCTCGACGCGCCGAGCGGGACCGACTGGAAGAAATTTCCACCGTTTCCCCATCCGACGGGCAGCAGCCGGAACAACAATGCGTACAGCCCGTTTCATTTCACCGATCTCGGCCAGCATGGAAACGTCTCCGATCCGGCGCGGCACTACGCGATCCAGGTCGACGGCCACGGTTACTTTGCGGCGGAAATTCCCGATCTCCTTCACGATCCCGACTGGCGGAAAAAACTGGCGCCGATCGACGGCACGTTCAGCACCCGGTGGGGTGGACTGAATTTTTGGGACGACGCCCACCACGAGTGGGTCGCGATGGTCCAGAACGCCGTTCCGCACTGGCTGCCATCGCGGGAGATTGCGCGGTTTTCCTCGCCCGACCTCAAGCGCTGGACCTCCGAGATCGTGCTCGATCCGGACGCCGACGACCCGCACGAGCCCAACCGCTACGATGAGCCCATGATGCTGACGCCGTTTCATTCCGAAGGGGTGGTCTTCGGCCTGCTCAGCTGGTTTCACGGCGACCGCACGACGCCGGACGGCGGACCGGTCCTCGAGAAAAATTCCCCGGCAGTGCGCGCTCGCCACCAAGGCTGGCCCTGGCCGACGACGGACGAGAATCCGTTCGTCTGGCCGTGGGCGCGGAAGGGCGTGAACGAAATGCGGATCACGCTGAGCCGCGACGGGGGGCATTCCTGGGACCGGACCTCGAGCCGCGAGGCGTGGATTCCCCACGGCACCGAGCAGGACAGTTTCGACCGGCTGGTCATCACCGCGACTCCGCCGGTGCGGGTCGGCGACGAGGACTGGTTTTATCTTGGGGTCTGCGATGGCGACCACCTCGTTTCGCGGGCCAACGCGCAGCGCACGCCTTACTCCCGCGATCGCGTCCGCATCGGGCGGATCGCGCTCTACACCCAGAAACACGACCGCTACGTCAGCCTGAGCGCCGCGACGCAGCGGGAAACCCTGGTGACGAAGCCGTTCGTCGTGAACGGCGACGCGCTGCACCTCAACGTCGACGCCACCCGGGGCCGCGTCAGGGTGGGCATCGCGGAGCTCAGGCCGGTGCTAACCCTGAAGGACACGACCTCCAGCACGGCGCCGCACCTGCTCGAGCAGAACGTTCTCGCGGGATTTGCCCGCGACGACTGCCGGCCGATCGAGGGCGACGGAATTGACGAGGTCGTGCAGTTCCGGAACGGCTCGAGCCTCGCCGCGCTGCGCGGGCGCACCGTGGTGCTTTTCATCGAATTGCTCGACGCCGACCTTTACGGGTTTCAGGTGAAATAGCAGGGCCGGCCGATCCTCATGCGCATCGTCGCTGGTATGGTGACCGAGGCAGCAAACGGTGCCGGATCTGGAACGGCGCGCCGGCTCTTTCCGCTGCTGCTCGGGATTTTCGGGGCGGTCAGCGGCCGGTCGGACGTGCTGCCCGCGCGATCGTCCTACCTGCTGCTGGACGACCGCGTCGTGGACCGGGCGGAGCATGTTCAGCTGAAGGTCGGCTCGGTCGCCAAGCATCCCGCGAATCCGCTGTTCAAGGAAGACCGTCCTTGGGAGGTCCGCTTCGATAACGTCTATCCCAACCTCGCCTATGACGCGCAGACCCGCCGCTATGTCTGCTGGTACAGTCCTTTCATCGTCGACGAACTCACCGCGGCGACCCCGAAGGAGAAACGCGCCGGCGTGCCCTATCACTCGACGCCGACGCGCGAAATGGCGTTGTGCTATGCCACGTCCGCCGACGGCATCCACTGGGAGAAGCCCGATCTCGGCGTGGTTGAATTCGATGGCGGCCGGAAAAACAACCTGGTGCTCAGAGCCAGTCACGGGGCCGGCGTCCTGTGGGACCGCGCGGAAAAAGATCCGGCCCGGCGCTACAAGGTATTCGGCGGCCGGCAAATCCCCGGGCAAAAACGCCGGTTCCAGGTCGCGTTCTCGCTCGATGGCATCCACTGGTCCGACCCGGTTCTCTGTCCTGAAATCGGCGTCGAGGGCGACACGCATAACAATGCGATCTGGGCGCCGGCTCTCGGCAAATACGTTGGCATCACCCGGCGATGGCTCGCCGGCCAGCGGCTGGTCATGCGGTCCGAGAGCACCGACTTCACACATTGGACTCCCGCGCAGGAAATCATGCGCGGCGATGAGGAAAACCAGACGTACGCCATGCCGATCTTTTCCTACCGCGACCTTTACCTTGGATTGGTGATGGTCATCAGTCTGAAGACCGACCGGGTGAGCTGTGAACTGGCGTGGAGTCCCGACACGGTTTCGTGGCGGCGTGTCGACGCCGGTCACGCATTGATTCCCAACTCGAACGTTCCCGGCGACTATGACTGGGGCTGCGTCTATGCCGGCACCGGACCCGTGACGGAAGGCGACGAGATTCGGCTGTATTATGGAGCGAGCAACGGGCCGCATACCGCGTGGCGCGACAGTTTTCTGGCCCTTGCCACTTTGCGCACCGATCGGTTTGCGGGTTACGCGGCCGGCGAGAATGCCGGCGTGATCATCACGCAGCCGATCGCGCTCACGGGAAACCAGCTCGTGCTGAACCTCGAGGCGCCGCAGGGGGAGGTCGGGGTGGAGGTGCTCGATTCCGATCTGGCGCCGGTTGACGGATTTTCCGGTGAACGGGCGGCGGTGGTTTCGGGGATCGACGGGATTGCGACGCCGGTCGCGTGGCGCGGCGGCGCAGGTCTCGGGTCGCTCGGACACGGCGCGGTCCGGTTCAAATTCACGCTGCAGCGGGCGAAACTGTATTCGTTCGGGCTGCGGTGATTTCCACGCGCGAGGGGGAAGGATCGTCGCGCGGATCGGACGGGTTGTTTCCCGGACGGATTCCAAATCCGCCGGTCTGGGCGGGGCGCCGCGTCGCCGGGTTTTTCGCTGGTGTGTTAAACAGAGCAGCATCGTGCTCTTGAGCGCGGCGGCGCCCCGGCGTTCGCTCGCTCCGCCCCAGTTACCTCACGACCCCTGACCAAACATCCCCCAATGAAACGACACCTGCTCGCTCTCCGGCGAAGCCTGGCTTCGCTCGCGGCGTTGTCCGCCGCTTCGGTTCCGTCATTCGCGCAGACGAACAACCCCGCTCCCGCCAACGATGCGGATCCGCAAGACGTCACTCATCTTTCACCGTTCGTGGTGCGGGGTGAGAACGAACAAGGCTACTCCGGACAGCAGACGCTGATCGGCAGCCGGTCCGCCCGCAACCTGATCGATATTCCGGCGAACATCACGATCATCAACAAGGAGCTCCTCGACGACCTCAATGTGTCCACGCTTTCCCAGGCGGTCCGCTTTGGCGTCAGCGGCGTGACCCAGAACACGAACATCTCCGACGATTTCAACATTCGCGGTTTCCGGACGGAGCAGGCGATGCGCAACGGCGTGACGAAAAACGCCAACCGCTCGAACCCGATGTACGACGTGTCGCGCGTCGAGGTGATCAAGGGCCCGGCCGCCATGCTGCTCGGCAACAACAGCTTTCTCGGCGGGGCGATCAACCTCGTCTCGTACCAGCCGTCCGCCGTGCCCACGGCGCAGGTCGAGACCACGTTCTCGAATGACTCGTACGTGCGCGTCGCGGCCAACGCGTCGGGGCCGATGTACAAGAGCCGCGACGTGAACATCAATTACCGCGTGACGGTCGGCGGGCTGACCGGCGACCGGGAAAAGTCGGTGGAGAACCTCAAGCAGAAGTTCATCGGCACCGCCTTCAACGTCTATTTCGGCTCCGCGTCGAGCCTGCTGGTCAACGCCTACTATTTCCGCGACGACAGCTATCTCTATTACGACGACTTCCTGGACCTGACCTCGACGGTCGACGCGAAGTTCAACCGGTACTCGACCAAGAGCTTCTCGCCCTCGCGGCCGCAGGACAACTACTGGAAGTCGGAGGACAGCTTTCTCGACGTCCAATATCTGACCCGGCTCTCCGAGAACGGCAACGTGCGGTTCTATTACTCCGGCACCAGCATCCGGGAGCACCGCCGGCACGTGCGCGGGATCTCGGTGGCCGCCGACAACTACACGCTCGCGCGGCAGGACATCCCGTTCTTCATCGAGAAGGTTAACCACAACCTCCAGCTCGACTACCTCCATCATCTCGAGCTCTCGGTCATGAAGGTGGATTCGACGCTCGGGGCCGACGGTTCGATCACCTACAGCCGGCAGAGCCAATCGGTGAACACGCCCCCGTCGATCGACACGCGCAATCCGGACTTCACGGCGGACGCCGCCTTTTTCTCGGCGCCGCAATCCGGCGCGGGCCTGCCTTACCAGACCGACACCGCCAGCAAGCCGCTGAACTTTTCCTATTACTTCCAGGAAAACCTCTCGTTCCTGAAGGACCGGCTGATCCTGGTCGGCGGCGTGCGCTGGTTCAATCCGGCGGGCACGAACGAGAATTATGTCACCCACGTCGTGACAAACCGCGACGCGCGCCACTTCAAGGTGCACAAGTACGGCGCGGTGGTGAAAATCCTCCCGTCGGTCTCCGCGTATTACACCGACGCCCAGAACATCTTCGTCCAAACCGGCTTTGCCGACAAGTTCGTCGCGGGCGACGCGCTCGGCGCCGCCGCGGGCAATCAGGAGGGCAAGCTCAAGGAGTACGGGCTCAAGTTTAACCACAAGTTCAACGACACGTTCACCGTCTATGGTTCGGTGGCGCATTTCGAGATGTCGCTCACGAACATCAAGACGGTCGGCCTCCTCCCCAACGGCGTGGCGGGACAGATCATCTCCGCGCAGGACTCGTCGCATGGCTGGGAGTTCGACTACGGCATGACCGCACGCTTCGGCGGCGGCCACGCCGACGTCGTCCTCACCTATTTCGACGGCGAGTCCGCAACCGCGGCGAATCCGACCCTGCAGGCGGTGGACTTCGCGCCGCGGAAATACAGCATCCTGGGCAAGTACTCCTGGACCGACGGCGGACTGAAGGGCCTGATGTTCGGCGCGGGGATCATGGACCAGTCCGGCAAGCGGAACCTGACGTACAACGTGGATTACCCGCTCGTCGTGAATGTTTTTGCCGGCTACGATTTCAACCATAGTTGGAACGTCCAGGTCAACTTGGACAACCTCACCAACAAACGTTATATCGTCGGCATGGCCGCCAACGGCCTCGTGATCGGCTCCGATCCGTTCCAGCCGCGGCTCACTGTCAGGTATCGGTGGTAATGAACAAAGAACAGCCGGCTGACGGGTTTCATTCCCGTCAGCCCGTCTGTTCGCTCCTCCCGGTTAATCTCGTGGCGCGCCGTCGGTCCCGTGATAACGGAATCAGGCGCTGATTTATTTGGAAACGCTCCCTCCTGGACGACTCTCAATCCCAACTCCCGACCATGTCCAAAGTTTCGCTCCGCCTTGCGCTCGTTCTCGCCGCTCTCCTCATCGTTGCCCCGGGTCGGGGCCGCGCCGCCGGCCAAGGTCCGGCAGGTGCGATTCTCCTGCCGGGATCGGCGGCGTCCGGGCCGTTTCAGGACGCGGTGCTGTTCAGTTTCGACGAACTCGCGTTTCCCTTCCGCAACAACGCGGAGATCCGGCTCTACACCGGCCAGAAGCCGCGGCTCGTCCTGCTGCCCGGGCCGGCCGGATCGCATGACGAGGCGGTGCTGTACTACGGGACCGTCATCCGCATCGGGGACACCTTTCACATGTGGTACAACGGGAACTACGGGCCCATGCGGCCGCTCCCGGGATTCGAACGCGAGAAATGCGTCCTCGCCTACGCGACGAGCAAGGATGGCGTCCACTGGGAGAAACCGGAACTGAACCTCGTCGAGTTCAACGGCTCGAAGCGGAACAACATTGTCGACTTTCCCGTGGCGGCCCTGTGGTCGACCTGCGCGATCCTCCACGATCCCGAGGACCCGGATTCCGGCCGCCGCTTCAAGATGGCATACGAGGCCAGGTACAACGACGGCCTGAAGTTCTGCGTCGCCTTCAGCCCCGATGGACTGCACTGGACGCCGTCGGCGCGGAATCCGATCGGCCAGTTTCTGGAAATGGCCGGCGTGGCGAAACACCAGGGGCTTTATTACGTCAATGGCCAGGCGACCCTGACCGCGCATCACGCCGTTCCCATCCGGCGCCTGGTGACCTTTGTCTCGTCCGATTTCGAAACCTGGTCGCCCGCCGGCGCCGTCGGCCTCGACCGCGGCACGGATCTGTCCGGTCCCTCCTCCGACGACAGGGTCCACCAGTACGAGGAGGTCCATCTCGGCGCCGCGCTCTGGAACCGGGGCAATGTGCTCCTCGGCATCTACGGGATGTGGCACGGCAATACTCCCGGCGACCGCCGCCTGACGGGCATCGACCTTGGCCTCGCGCTCACGCACGACGGCATCCACTACATCGAGCCGATCCGGGATTTCCGGCTCATTCCCGCGCGCGAACAGCCGGAAAGTCCGGTCGGAGTGATTCCGGCGCTGATGCAGGGGCAGGGGATGGAGAACGTCGGCGACGAGACGCTCTACTGGTATTCGCTCTGGCGCGGGAACACGGGCAGCGGCGTCCGCCTCGTGACCTGGCCGCGGGACCGGATCGGCGCGATCGCACCGTTCAAGCCGACGCAGGCCCAGGCGATCACGTGTCCGGTCCAGGTCACCGGCGGGGACGTGCGCGCCTTCCTGAACGTCGGCGGGCTGGGCGAATACACGAGCATTCGCGTGAGCCTGCTGGACGAGGGCTTTCATCCGGTACCGGGCTACAGCGGCAACGAGGGCGCAGTGGTGACGGCGAACGGATTCCGCACGCCCGTCCCCTGGAAAAACGGCGCGGCGCTGCCGATTTCCGCGCGGCCCTTTCATCTCCAGATCGAGTTCGTCGGCGTCCGCCCGGAAGACGCCCGGCTCTACGCCTTGTACCTGAGCCAATCCGCCGCGCAGCCCGCGGCGGGCGGAAAAACCCCGTAGCTCGCAGCCGAGCAGGTGAAGCGCGTCGTCGCAGACCCTGAGCTTGTCGAACGGCCCCAACGCGCTGGAGACTTGAGCTGACCTTAAAGTCAGACGGAGCCTCCAGCGCATTGGGGCAATGCGCTCCACCTTCAAAAACGCCCCCGAGGATTCAGCAGCCTGGCCGCCGTCCTTTTTTAACGCCTAACTCCAGTCAGCCTGAAGCAAGCGCGACGGATCCGTGAGGCAGCGGTACACGGCGTCCTCCCGAAACGGATACTTCGCCTCGATCTCGGGCGTCAGTCGCACTCCGAGGCCCGGGCTTTCCGGAAGCTCGAGGGTTCCCGCGCGGACAATCCACGGCTTGGACACGAGTGCATCGCGCAGCTCGAAACGCGGCATCGGCCACTCGGCGGTACGCCCTCCGCCGGCGAGGGCCGCGTGGTAATTGGCCATCATTCCCACGGGACCGCCCCAGCAGTGGACGAACACCTCGGCCTTGTGACGTCGCGCGGCGGAAAAAACTTCCAGGGTCTCGGCGATGCCGCCGATCACCGTGGCATCGGGCTGGACGATGTCGTAACAGCCCTCCCCGAGGCGGTGGCGAAGCTCGGCGGCGGTCGTCACAATCTCCCCTCCGGCGATCCGGCATTGCGGGACGGCTGCGCGCAGCTCCCGGTAACGCCCGATCTCGTCCGGGCCGAGCGCCTCCTCGAGGAAGAACGGCGCGCCGCCCTCCGCGCTCGAAACCGCCTCGAGAAAACGCCGGATGTCCGCGATCGACTGCGAGGGCACGGCCAGATTCTGCGTCATGTCGACCGCAATCCCGATCCCGTGCGCCGAGGCGTGGCGTTGGCACCACGCGGTTTTCGCGGCCTCGTGGTTCCGCGCGCGGATCTTGAAAAGGTCGATCCCCAGCGATTTCACCGCGGCGATTTCGCGGGTCATTGCCGCGGGCGTGAGGGAGTCGCCGCCGCTCGCATAGAGCTGGAGGGTCCGCCGCTCTCCGGCGCCCAGCATCCGCGCCACGGAAACGCCGAGCAGCTGGGCGCGGACGTCCTGGAGCGCGATCTCGCAGGCGCTGACGACGTGCCGTGCGGCGCCCTGCCAGCTCCAGTAGCCCGTCGTGAGCGTCAGGTCGCGCAGGATCTGGTCGAACCCGAGCGGATCCCGCCCCACCAGCATGGGCGTCACCAGGTCGACGATGCTGCGGAAAACCTGCGGCGCGAAGACGGCGAGATAGCCTTCGCCGAGACCGGTGATGCCGTTCTCGAGCGTGATCTCGACCATGCCGATCGTCCGCCAGCCGGCGGGCAGATGAAGCTGCACCTCCGCGCTCGTCGGCGGCTCGGAGTAGGGGGCGCTGAGCAAGACGGTTCGAATCCGGGCGATCTTGGACATGGCTAGTAACCTTTCTCGAGGTCGATGGGATTCTGCAGCGGCTCGCCGCGCCGGTAGCGCGCGAGGTTCTGGAGGAACGTCCGCGCCTTGTCCACGAGCTCGTCGGCGTACCCGCCAGCGGTGTGCTGCGTGAGGATCGTGTTCGGACATTTCCAGAGGGGATGCGCCGGGGGCAGCGGCTCCGCGTGCGTGACATCGATGACGGCGCCTCCGATCCGGCGCCGCTGCAGCAGTTCCACCAGCACGGCCTCGTCCACGACTGCGCCGCGGCCGATGTTCACAAACACCGCCGACGGTTTCATCGACTGCAGCAGGGCCCGGTCGACCAGGCCGAGGGTCGACGGCGTCTTCGGCAGGCAGCAGACCACCAGGTCGGCGGAAGCGAAGTGCCGCGCGAGTTCCTCCCTCGTGCGGACGGTGGCGGCGGGACTCGTGCGCGCGAAGACGTCGGTCTCGCACTCGAAGGCCTGGAGCAGGCGGACCATCCGCTGGCCGATCGAACCGGCGCCGAGCACGAGCGCGCGCCGGCCGCGGAGAATCCACGTGCCCGGCCGCACCTCGAGTTCGATCCAGCGGGCCTCGGCCTGCGCCAGGATCAGCCGCGGGAGGCCGCGGGAGAGCGCGAGCAGGCCGGCGAAGGCGGTCTCCGCCGCCGGCCATTCAAACATGCCCTTGAGATTCGTGATCTGCACCGGCGGCGAAATGCCGGGGAGGCTCTGGTAATATTCGAAGCCGACGGACTCGAGCTGGATCCAGCGGAGCTTGCCGCCCGCCGGAAAAAGGCGGGCGGGAATGTTTCCGAACACGACTTCCGCTGCGGCGAGACGTTCGAGGTCCAGCGCGCTCGGTTGAGCCCGGTCCGCAAAATGCACCAGGTCCCCCTGCAGGCTTTCGCCGATGAGGGCTTTGGCGCGGGAGTCGAGATGCGCCCAGACCAGGATGGAAAGTGTCCTCAAGGGCCCGGCGCCGCCCCGTTTTTGGCCGCGGCGATTCCGGCGAAGAAGCCGACGGCCTCCAGCTGCGCGCGGAGCAGCGCCACCTGCGCAGGCGGAAGATTCCCGAGCGGCGGCCGCGTGGGCCCGCAGTCGATGCCGGTCGCCAGGTTCATCGCCATCTTGTTGGCGCCGAGCCCGCCGAAGCGCGTGATGACGCCAATGAACGCCCGCGCGAGCGCCTGCCATTTCCTCGCCTCGGCGAGGTCGCCGCGGGCGAATGCGGCGATGAGGCGCTGGAAAAGCGGCGCAGCATAATTGTAGGTGCTCCCGACGCCGCCTTCCGCCCCGAGCGCGAGACAGGGAAGCAGGATCTCGTCGCGGCCGCACAGGACGGAATAGCGGCCCGCGGCGGCGCCGAGGGCGTCGCCAAAATCCATCAGGTCATTGTGCGTGTACTTGATTCCGGCAAAGGTCGGAATCGCCTGCGCGGCTTTCGGCAGGAATTCCGCCATCGGAAATTCCGAGCCCACCATCGAGGGCATGTGATAGAAATAAAAAGGCAGGTCCGGCGCCGCGGCGGCGATGGGCGCGCACCAGTCGACCAGGCCGGAAGTCGCGGGCGGCCGGAAAAATCCCGGCGCCAGCGTGGCGATCGCTACGGCGCCGGTCTCCTGGGCGTGCCGCGCCAGGTCGCAGCACTCCGCGATCGCATTGTGCCCCACGTGCACGATCACCGGGATCCCCGGCTTCGCCTCGCACCAGGCCTCCGTCACGCGCATGCGCTCGGCCGTCGTCAGCGACGGACCCTCGCCGGTCGTTCCGCAGACGAACGCGGCCTTCACGCCGTCGCGCGCGAGGTGGGCGGCGTAGGCCGGGACAGCCGCGAGGTTGAGGCTCGCGTCGGCGCGCAGCGGCGTGAACGGGGCGGCGATCAAGCCGGTGAGGAGGCGGGACGTTTTCAATGAGGCGGTCGGATGAGACATGGGCCAGCGCCGCCGGCACACCCGGGGCGAGGTGGCGCGAAGCTTTGGTGATTCGGCTTGCCCGGCAAACCCAAGTCACAGTTATGTGGACCGGACCAGTGGCCGGACGAACGACGCAGATGCACCACACGCCGCAGAAGATCTCGCTCATCGCCCAGACGCAGGCGGTGCTGCTCGAGGGGATGCGGCAGCGGCGCTGGCAGCACGAGCTGCCGGGCGAGCGGGTGCTGAGCCGCGAGCTGCGGATCAGCCGCTGGACGCTACGCGCGGCGCTGGCCGAGCTCTCGCGCAACGGTTACCTCCGGATCTCGCAGGGAATGCCCTGCGCCATCACCCCGCGCGCGGTGCAGTCCCGGCAGCGCGCGCCGGCGTCGCGGAAGGTCGCGCTGCTGCTGCCCGCGCCGCTCACGAAACTCCGCCTGTTTGTCTCCCTGTGGGTCGACGAGCTGCGCATCATCCTCAACGGGGAAGGCATCCAGCTCAGCATCCATGACCTGCCCAAGGCCTACCGGGCCAACCCGCGGCACGTGCTTGCGAGCCTCGTCGACAAGCACCCCTACAACGACTGGGTGCCGGTGCTGAGCACGCGGCCGATGCAGGACTGGTTCCAGACCCGCAGCGAATTCGTGCTGATCGCCGGCACGCGCTTCGAGGGCATCCATCTTCCCGCGGTCGACATCACCTCCCACGCGGCGGGCGTGCACGCCGCGCACACGCTGCTCGGGCTCGGGCACCGCCAGCTGGCGCTCTTCACGCCGCGCGTCGGCACCGCCGGCGTGCTCGCGACGGAAACCGGGCTGCGCCAGGCGATCGGCAAGGCGAAGTATGCCGCGGCGAACCTGACGGCGGTTTCCTGCGACGAGGAGACCGCCGACATCTGCCGCGCGGTCGACCGGCTGCTGGCCGATCCGGTGCGTCCGACCGTGCTGATCGGCGCCCGGGCGGCGGTCATGCTCACGGCCTTCAGCCACCTGATGCGGCTGGGGCTCCGGGTGCCGCAGGACATCTCGCTGCTGTCGATCGAGTGGGAGTCCTTCCTCGACATGGTGGTGCCGCGCATCGCGCATTATGAAATCTCCCCGGCGCAGTTCGCGCGCCAGATCGCGCGCGGCCTGCTGCGCTCGTCGAGCGGGAACACCGAGGCGGTTTACCTGACCCCGCAGTTCATCCCGGGCGGCTCGCTGCGGCGGCTGGCGGCGCCGGGCCCGGCATGAGCGCGTCGATGCTGATCCGGTGAGCAGACCACAAAAATTGCGTTGAGCGGCGACTTGTGCCGGCGACGCTCTCCGCGCCGGTTCCCCGTTTCCCTGCCCCCCTTTTTTTTCGGGTGAAACGCCGCAGTGCCCGGATCCGCGAAAGCTTTTCCTGATGCCCCGATCCACCGTCACCCGCCGCCTGGCCTGGGCCGCCGTCGCGCTCCTCTGGGTCGTGGCCCTGCTGAATTACCTCGACCGGCTCGTCATCACGACGATGCGCGAGCCGATCATCGCGGACATCCCGATGACGGAGGCGCAATTCGGGCTACTTACTTCGGTCTTTCTCTGGGTTTACGGCCTCGCGAGCCCCTTCTGCGGCTTTCTCGCCGACCGTTACAGCCGCCGTGGCGTCATTTTCGCCAGCCTGCTGATCTGGTCCGTGGTGACGTGGCTGACCGGCCAGATGCATTCGTATTCGGGACTTTTCTGGGCGCGGGCGCTGATGGGCGTGAGCGAGGCCTGTTATTTGCCGGCCGCGCTCGCGCTGATTTCCGATCATCATCGGGGATCGACGCGGTCGCTGGCCACGGCGCTGCACGGGAGCGGAATGTATGCGGGCGGCGCGCTCGGAGGGCTGGGCGGGTTCATCGCCGAGGCCTACGGCTGGCGCGCCGGGTTCACGCTGCTGGGCGCGGTGGGCGTGGGTTATGCGCTGGTGCTGGTGATTTTTTTGCGCGACGCGCCGCGGGGGGACGAGACCGCCTCACTTGTGGAGCCCGTCCGCGGAGGCGCTTCGCTGCGCGAGCTTTTTTCGCGCGGGTCCTTTTCCGTGCTGCTTTTGCTGAATGCGCTCGTGGGGGTCGCGAACTGGGCGGTCTATGGATGGCTGCCGACGTACCTGCGCGAGCATTTCAAACTCGGGCTGGGCAGCGCGGGCCTTTCGGCCACCGCTTACCTGCAGGTGGCCTCGTTTGGCGGCATCCTGGCGGGCGGCGCTCTCGCGGACCAGTGGAGCCGGCGGCGGCCGCGCGGGCGCATGCTCGTGCCGGCGATCGGATATCTGGCGGCGGCGCCGGCGCTCTTCGTTCTCGGGTGGAGCGACACGCTGGCGGTCGCGTTGGGCGGGCTGGTCCTGTTCGGAATCGGGCGCGGCTTCTACGACGCAAACCTGATGCCGATTCTGCGGACGCTGGTCGACGAGCGTTACAGCGCGACGGGCTACGGTTTCCTGAACATGATCGGGTGCCTGGCCGGCGGCGGGATGACCTATGTGAGCGGCGTGCTCCGCGACCGGCAGGTCAGCCTGGCGATCGTGTTCCAGTGCGCCGCGGCCGGACTGCTGGTCACGTCGCTGCTGCTCTTCGCGCTCAAACCCCGCGCGGCCGGACCTTCGGAACTTCTCGCCGCCAACGAACGCTGATGCGCCTTGGAGCGGGTAGCACGGGTCTCCGACCCGTGTGGGCGGGCTCTGCCAACGGAGAACGTCGAGCACACCCGTTTAGCTCGAGTCCACCTTCACGGGTCGGAGACCCGTGCTACGCGGCTCCGCCGGCCTCAGCATTTTCCTACCGGGCCGGTTTCGCCTTCGCGAAGCCGTACTGGACGAGAAGCTCGCCGACCTGGGCGGATTTGACGCGCGGCGGAAGGTCGGGGTGGCGAAAAATGAAATGGGCCTCGTTCTCGAACGCACGCATCTTGGCCGCCCGCTCGGGGAGCGAAGGGAGCGACGCCTTGGGGATTCGGATCACGCCTTCGGCGCTGCCGTGGAGGACGTCGCCGGGCAGGATCGTGAGGCCGCCGATCGTGACGGGCACGTTGAATTTCCCGAAGCGGTACGGCGTGTGGTGAATCACCCGGCCGCGGGAAAACGCGTGGAACGGCACCGAGGCAAAACCGGCGACGTCGCGGAGTCCGCCGTCGGTCACGACACCGATGCAGCCAGCGGCGTAGAGCAGCTTGGCCATGCCGTCGCCCAGCACGCACTCGTGGTCCGGGCGCGATCCGATCGTCTTGACCACCCAGACGACCGGCGCGCCGACCTCGCGGATGCGGTCGAGCTGCTCGAAATAGGCATCCATGTTGTTCGTGCCGCCCGGCGAACTCGAATCCAGTTCGCAGGTCACCGCGACACCGATCATCGGGCCGTAGCCCGGAGTCTGGCACTGGATCGAGCCGCCGAGGTAGATTTCCTCCGCCGGGGTGGGGTCGATGTAGAGGAGCGTGTTCGCGAGCAGGGCGGCGTCGAACTCGAGCAGGGGACGGAGGAGGGGAGCGAGGGACATGGGAGGCGGGTTGGGCGCGGTGGATTCCAAGGCGTTGGAGAACTGGAGGCGGGAAGGCCTTCTGACAAAGTGCGCCGTCTGGTCAGGTTTCCAGACCAAACCGCCAACAGGCGGAACGGAATTTGAAGAGGAAGAACGCGAAGGACGCGAATCAGTCTCGTGACCTTGGCTGCTACACGACACGCGTAGCAGCCGACGTCAGGAGGCAGTCAGGCTGGCAGGTTATTCCCGGCTAAAGCCGATGCCCGAAACTGCCGGCAAATTCGGGCTCGGAAGGATTCGCCGCAAAAAAGCACAAGGGCGCCGCGGCTGCGAAGGAGTCGCCATCGCGCCCAGAGGCGCACGCGGGATTCAGGTCGGAGCCCCGGAGCCCTTGCGCATTTTTGCGGCCGAGGTCCGAGCCGGAATTCCTCGCCCACGAGGAGGATTCAGCGGCACGGCCGCAGTTTTATTAAAACGCTTCAGCCGCAATGAACGCGCGGCAATTTCGCGGTTCACGCCCGAGTCCCTGATCGCGCTACATGTCAGCGCCGGAGACGGCTGCGAGGACGGCGGAGTGCGCGGTGCAGACGTGGTCGAGCGACAGTCCGTCGGCGCTCGGGGTATTGCACGCGGCGGGATAGGCGCAGTAGAGGGAGAAGTCGCACTGGCCTCCGAGTTCGTTCCACAATTCCTCCAGCTGGATCGCGGCGCGGCGGTTTCCCTGTTCCCAAAGCAGGGCGACCATTTCGCCGAAGGCGCGGAGCCGGCGAGTGCCGCGCGCACGCCAGACCAGCTTGCCCACGCTCTCGTTGAAGCGGCTGCGGTCCGGCTCCCCGTTCACCATGAACAGGGCGAGCGTTTCCTCGGCGTCGAAGGCCGCGTATTGCCCGCTGGTCTTCGCCGCTGCGAGGTCGATCCCGCGCGCCCGGAGTCCGTTTTCGAGCGCCTGGCGGTGGGCCGGCGAGGCGATGACAATCGCCGCCTCGTTCTTCCACATGCCGTCGTCGACGAATTCGGCGAGGCATTTGATCAGGTATTCGTCCGTGTGGTAGAACTGGACAAAATGATCGGTCGCAGAGGTGGAGCGCCAGCTGCGGCGTTCCTTTTCCGCGGGGATCGCGGGTTTTCTGCACGTGGGAATCGGAGCCGAGCGAAGCATAAGGAGGGGCAGGAGAGCCCGAGAATCCAAGGAATCCCGGGCGGGTTTTCGTACGATGGCGGGCAACGTTGTTCCCGATGGCCAACGTTTAAAATCAGACGGTAATTGCGTAGGAGACGATGCGAAAGGCCCAGCAGGATTTTAGTATTGTAAGTGATCAACGATAAAATTCCGGCGAAGTTCGATTTAATTTCAGGTGGTTTTGGAACCGCTCGCGGGAAAGTCGGTCTTTGCGGATGCGGCGCGGCCCCACGTCGGGGTCTCCCGCCATCCCCAAAATGAACACATCCACGCATGACGAAATTGCGCAGCGCGCATATCAGATCTGGCAGGATTACGGCTGTCCGAACGGACGCGACGAAGACATCTGGTTCGAGGCCGAGCAGCAGCTCCAGCAGGGCACTCCAGAGTTCCGGCAACGCCTGGCGTCGACTTCGATGGTCGACCGCCTGAAAGCCGAGACCGCGGCGGAAAGCATCGCCGAATTTCATATTTCTCCTGCCATCTCGGAAGACCAGGCGGTGAAGGCCGCGCTGCAAAAAAAGCAGGCGCGCGGCCCGAAAGTCCCCGTGAAGAACGGCAGCCGCCCGGAACCGACTGAGTCGGGAAAGCCGCTCTGGTCGACGTCGCATTCGGCGTGAGCGAAACGATTCGACGCGGTGGTATGCGTTGACCCTGACGCGTTGGCGGCTCCGCCGACGACGGCAGGGCGGCGCACACCTCCGGCGCGTCGGGAGAACCTGCTCCACCTCGCATGGATCGCAGCGGACGGGTGGAGGCGAATTTCGGTTTGAGCTTTCCGAATTCCGGCCGGCGCGTACAGCATTGCGGCTGTTGCGCCGATGAATTCCGACATTCCTCACTTCCAGATTCCGCTCAATCTGCCGCACGCCGGGCGCATCGCCGGCCGGATCGTTTCGCTGCTTGACCGGGAAGGCGTCCCGGCGGCCGGCGTCGAAAAGACCGCCGACAAGCTCGTGGCGATTCTTCAACCCTACGCTGACAGCGACGAGAATCCGCGGCCGGATCTGGCGGCGCGGGTCCGGGACCAGGCCGCGGTGCTCGGGCGGCAGCTGGTGGACCAGATCGAAGCGGGGCGCCTCGGGCATGACCGGCTGGGCCAGTGCGTGCGCAATCTTTTCGAGTGCCTCGAGCTCGGACGCGAGGGCGCGATCCTCTCGCTGCGCGCCGGTGAGGATCCGGCGTCGTTCCAGCGGCCGGTCTGACGATCCCTGACGACGCAATCGGGCGCGGTCCCGATGGTCTCTCTCCACGGGCGCCCGATGGCGGATCCTGGGCGCGCGGTGTAGGTTCCCCGATGAATGTCCGGCTGGCATCGACGTCAGTCCAGTCCGGCGACGTCCGGATCCGGGTAGGCGACGCGGTTCTCGAAGGGATCCTGGCGACGCCGGCGGCGGCGCGGGGCCTGGTGCTGTTTGCCCACGGCAGCGGGAGCGGCCGGCACAGCACGCGGAACCGGCACGTGGCCGAGATGCTGCAGTCGCACGGGATTGCCACGCTGCTGTTCGACCTGCTGACCGCGCCCGAGGAGCGGCGCGATGCGGGGGACGGGCGGCTCCGGTTTGACATCGATTTTCTGACCCACCGGCTGCGGATGGCGACCGCGTGGGCGTTTCGCCACTTCGCCGGCGCGCCGCCCTCTCTCGGATATTTCGGCGCGAGCACGGGGGCCGCAGCCGCGTTGCAGGCGGCCGCGGCGGAGGGGGAGCGGATTCGCGCGGTGGTTTCGCGCGGGGGCCGGCCGGATCTGGCGGCGGACGCCTTGTCCAAGGTCCTCGCTCCGACTCTGCTGATTGTCGGAGGCGACGATGCGCCCGTGCTGGAGTTGAACCACGAGGCGTTCGACCGCCTGCGCGGCGTCAAGCACCTCGCTGTCGTGTCGCGGGCGACGCACCTGTTCGAGGAGCCCGGCGCGCTCGAGGCCGTGGCCGATCTCGCGGCCGCATGGTTTGGGGAGCACCTTTCCCCGGAAGAGATGCCGGTATGAATCTTCCGCTGGGCTATCGCGATCGGCGCGAGGCCGGCCGGGTGCTGGCGTCGGTGCTGATGGACCGGGACCTGGGGCGCGATCCGTTCGTGCTGGGGTTGCCGCGCGGCGGCGTGCCCGTGGCGGCGGAGGTGGCGGAAGCGGTCGGCGCGCCGCTCGACGTCTTCATCGTGAGAAAGATCGGACTGCCGGAAGAGCCGGAGCTGGCGATGGGCTCGCTCGCCAGCGGCGGCGTGCTCCTGCTCGACCGCGAGCTGATTGCCCGCGCGCGCATCTCGCCCGGCGAAGTCGAGGAACAGACGCAGCGCGAATGGTCCGAGCTCGCGCGTCGGGAGGAACTCTACCGGCCCGGACGTCCTCCGCTGGACCTCCGGCGCCGCAACGTCGTGCTGATCGACGACGGGCTCGCCACCGGCTACAGCCTGAGGGCGGCGATCGCGGCGTTGCGCCGGATGGGCTGCGCGCGGATCAGCGCGGGGGTGCCGGTCGGCGCCGTCGAGACCTGCGCGATGATCGAGCGCGAAGTCGACCTGCTGGTGTGTCCGCGGCAGCCGCGTCATTTCCGGTCGGTCGGCGAATGGTACGAGGATTTTTCGGCCACGGATGACAGCGAGGTGATCGCCTGCCTCGCGCGGGCGGGGAATCCGGAGGCTGGGATCGCGGGGAAGGGAGCCGGTTCATGAGACCCTGGTCCCCGGCGGCGGCCTTGCGCGGCGAGGCTGTCGCGCTCGCGCCCGACTCGGATTTTGCGCCGGTGATCTCGTTCATCGGCGGGGCCTCGCTCGTGCTGCTTGGCGAGGCGTCGCACGGGACGGAGGAGTTCTACGCCTCGCGCGCGGCAATCACGCGGCGGCTGATCGCCGAAAAGGGATTCAACGCGGTGGCGATCGAGGGCGACTGGCCGGACGCCTATCGGGTCAACCGGTTTGTCCACGGGCGGCTCGGCCACGATGCCGAGGCGGCGCTGGCGGGGTTCAAGCGATTCCCCTCCTGGATGTGGCGCAACCGGACCGTCCGGGAATTTGCCGGCTGGCTCCGCGAGTCCAATGCGTCACGGCCCGCTGCAAGCCGGGCCGGATTCTACGGGCTCGACCTTTACAGCCTGCGCACGTCGATCGAGCAGGTGATCGCGTACCTCGAGCATCGCGATCCCGCGGCGGCGCGCGCCGCGCGGTCGTGCTATGCGTGCTTCGACCAGTTCGGCCCGGACACGGATGCATATGCGCTGGCGTTCCGGACGCGCGCGGACGGCGACTGCCAGGAGGCGGTGGCGCGGCAGCTGGCGGCGCTGCACGAGGAGCGGAGCCGGCTACTCGCGCGGGACGGCGAGGCGGCGGACGAGGAGTTTTTCCACGCGGAGCAGAACGCCCGCCTCGCGGTCAATGCGGAGCGCTATTACCGCACGATGTTCGAGGGCCGGGTGAGCTCGTGGAACCTCCGCGACGAGCACATGGCGGAGACACTGGAGGGGCTGCTCGCGCACCTCCGCGCGCGCGGGCCGGAGCCGAAGGTGGTCGTGTGGGCGCACAACTCCCATCTCGGTGACGCGCGCGCGACGCAGATGGGCGAGGCTGGCGAGCTGAACCTCGGGCAGCTGGTGCGGCAGAAACACGCGCACGCCGCGAAGCTCATCGGCTTCACGACGCATCACGGGACCGTGATGGCCGCCTCGGACTGGGGCGGACCGGCGCGGCGGAAGCGCGTGCTGCCGGCGCTCAAGGGGAGCTGCGAGGACCTGTTTCACGAGGTGGAGCTGGCGCGGTTTTTCCTGCCGCTCGATCCGGGCAGCGTCGCGAGCCGCGTGCTGGCGGAGCGCCGGCTCGAGCGCGCGATCGGCGTGATCTATCGACCCGAGACCGAGCGCCAGAGCCATTATTTCTGGGCGACGCTGCCGGAGCAGTTCGATGCGGTGCTCCACTTCGACGAGACGAAGGCGGTGTCGCCGCTCGAGTCCGCGCAGCCGGCGCCGGATCGCGAACCGGCGGAAACGTTCCCGTCGGGCATTTGATTTTTGAAAATTATTGCCTTGCGCGCGCGGCCCCCGGCAGGAACCGCGCCGGGCGGATGCGGTCGCTAATGAAAACCACGACCATGAGCACGCCAATCCGCTATCTGGATCGTCGGCACGCCGGGCGGGTGCTTGCGTCCTACCTGATGGACCAGCCGGTCGGCGACGATCCCCTGGTGCTCGCGCTGCCGTGCGGCGGGGTCCCCGTGGGTTTCGAGGTGGCGAACGAAGTGGCGGCGCCGCTCGACGTGTTTCTGGTCTGCAAGCTCGGCCTGCCCATCCAGCCCGAATTCGCGATGGGGTCGCTGGTGACCGGCGGGCTCCTCCTGCTCGACCACTCGCTGATCCAGGAGGCGGGAGTTTCGGCGCTGGAGATCGACCGCGTCACGCGGCGCGAGGAGCGCGAGCTGGAGCGGCGCGAGGAGCTTTACCGCGGAGGGCGCGCGCCGCTGGAAGTCGGCGGGAGGGAAGTGATCCTCGTGGACGACGGCCTGGCCGGCGGGTTCGCCGCGCGCGCGGCGGTGGCGGCGCTGCGGCAGCTGGGATGCGCGCGGATCACGGTCGGCATGCCGGTGGGGTCCCCCGAGATGTGTGCGGTGCTCGCGCGCGAGGCCGACTTGCTGGTCTGTCCCTGGCGGCCCGCATCGTTTCACTCGATCGGCCAGTATTATGAGGATTATGCGCCGACCGACGACGTCGAGGTCCGCGCGTGGCTGTGCCGTTCGGGGCAGCCGAACTACTCAACCGGCACGTCGATGCCCTGAACCGATGCCGAAGGAAATCGCATTGCAGCGCGCCCGGGCGGATGCGCGCGCGGGAAAGAAGCCGTCGACGCAGGCGGGCGAATTTGTGCGCGAGGAAATGCACTCGCTGCGGAAGGGGAGCGGCAACGTCCGCTCGCGGAAGCAGGCGATCGCGATCGGCCTCTCGGAGGCGCGGCGCGCCGGCGTGGGCCTGGGCTCGCCGAAGTCAGGACCGTCGGAGACCCGCCGGAAGGCGCAGCGCGACCTGGCCGTGGGCCAGGGCCGGGCGAAACCCTCGCCCAGCCGGTCGCGCGGCGCGCGGAAGGCCGCAAAGACCCGCGAGCGCCGTTACAGCCGGTAACCCGCGGAAGTCCAAGCCCGTCCTCTCCGCGCGAGCTACGATTCGACCTTGAGGTCGGGGCCGCGGATGGCCGCGGCGGGAGTTTCCACCTGGACGGTTTTTCCGATGCGCGCGGAATCGTAGATGGCTTCGATGATCCGCATATCCTGGAGTCCCTCCTCGCCCGGCGTGTGGGGGTCGGCGCCGCTGCCGACGCACTGGGCGAAATGATCGAGCTCGAGGGCGAACTGGTTTCGCGATTCCACGCCGGGCTCGACGATCGCGGGGTGTCCGTCCTTCAGGTGCGACATCCGGAGATGGAGCCCCTTGTAGGCGAAGGCCGGGTCCATTTCCGCCCAGCCCTCGGAACCGTTGAGCCGGAGAAACTGGGAGCGGTGGCTGGCGTAGCTGCAGCTGCAGGTCGCGGTGAAGCCGCTCGGGAACTGGAGCACAAACTGCGCGGAGGTCTCGACCTCCTTGAACCGCGGATCGTCGGCCCACTGCACGGTGTGGCCGAAGACGGCGCTGGGCTCCTCGCCGGACATGAAGCGCGCGGCGTTGATCGAATAGATGCCGACGTCGGGCAGCGGTCCGCCGCCCGCGAGACGTTTGTTCAGCCGCCACTGCTTCGGGTCGCCCTGGTGGATGGAGTTGGCGGAGACGAATTCCCGCAGCGTGCCGAGTTTCTTTTCGCGCACGGCCCGCACGATCAGGCGGTCGAGGGGCTCGTACTGGGAGCGGTAGCCGATCATCAGCTTCACGCCCGCCTGCCGGCAGGCGTCGATCATCTGCTGGCATTCCGGCACCGAGACCGCCATCGGCTTCTCGCACAGGATGTGTTTGCCGGCCTGGGCTCCGCGCACGGTGTACTCGGCGTGAAGGCTGTTGGGCAGCGCGATGTAGATGGCCTGGATCGCAGGATTGTCGCGGATGCGGTCGAAACTGGCGTAGTCGTAGATCTGGTTCGCGGGAATCCCATGCTGCGCGGCCACCCGTCGCGCCTTCTCCGCGTGCCCGCTCACGAGCGCCACGGGACGCGAATGCTTGCAGGCGTTGAACGCGGGCAGCACCTGCTCCAGCGCCAGATGGCCCAGCCCCACCACCGCGAAACCGATCCGTTCGGCCGGCGGGTCGCCCGGCGAAGGCTTGGGCTCCTCGCCCTCGGTCTGCTCTTCCTGCAAGGGCGGCAAATCGACGCGATACTCGTCGGCCGTGAATCCCCGCAGGGGTTTAGTCATCAGGAGCCCGGTCGCCGCGGTGCCGGCGAGCTGGACAAACCGCCGGCGCGTGAGGCAGCGCACCGCGGGCAGGGAGAACAAAGGGGAATTCCCGGCATTCATGGCCCGCAGACGATAGCAGCGTGGGCCCGCATGAGTATCCGGCGCCGGCCTGATCTTCCCATCGGAGAAATCCCGATGCCGTCCGCAACTCCGGGTCCCTGACCGGCGACGAGGGTGTTTTACCACGAAGGGCGCGAAGCACGCGAAGGTCGACCCCGGAGCACCCTATCCGATGGATCGACCTTCGC
>JAQGON010000081.1 GCA_028293565.1 Verrucomicrobiota bacterium | reverse complement strand
CCTGAGCGGAATCCCGGGTCGGCGATTCGCCACCCGGGATTCGAAAAATCAGAGGTCGGCGTAGCGGGCGACGCTGACGATCGTGTAGTTCTCCTCGGAGCTGCCGGTCTTCACCTTCACGGTGTCGCCTGCGCGCTTGCCGAGCAGGGCGGAGCCGAGAGCCGTCTTGTACGAGATGATGTTCTGGTCCGGATCGCCGTCCCAGGCGCCGAGGATCGTGTAGCGGGCGGATTTCCCGTTCTCGCCCTTGATCTCGACGTGCGTGCCGGCGCTGACCTGATCGGCGGACGCATCCTTGAAGTCGGTCACGCGGGCGCGGCCGAGGTCCTTCTCGAGATTGGTCTTCTGCGCCATGAGGACCTGCTGGTCCTGCTTGGCCATCTTGTACTCGGAGTTTTCCTTGAGGTCGCCGTGCTCGCGCGCGACGGCGATCGCCTTCGAGTTCTCGGGGATCTTCTTCGAGACGATCGTCTCGTACTCCTCGCGCTTGCGCTCGAAGCTCGGCTTGGAGACGAGCAGCTGCTCCTCCTTGCCCTCGGCGTCGGCCGCGACGAGCGACTGGATCTTGGGGAAGATCTTGATGAAGCGGGCGAGCAGCGACTTCTTCGTCAGCTCCTCGAAGCCCTGGTTCAGCATCAGGGTGTTCGCGAGGTCGCGGGCCGTCTCGGGATCCGCGGTCGACAGGAGGTCGGCGATCAGGTCGGTGTCCTCGCTGAGGATGTCGGCCAGCGGGATGCGGCGGGCGCTCGAGGCCTGCAGCGCCTCGTAGTCGATGGCGAAGAACACGGCGCCGAGCAGGCGCGGGGTGATGAGGTCGTTGAGCAGCTTCGCGAATTTCTTCGAGTGGCGGTTCTTGACGATCCAGAGGAGGACCGGCGCGCGCAGGTTCTGCTCGGTCTGCCAGCGCTTCAGGGCGGCGGCGAGCTCGTCGGCGTGGCCGTTTTCGACGAGGAAATTGATGCATTCCGTCGTGAACTTGCCCTGCGAGGTCTTGAGCAGCGTGAAGACGATGTCGCGGTACTCGATCGGGTGCGTGGCCTTGACGAGGTCGAGGAACTGCCCCTGGAAGTGCACCGGGATCTTCTCCGCGATGCCGGGAAGGTCGCGGGCGTTGGCGATCAGCGCGGACTGCGTGGGCTCGAACGCCTCGGCCGAGCCGGCGAGCGTGGCGAGCTCGTCGCGGACGAACGCGCCGTAGAGCCGCTCGGAGGCGTCGAGCTGGTTGCTGTCCTTCACCGCGTCGGCGACGGTCTTGAGAATCGCGAGGAGGTCGGTCTTGACCTCTTTCTTCGCGACGGTGTTGACCAGTTCCTCGGCGAGGGCGATGCGGCGGCGGGCGGAGCGGGTCGAATGGAACTGCTCGAGGATCTCGTCCTCGGCGGAAACGGGCGTCTCGCGCAGGACATAGAGCTCGGTCTTCTTTTCCGGCGTGGAGATGCGCGGATCCTTCGCGACGGCTTTCTTGGCGGTGGACCACCATTTCTTGAATTTTTCCTCGCCGACCACCTGGGCGAGCGTGATCTCGAGGTCGATCGCGCTGGTCGCGTGGTTCGGGTAGGCCTCGAGCGCCTCGACGATGAGCTGGGCGGGATTTTCGGCGATCAGCTCCGCGATTTTCTTCGGCTCGGTCTCCTTGCGGACGAGGAGATGCTTCGGCGGCAGGATCTCCATGGTGTTGAGGCAGAATGCCGGGTCCATCGCGTGGCCTTTTTTGCCCTTGAAATCGATGATCAGGCGCTGCGTCGACTCGTCGTAGTCCTTGATCTGCCCGAAACCCCAGCTCCGATGGATGCAGTAAGCGCCCGGCTCCATGGCCTCCAGCTTGGCTTTGGCCGCCTTAAGGGACGGATTTTTTGCGATCAGCGCGGAGAGTGCTTCGGAATTCATAGTTGCGAAAGTGATGTCCTGAACGGGAGAGTTGAGCGGAGAATGACTCGCCTTGTCAAACAGTGTGTCGAAACGCGTTCCCATGCGCACCATTGAACCTCCCGCACCGCCGGCCGCCTGGCCTGCTGCGGTCACTCTGCTGTCGCGCTGGCTCGATCGTCGCGAGCGGATCGACGAGCTGATCGACAGCCTGCCGGCGACCTTGGCCGGCGCCGAACGCGCGCGCTGCCAGCATCTGGTTTTCGGCGTGATCCGGCATTTTGGCCGGCTGGACGCCGCGATCGGGCGGCTCGTCTCGCACTCGCCGCGGTTTCCGACGCGCGCCGTGCTGCTGATGGCGGGCTACGAACTGATCGAGGCGCAGGGCGCGCCGGAAGCGGAAGGCCGGGTGGCGAAGATCGTCCATCACGCCGTGGAGCAGTCCAAGCGCGTGGCGAGCAGGGCCGAGGCCGGGATGGTCAACGCCGTCGTCCGCAAGCTCGCGGTGGCGCTGGCGGTTCCGCCGCCGCCGAAGCTCGCGCCCGCGGAAACGCTGGCGGAGTATTACTCGCATCCCGACTGGCTGGTGCGCCGGTGGCTGGTGGAATTCGGCGCCGAGGCGACGCGTCAGCTGCTGGAGTGGAACCAGACGCCGTCGACCGTCTATGCGCGCTGGCGCGGCGGGGCCGAGGCGCCCCCGGATTTCCTGAAGCCGACGGCCTGGCCGGGATTCTTCGAAGTGCCCTCGGGCCACTGGCCCAAGGTGGGGCCGCTGCTGAAGCACGGAAAAATTTACCTGCAGGATCCCGGCACGCGGCTCTCCGTCGAGCTGCTCGCGCCGCGCGCGGGGGAGACCGTGCTCGACGCCTGCGCCGCGCCGGGCGGGAAAAGCCTTTTGATCGCGGACCTGATGCAGTCGGGGCGCATCGTCGCGATGGATCTGGCCGGACCGCGGATCGGGCGGCTGAAGGAAAACCTCGCGCGGGCCGGCGGCGTCGAGGTCGCGCTGGTGCAGGCCGACCTGCTGGAGCAGCCGGCGGCGGTGCTGAAGGAGCATCAGCTGCCCGAGTTGTTTGACGCCGTGCTGGTCGACGTGCCGTGTTCGAACACCGGCGTGATGCGGCATCGGGCCGACGTGAAGTGGCGGCTGGATCCGCGCGACATCGGCAAGCATGCGCGGCAGCAGCTCACGCTGCTCCACGCGGCGGCGCGGCTGGTCGCGCCGGGCGGACGGCTGGTCTATTCGACGTGCAGCATCGATCCGGAGGAAAACGAGCAGGTGGTCCGCGCCTTTTTCGACAGCCGCGCCGGCGGCCCCTTCAAGCTGGAGGCGAGCACCGTCACCCTCCCATGGGTGGCCGGCCACGACGGCGCCGCGGCATTTCGACTGAGCCGCAGCCTGTAGCGGTCAGCGATCAGCAGTCAGCGATCAGCTTTCAGCAGTCAGCTTTCGGCGATCAGCTTTCGGCTCTCGACCGTCAGCGGTCATCTTTGGCGCGGCCGTCCGCTGACTGCTGATTGCTGACTGCTGACCGCTGACCGCTGACCGCTGATCGCTGAAAGCTGACCGCTGATTTTCACGGCACGAGGTCGAACACCGCGATGCGCTGCGCGGTTTCCTGGGCGCCGTTGAGGAAGGTGAATTCGATGCTCGTCGCCGTCGCGAGCAGCAGGTCGTAGCGGCGGAAGTCCCATTTCTGGACGGATTCGCCGTTGATGCGGGTGACGAGGTCGCCCGGCTGGATTCCGGCCGCCGACGCGGGGGAGCCGGCGATGACGCTGGCGACGCGCCAGTACGCGGGCGTCTTGGTGAAACTCAGGCCCGCGCTGCGCCGCGGCTCGGCCGGAATCGGCGCCGAACCCTCGCGCTGGAAGGTGACGTGGCTGTGCGCCTGGTCGAACGTGACGATGAAATTCCTGAGAATTCCGCCCCCGAGGGACGAGAGCTCATCGGTCACGTCGACGACCGGCCGCTGCACGGCGCAGGGCCCGATCATCAGCGTCGCGGCGAGGCGGCCGATGCGCTGTTCGCGGTCGCTCGTCAGCGTTCCCACGGTGGCGCCGGGTCGCGGCGCCACCGCGTATTCGACCTGGAGACCGACGGGATTGAGGCTGAGGCCGGCGTCGCTTCCCGAATCGATCAGCGCGGCGAAGGTCTGGTCGCCGAGCCGAAGCGGGATGATCGGGGTTTTCCGGTCGTTGTTGAAGAGGATCGTCGCCCCGACCGCCGGCTTCCGGCCTTCGCGGCGTTCGAGCACGACGCGGGAATGCGGGTAGTCGAGCGTGAGAATCGTTTCGCGAAAGAGCGGGAATCCGAGGATGCCGTCGATCTTCACGCCGAGATGCGCCGACAACGCGCTGAAATCGTAGACGAGCGCCTGCACGTCCTCGAAGCGGGCGCCGTCAAGCTGCAGGCGGTGCAGGAGGGTGGGCGGAAGGAGGGCCGTGTCGCCCTCGGCGGATTTCACCCGGACCATGGGGGTGTCGGGCGGAAACGGATTCTTCCCGCCGTAGCGTGCGGCGAGGTCCGGGGACACGAGGGTGACGGAGGCGCCGGTGTCGATCAGGAAATGATAGGGCCCGCGGCGGTCCCATTTGGCGTCGATGATGAGATAGTTCGAAACCGTGGTGGCGGAGAGATTGACGGTCGGCGCGGCGAGGGTGGTCCGGCCGGGGCGCGGGGGTTCGCGGTGGAACGTGAAACATCCCGAGACCAGGCCGAGAAAGCCGAGGCCAAGGATCCGGCGGAGAAGCCGCCACCGGAGGGACACGGCGTCGGGCAGAAGAGCGGCGGCGGGTGGCACGGGTGAAGCTGGAACAAAAGCGGTTCGCTTCCGGACGCCAAGGAGCAAAGGGAGGTTCCGGAATTCGGCGCGCGCGCGCCTATCCGAGCAGCTCGTGCAGCTTGCGCTCGAGGTCCTCGCGCGTGAAAGGCTTCTGCATGAAACGCAGCGGACCGGCGCCGGTCAGGCGCGTCACGCGCGAATTCTCGCTGTATCCGCTGATCAGCAGGACGCGCACCTCGGGCGCGATCGCGCGGAGCGTCGTCAACGTCTCCTCGCCGCTGAGCGTCGGCATCGTCAGGTCGAGCAGCACCAGCGCATAGCCGGGGGGATTCAGGGCGAACTGCGCGATGCCCTCGGCGCCGTCCTGCGCCGTCACCACCGAGAAGCCAAAGGTCTTGAGCAGCTCCGCCGCCGCATCGCGCACCGGAGCCTCGTCGTCGATCACCAGGACGTTGCCCGTGTAGACGGCCGCGGCGCCGGGCGTCTCCTTCGTTTCCGGCACCGGCTGGCCCGCGCCCGGAGGAAGCAGCAGCGTGAAGGTCGACCCCTTGCCGGGTTTGCTGACGACGTGGAGCGCGCCGTGGTGTCCGCGCACGATGCCGCGGACGGCCGCGAGGCCGAGCCCGCGCCCCGCGAACTTCGTGGTGAAAAACGGATCGAAAATCCGGGCCATCGTCTCCGGCGTCATGCCGCAGCCGTTGTCGCGCACCTCGAGGAAAACGTACTGGCCGCCCGGAAGCTCGGCGCCCTCGTTCGCCGAGTGGACGAATTCGGCGGGAAAGGATCGCGCGCCGGTGGCGACGTAGATGTCGCCGGTGTGCTCGGTCATCGCGTCGGCGGCGTTGATCACGAGGTTCATCACGATCTGGCGGAGCTGGGTGGCGTCGCCCTGGGCGACGGCGCGGTGCGGGTTGAGGTCGAGGTGCAGCCGCGCGCGGCTGGAAAGGGAGACGTTGAGCAGCGGCAGGGTTTCCTGGACGAGCCGGCTGAGCTCGACGGGCTCGATAAGGAAGCTGCTCTTCCCCGAGTAGGAGAGCATCTGCTGGCAGAGTTCGGCGGCGCGCGCTGAGGCCAGCTCGATTTTGTGCACGTTGGTGAGCGCGGGCGACTCCTCGCCGAGCTTCAGCCGCGCGAGGCTGGCATTGCCGAGGATGCCCGTGAGGATGTTGTTGAAATCGTGCGCGATCCCGCCGGCGAGCAGGCCGAGGCTTTCCAGCTTCTGGCTCTCGAGCAGGCGCCGTTCCATTCCGAGCTCGGCGGCTTCCGCCTTTTTTCGCGCGGTGATGTCGATCGCGAGGCCCTCGAGAAAAAGGGGGCGCCCGTTTTCGTCGTAGAGCCCGCGCCCGCGCGACAGCACCCATTTTTCCATGCCGTCCCTGGCGAACAACCGGTATTCCACCTCCACCTCGCGGCGTTCGCTCAGGGCGGTGCGCGTGGCGACCCGCACGCGTTCGACGTCATCTGGGTGGATCAGGTCGCGAAAATGGGCGCGACCGGAAATGAAGTCATCGGCGGGGTGGCCGGTCAGCGTTTCCACGCCGACGCTGACAAAAATGATTTTCGTCTCCTCCCCGTAAGCGACGCGGTAGGCCATGCCCGGCAGCGCGTGCAGCAGGCTGCTGAACTGGCGGCGGCTTTCGGTGAGTTCGGCGGTGCGGTCGGCGACCTGCTGCGCGATGACCGCGGTGCGTCGTCCGAGCACGAGCGACAATCCGGCGAGCAGGCCCGTGATCGAGAGGATTCCGATTCCGCGCACCCAGCGCAGCGGGGCCACCTGTTCGTCCATCCAGCCCGCGCGCGGGCGAAAGATCAGTTTCCAGTTCCGGCCGCCGAGGGGGAGCGTGTATTCCTGGCTGAGCCCGCGGCTGAATTCCGCCTCGGTCGGCGGCGGGCCGTCCAGGGCGCGATCGTCGTTGGGTCGATAATAGAGCACCCGCTGGGCAGGGTCGGGCTCGGAGCTGTCGACAAACAGGATGTCGAGGATGCTGCCGGGACCCCATGTCCGCATCCGGATGGTTTCGAGCATGTCGTGCACGCGAAAGACGCCCTGGACGAATCCGACGAAGACCTCCGGCGCCGCGCCGGTTCCGGCGGCTGCGGGATTTGGCCGGTGGACGGGCCAGATCATCACGATGCCCTTTTTTCCGCGCGCCTCCTGCACGAGCTTGATCTGGGACGTGAGCACCATCTGCCGCGTCTGCATCGCGTGCCGGAGGTCGGCTTCGGTCGCGCCGCGCTGAAGATTATACCCCAGCGCCTGCTCGTTGCCGGCGAACGGGTACACATACGTGATCGGATCGTAGTCGTCGCGTTCGGGCGCCGGGACCAGGTTCCCCGCGGCATCGATTTCGGTGAAGGTGACCGGGCGCCCGAAGCGGCGCGAGAGCGCGGCTTCGGCTGCCGCGCGTCCGTCCGCCGGCACCCGCGGGATCCACTCGAACGCCTGCACGCCGGGATTTCGCTGGACGAGGTTCTGGGCGATGCGGTCGAACTCCGCCGGCGTGACGCCGCCTTCGAGCGTGAACGTGGCGCGGAGGCTGTGGAGGGCGTCCTCGTAGTGGCTGAGCATGTCGCTCAGGCGCGCGTGCAGGACGGAGGCCCGCCGATAGAAGCCGATTTCAGCGGCCGCGCGCTCGGAGCGCCGCAGTTCGCGGAAGGAGAGGATTCCGCCCGCCAATCCGATCACGACAATCGCGATGGCAATGAGATGATAGATCGAGGTACGGCGAAGACGCGGAGCACGGGCCATGTTCAGTACTGCGGATCATTCGGGGTTTCAACGGCGCGGCAATCGTTCTCTCGCCCAGCGCAATTTGCGCCCGGGAATTGAGCCGGCAGCGTGTGGCACGGGTCTCCGACCCGTGAAGGTGGACTCGAGCGAAACGGGTGTGCTCGACGTTCTCCGTTGGCCGAGTCCGCCCACACGGGTCGGAGACCCGTGCTACACGCCGTGCAAGGTCACCACCGGTACGGCAGCGGGTAGCGGGAGGTCAGGGCGACGACCCGGGTCTTCACGCTGGCGAGCGTGGCGGCCTCCTCGGGGCGTCCGATGGCCGTGAGCACGGCGTCGATGCAGGCGGCGATCTCGTCCATGTCGCCTTCCACGAAACCCCGCGTGGTCACCGCGGGCGTGCCCAGACGGATGCCGGACGCCTGGAAGGGCGAGCGCGTCTCGAAGGGGACGGTGTTCTTGTTGCACGTGATGTTGGCGCGATCGAGGGTCTCCTGCGCGATCTTCGCGGTGAGGTCCGGGAGCTTGGGCCGGAGGTCGACGAGCATGAGGTGGTTGTCCGTCCCGCCTGAGACGATCTTGTAGCCGCGGGCCGACATCGCCGCCGCCAGTGCGCGGGCGTTGCGCACGATCTGCTCGGAGTAGCCGCGGAAATCGGGCTTGAGGCACTCGGCGAAGCACACCGCCTTCGCCGCGATCACGTGCATGAGCGGCCCGCCCTGCGTGCCGGGGAAGACCGCGGAATCGAGCGCCTTCGCGTGCGCGGTGCGGCAGAGAATGAGGCCGCCGCGCGGGCCGCGCAGGGTCTTGTGCGTCGTGGTCGTGACGAAGTCCGCGTGCGGCACGGGCGAGGGATGCACGCCGCTGGCCACCAGCCCCGCGATGTGCGCGATGTCGGCAAAGAGAAAGGCGCCGACGCTGCGCGCGATCTCGCCCATCCGCGCAAAGTCGATCACGCGCGAATAGGCGCTGGCGCCGACGGTGATCATCCGCGGCTTTTCGCGCTGCGCGACCAAGGCGAGCTCGTCGTAATCGATCAGGCCGTTGTCCTCCCGCACGCCGTACTGGCAGAAATTATAGAGCTTGCCGGAGAAATTCGCGGGATTTCCGTGGGTGAGGTGTCCGCCGTGGCTCAGGTTCATGCCGAGGAGCTTGTCGCCCGGCTGAAGGACCGAGGCATAGACGGCGGTGTTGGCCTGCGCGCCGGAATGCGGCTGCACGTTGGCGTGCTCGGCGCCGAAGAGTTTCCTCGCGCGCTCGATGGCGAGGACCTCTACCTTGTCGACCTGCTCGCAGCCGCCGTACCAGCGCTTGCCCGGATAACCTTCGGCGTACTTGTTCGTCAGCACGCTGCCCTGCGCCTCGAGCACGGCGGGGTAGGTGAAATTCTCCGAGGCGATCAGCTCGAGGTGGCTCTGCTGGCGGGCGAGCTCGGCGGCGATCGCCGCGTGGATCTCGGGGTCGAGGGTTTTGAGCGGCGTGGCGGTCAGCATGCGGTTGCGGATTTCAGATTCAGATTGCGGAGGGGAAACCGGCCGCGTGCGGGCGGCGGCGGAAGGTCCGGCGAGCGCATGGCGGAAATCCGCAATCCGCAATCCGAAATCCGCGATCAGCGCACCGGCGGCGCGCCGACCCGTGTCTTAAGGAACTCCACCAGGGACGGAATCGCCTCGACCATCTCGTCCCGCGCCGTTTCGTACGCCCGCAACGGGGCGCCAAACGGGTCGGGAATGTCCTTGTCGCCGAGCTGCGGCATGAATTCGCGGAAGAGATAAAGGTTCCGGGGCGGAACCTCGCAGTGCAGCTGGATCATCGCGCGATGCGACTCCGTCATGCAGAGCACCGCAGCGGCCTGGGCGATGAGCTCGTCGGTCAGCGGCTGGCTGACGTGCGACGAGATATCGATCCCCGCCTTGCGCAGCGCGATGATCGAGTTCTCGGACACCCGCTCGCCCTTGCGGGCGGCGACGCCCGCCGAAGTCACCCTGATCGAGCGCAGCGGTTCGGGCTGCGCGGCGAGGGCGTGCTGCAAGAGCCCGGCCCCCATCGGACTTCGGCAGATGTTGGCCGTGCA
>JAQGON010000053.1 GCA_028293565.1 Verrucomicrobiota bacterium | reverse complement strand
ACCTGAAGGGCGTGCAAGCGGCGTATTCCTGAAGTGGCACGGGTCTCCGACCCGTGAACCCGCATGGCCCGCACACCGCGCCCCCTAAGGGCGCGGTCGAGCGACGCATCGAAGCGCCACGCCCCATGAGGTTTTTGTTTTCAATTCAGACGGTTTCACCGAAGTTACCGGCTTGAAGAAGCTCCTCCTCGCCACCCGCAAAAGCCCGCTGGCTCTCGTCCAGGCCGAGATGGTCGCCGCGCGCCTCCGCGAGGTGCTGAAGGCGGACGTCGAACTCCTCAAGATCGTCACGACCGGCGATCGCCAGGCGGAATGGTCGCTGGAGGAAAAAGGCGGAAAGGGGCTGTTCACGGGCGAACTCGAACAGGCCGTGCTGCGCGGCGAGGCGGCCATCGCCGTCCACAGCACGAAGGATCTGCCCGGCGAAATGCCGCCAGGACTCGTCATCGCGGGATACCTGCCGCGCGCCGACGCGAGCGACGTCCTCGTGCTGCGCGCGGGGCTTGCCCACCCGCAGACGCTCGCCACGGGCAGCCCGCGGCGCCGGCTGCAGGTCGGGCGGCTTTTCCCCTCCGTGGAGTTCGCGGAAATCCGCGGCAACGTGGACACCCGCCTGCGCAAGATCGCGGAATCGGGCGTCGCCGACGGCACCGTGCTCGCCGCGGCGGGTTTGCAGCGGCTTGGAATCGCCGGCTGGCCCGGATTGACGTTCCGCGCGCTCCGCTTCGACGAGATGGTTCCAGCGGTGGGGCAGGGTGCGATCGCGGTGCAGTGCCGCGCGGCGGACGCCGTGTCGCTGGCAACGGCGTTCGACGCGGCGACCGCGCGTTCGCTCGGATTGGAGCGGGCGCTCCAGAGTGCCCTCGGCGGCGGTTGTCACACAGCCTTCGGCGCGCATGTGCATGGCCTGACGCTGCACTTTTTTCACGAGCAAACCGGGCTGCGGCAGTTGAACCTCGCGGCGGACGACCTCGACGCGCCGGATCGCACCGCGGCGCGCCTCCTCAAGACCTTCGGATTACGATGACCTCCCCACCACTCCAGGGCCGGCGGATCGTGCTGACCCGCGCCACCGACCAGAACAGCGAGTTGCACAGGCGCCTGGCCGACCTCGGCGCCGAGGTGCTCGAGCTGGCCCTGATCCGGGTGGTGAAATCCGTCCCCAAGGAATCGCTGGCGGAAATTTTTCCCGAGCTCGGCCGTTACGACTGGCTCGTATTCACGAGCGCGAACGGCGTGAGGTATTTTTTCGAGGAGTTTCACGCCCTGTTCGAAGACATCCGCTCGCTCGGGCTGATCCGGATCGCGACCGTCGGCGACGCCACGGCGCGCGCGGTGACGGAGCGGCATCTGCGGGTGGAATGTCAGCCCAAGGTCGCGACCGCGGATGCGCTGGCGGACGAACTCATTGCCACCGGCAGCCTGGACAGTGCGCAGGTCCTCGTCGTCACGGGAAACCTGAACCGCGAGACCCTGGTGAAAAAGCTCGAGGCGGCGCGGGCGATCGTCGACCAGCTGCAGGTCTACCGCACCGAGAAGTCCGATATCGCGGCGGACCCGGTGGCGGCCGATTTCCGGGCGCGCGGCGCGGATGCCGTGCTCTTCGCGAGTTCCTCGGCGGCGCAGTCCTTCGTGGACCAGGCCGCGGCGTTGACGCTCGAGAAGGGCGCGCGCCGGCCGCTCGCCGGGAGCATGGGCCCGCAGACGTCGGAAACGATGAAGCAGGCCGGCCTGCCGGTGGATTTTTCCGCCAAGGAGCCGAGCATCGAGTCGCTCGTGGCGGCGACGGTGAAAGCGCTCGAGGCACGCAAAGCCTAGGTGAAGCGGCTGAGTCTGCGGGCGGAATCTTCGGTAGCAGCCGACGTGAGAAGGCTGTTCCGTGTGGACGCCGATTAAGCGCGATCAGCCCAGCCGCCTGACGGCAGCTGCTACGGGAAGGTCGGACGCTCCGTCGAACTCCTAAGTCGGCTCACGTCGCCAACGCATTGAGGGCAATGCGTTCCACCCGCGGAGGCGGGGTGGTGGAGCGCGTTGCCCCCAACGCGCTGGGGGTGCGAGCCGACCTGCACCGTCGGCGGAGCGCCCACCGCATTGCGACAATGCGTTCCCGGAGCCGCCGTCACTCCGGGTTGCCATGCCGGCCGGCGCATGCCTACTTCACGACCATCCCATGAAGGTCCCTTTTCTGGATTTGTCCCTGCAACACCGGACGCTGCGCGAGCCGGCGCTCGCGGCTTTGGCGGCGACGTACGATGCCACCCGCTTCTGTCTCGGGCGGGACGTCGAGGACTTCGAGCATAACTTCGCGGCTGCGCTCGGCTATCCCCGGGTCCTCGGGATGAACAGCGGCACCGCGCCGCTGCACGTGGCGTGCATGCTCGCGGGTTTCGGACCGGGTGACGAGGTGGTCACCGCGCCGTTCACGTTCATTTCCTCGGCTTGGGGGATCAATTACGTCGGCGCCACGCCGGTTTTTGCCGATGTGGAGGAGGGCACCTTCAACCTCGATCCGGTCAAACTCGAAGCGGCCATCACTCCGCGGACGAAGGGGATCATCGTCGTCCACCTTTTTGGACAGCCCGCGCGCATGGACGAGATCATGGCCATCGCGAAAAAGCACCGGCTCTTCGTGATCGAGGATTGCGCGCAGGCCGTGGCGGCCCGCTATCGCGGCACGCCGGTCGGCATCATCGGCGACGCCGGGACGTTCAGCTTCTATCCGACCAAGAACCTGGGCGGTTGCGGCGAGGGCGGGGCCTTTGTTTCCCGGCGCGAGGAACTGCACGCGCGTGCGCGGCAGATTCGCGTGCATGGCTCGGAGCGTCGGTACTATCACGATATCATCGGCGGAAATTTCCGGATGGATGGATTTCAGGGCGCGCTGCTCAACGTCAAGCTGCCGCACCTTTCGGCCTGGACCGCCCGGCGCCAGGCGATCGCCGCGCGGTACCTGGCCGGGATCACGCTCGCGGACACGCGCCTTCCGGAGCAACCCACGTACGGGAAATCCGTGTTTCACCAGTTCACGATCCGGCATCCGCGCCGCGACGCGCTGCGGGAGCATCTGGCGAAGGGCGAGGTCGGCACGGATCTCATTTATCCGGTGCCGCTCCATCTTCAAAAATGCTACGCGAGCCTTGGCCATGGAGCGGGATCGTTTCCGGTCGCGGAGAGGGCGGCGGCCACGTGCCTGAGCCTGCCGATTTTCCCGGAGCTCACGGACGTGCAGGCCGACCACGTGATCGCGAGCCTCAACGCCTTTTGACGATGATCGCCGGAATCACCCTGAAAATCTGCGGCCTGACGAGCCTCCTCGACGCGGAGTTCGCGGCGAAATCGGGCGCCAAGTATCTCGGCTTCATTTTCCACCCGGCGTCGCCCCGGGCCCTGACCCTTGAAAAGTACCGCCGGTTCGCCTCCGGACTCTCTGGCGCGCGGAAAGTCGCGGTCTCGGTCGAACCCAACGCGGACGCGCTGGCGGCCATGAAGGAAGCGGGCTTCGATTTTTTCCAGATTCACTTCCGGCATGGCTTGCCGGATGCGCAGGTCGCGGCCTGGTCCGGAGCGGTGGGCGCGGAGCGGCTCTGGCTGGCTCCGAGCCTTCCGCCGACCGCGGCGCTGCCGGAACGGCTCCTGCCGTTCGCGTCGACGTTTCTCCTCGACACCTTTGACGCGAGGAAATTCGGCGGGACCGGACGCACGGGGGATTGGGAAAAATTCGCGCGGGCGCGAAAGGCGCACCGCGGGAAAACCTGGATTCTTTCCGGAGGGTTGGGCGCGGAGAACATCGTGGAAGGGGTGCGCGCCTCCGGCGCGCGTTTCGTCGATGTGAGCAGCGGCGTCGAATCCGCGCCGGGAGTGAAGGATCACGCGAAGATCTCGGCGTTGGTCCAGGCGATCGCGACGATCCCGACCTAGATAAACGCGTTTTCAACGCGTTAGGCGCTCCGTCAGTCCTTTTGTCCCGCTCGCACCTCCAGCGGCAGGTGGAGCGCGTTGCCCTCAACGCGCTGGAGATGCGAGCGAACGCTTGTCGGCGACGGAGCGTCCAACGCATTGAGGCCCGTTCGACAAGCTCAGGGTCTGCGACAATGCGTTCCACCACCCGCTCAGGCTCGCGCGGTGGCTTTCGCTCCCTCGTGCGCGAGGAGCTTCCGTTTTATTTCCACGCCGAAGGCGAAACCGGTCAGCGAGCCGTCGCTTCCGATCACGCGGTGGCAGGGGACGATGAGGCAGATGGGGTTGGTCGCGTTGGCCCGTCCGACGGCGCGGGCGGCTCCCGCGCGGCCGAGCGCAGCGGCGAGTTCGCCGTAACTCCGCGTCTCGCCCGGCGGGATCTGCTGCAAAGCGGCCCACACGCACTGCTGAAACTCGGAGCCGGCGGGAGCCAGCGGCAGATCAAACGTGTCGCGCTCACCCGAGAAATATTCGGCGACCTGCCGCCGGATCGGCTCGATGCGCGCGCGGTTTCGGGCAATTTCGCCGCAGGCAAAGCGGCTCCGCAATTCGTCGAGGCCGCCGAAGGCGGTGGCGAGGACGGCACCCTTGGCGTCGACCGCCACGGAGAAATTGCCGACCGGAGTGGAAAACGTGTCGTAGGCCGTGTTCATAGGGGGATGGGTTGGTTGAGTTGCCACAGGTGGCCGGTGGCCAGGCTGCGGTAGGGAGAAAACATGGCCATCAACCGCCGCGTGCCGTCGAGGTCCGGACGTTCCTCGAGCTTGAGCAGCGCCTTCAGCCCGCTCGTCACGCCGGTGTCCCCGAGCGGGACGCAGTCGGGAAAACCGAGCGCGCGCATCATCAGATAATTGACCGACCACGGCCCGAGCCCGCGGATCGCGAGCAGCGTCCGCTCGGCGCGCGTCGCCGACATTGTCTTCAGCGCCGTCAGGTCCAGTTCCCCGCGAAGGATGAGCCGCGCGGTCGAAATGACATAGTCCGCTTTCTGCCGCGAAAACTGGAGGGGCAGGAGGTCCGCCGGCTCCAGCGCCGCGACGCTGGCAGGAGTCGGCGGCGCATAAAGTCCGTCCGCGAGGCGCGTGCCCGCGCGTTCGACCAGGCGGCGCTTCATCAGGCAGGCGAACGCAAAGTTGATCTGCTGGCCGATGATCGACCAGAGAAGTCCGTCGAAGACCGAAGGCGTCTGGCTGATGCGGAGTTCCGGCCGGCCGGCTACCAGGCGCGCAAGGCCGAGCTTCCTGGCGAGGCGCGCAAAGGCGGCTGCGTCCTGGTCGAGTCCCAGCAGCCCGATGACGAGGGCGTGGACTTCCGGCAGAAACGACGCGGCGGGAGTGGATTCATGCGCGCCCGCCGGGACGGCGCTGACCGCGACCGAGCGCGGCGAAAGCGCCAGCTTCAGCAGGGCCGGGCCACCGGCGAGCTGGACGGCGCATTGATAGAGGTCGCCATCGAGTTTCTCCGTCAGACTCTGGTGGTCGCGGCTGAGCGCCCGCCGCAGGTACGGGAGAAGATATCCCTCCGGCAGCGCGATTTCGAAGGCGTGGCCGGAGCGCAGGTGCCGGTACGCCGCGGGCGTCATCCCGTTCAGCTGCCGGAAATTTTCGTGGAAAACCGACAGCGCCTCGAACCCGGCGGCGAGCGCGACGTCCGCGAGCGGGCGGTCGTCGGCGAGGAGCTGGCGCTTCGCCTGGTCGAGGCGCGCGCGCAGGAGCAGGTCGGCGGGCGTGGTTTGGCAATGCTGGCGAAAAAGTTCGAACACGCGGGTGGCGCCGAAACCGGAGCGGCGCACGATGCTCGCGGCGTCGGGAAATTGGCCCGGAGTTTCGCGGACCTCGTTGACCAGCGCCTCGATGGTTTCGAGGACCGGGTCGGCGCCGCGGGCAAAGTCGTCGGGATGACATTTCCGGCACGCGCGCAGGCCGGCGGCGCGCGCCGCCTCGCAGCTCGGGAAAAACCGCACGTTGCCCGGCTTCGGCTTCCGCGCCTTGCAGGCCGGCAGGCAATAGATGCCAGTCGTCAGCACGCCCGTGAAGAACCGCCCGTTGTAGGCCGGATCCCCGGCCAGCACGCGGGCGTACATCTGGGCATTCGTCATTCGCATGGGCCCACGTTACCATAGCGCCGCGTCCCTGTCGTCCGGATTTCTCCGGTGTAATTTTTTTACCGCGAAGGACGCAAAGGGCGCGAAGGCCAAGCCCGCCGGAGATCTCCTTAAAACATCCGGCCTTCGCGCCCTTTGGGTCCTTCGCGGTGAAAATTCCGGATCCGCTCCAGCCTCGTGACTGGACAGCCAGGCGTGAGTCGGCAGGCTGTTCCCATGGCCACACTCTACGAAACGTTGCGCGCGGATATTGTCATCTCAATGAAAGCCCGCGACGCGGTCACGACCACGGCGCTGCGCACGGCGGATGCGGCGATCAAGCGGACGGAAATGGACACCGGCAAGCCGATCGACGACGCGCTCGTGCTGACGACGCTGAAGAAGGCGGTCAAGAACCTCACCGACGCGAAAGCCGAGTTCGAGAAGGGCGGGCGCGCGGACCTGGTCGCGGCGAACGAAAACGAGATCCGCATCCTCGAGAAATATCTTCCGAAAGGGCTCGATCCGCTGAAGCTCGAGGCGCTTGTGAACGAGGTCATCAAGGAGACGGGCGCACAGTCCAAAAAGGAAATGGGCAAGGTGATCGGCGCGCTCAAGCAACGCCCCGAGGCCGGCCTGATCGACTTCGGCGCCGCGAGCAAGCTGGTGCAGGCCAAGCTGCCTTGAGGAAACCCGGTTGAACAGAAGGCAACGGAGGCAACGAAGCGCCGTCCGTCAGCCGACTCCAAGTTTACAGGCGGGGTCTCATCCTTTTTTTAACAGGCAATCCGGGCTCATCATCGCTGATTCGGAGATCAGCGCAGGTAAGCGCTTGAGCGGAGTGAAGTGGATTTTGCCTGCAACCCGGACGCCGCATCCGGACGGCGCTTCGTTGCCTCGTTCCCTTCTGTTCAAACGATCGGGATTGGGATGAACCGGTTCCGCCGGGCGCCGCTTTCGCCGTGGAGCGGCGTGCGCTTGGCGGGCAGGCTGTAGGGCTTGCGGCGATAACCGGCGCGATCCGGATCCTTCGCGCAGCGGATCTGGAAATCCTGCATCCGTTGAAACAGGTTCAGCAGCTGATCGGGCAGGGGATAGTCGTCGAGCCCGGCGTGCGACAGCGCGACCAGGATCTCGTGCGTTGCCTCCAGGGTGGACAGGCATCCGGGCTGCGGCTGCTGCTTGATCACGTAGCGGCTCGGGGCCGACGCCGTGAATCCCACGCGCGGCAGCCGCTGCAGGCTCGGACTGAGCCGGAGCATTTTCCGCGCGCACGCCCACGTGGCGTCGAGCACCAGGATCACCAGCTGCCGTCCTGAAAGGTCGGGCGCCGCGCGCTTTCCCTCGGACAGGTTGTGCGAGCCGGCGCCCGGATAAAGCAGCACCGGAAAATTGCGCGGATCGCGGATCAGCGCCTGCACGTCGTCGTCCGCGTCGAAAGCGGCCCCGACGTGAATCGCGCTGTTCGCGAGGCAGAGATGGGTCAGCCGACCGGTCGCGGCCTTCTCCTGTTTGTATTCCTTCGGGTGCATGAGGAACACAAAGCGGGTCCGCGTCGGCATCGGCTGGATCGACGCGCACCAGCAGAGCGCCTTCGGCCAGAAACAACGGTAGCACATTTCACGGCTCATGAACTTCGTCGCAGTTCGGAGTTCGCAGTTCGGAGTTCGGACCCGTAGAATTCGCAGTGGTGAGTCGGGTAGATAGCTCGATCACAGGGGCCCTGGGCGCGGAACGTCAATGATGGACCCTGCTGAAGAACATTCGGCCGAATTGCGAACTGCGATCTCCGAACTGCGACCTGCGGCTACATTCCTGGAAAGCCGCCCTTGCCGCGCATCGCTTCCATCTGGCGCATCATCTTTTTGGCGCCGCCGCCCTTCATCATCTTCATCATTTTCTGCATCTGCTGGAATTGTTTGAGCAGCTGGTTGACGTCGACGATCTTCACGCCGGCCCCCGCCGCGATGCGCTGGCGGCGGTTGCCATTGAGAATCTCCGGTTTCCGGCGCTCCTGCGGCGTCATGGAATGGATGATCGCCTCCGTCCGGCTCATCTGTTTCTCCGCGTCCGGGCCGACCTCGACGCCGCTCATGCCCGGCATCATGCCGACGAGGCTCTGCATCGACCCCATCTTTTTCACCTGCTGCATCTGCGCGAGGAAATCCTCCAGGTTGAAATCCGCCTTGCGCATCTTTTCCGCCATGCGCTCCGCTTCCTTCACGTCGATCGTCTCCTGCGCCTTCTCGACGAGCGAGACGACGTCGCCCATGCCGAGGATGCGCGACGCCAGGCGGTCGGGATAAAACGTGTCGAAGTCGGCGGTCTTTTCGCCGGTGCCGACAAATTTGATCGGCACACCCGTGATGGACTTGATCGACAGCGCCGCTCCGCCGCGGGCGTCGCCGTCCATCTTCGTCAGGATGAGGCCGGTCAGCGTCAGCGCCTCATGGAATGCCCTGGCCACGTTCACCGCCTCCTGTCCCAGCGCGCCGTCGGCCACCAGGAGGACTTCGTCGGGCTCGACGCGCGCCCGGAGGCGCTTCACCTCCTCGATCAGCTCGGCGTCGATCTGGAGCCGTCCCGCGGTGTCGAAAATGACGCAGTCGTTTCCGGCCGCCAAGGCTGCGGCCAGGCCGGCGGCCCCGATCGCGGGAACATCGCGGGACGCGCGGTCGGCGAAGAACTCCAGCTCCTCCTGCTTCGCGAGAATCTCCAGCTGGTCGATTGCCGCCGGGCGATAGATGTCGCAGGCCACGACCATGGGACGGTAGCCGCGTTTTTTCAGCAGTTTGCCGAGCTTGGCGGTGGAGGTCGTCTTGCCGGAACCGTGCAGGCCGACCATCAGGATTTTCAGCGGCCGCGCGCCGGAGAGCTGGGTCGAGCCCTCGCCCAGCAGGCGGACGAGCTCGTCGTGGATGATTTTGACGACCTGCTGGCCCGGGGTGACGGACTTGAGCACCTGCTGGCCCGTGCACTGTGCCTGGACGCGTTCGACGAATTCGCGCGCGACCTTGAAGTGAACGTCCGCGGCGAGCAGGGCGGTCCGGACCTCCTGCAGGGCCTCCGCCATGTTGGCATCCGTGAGCTGCCCGACTCCGCGCAGGTTGCGGAGGGCGCTGCCTAGTTTGTCGGTGAGGGATTCGAACATGGAAAACCGGAGTAAGAGCACGAACCGGCCCGGATGAACATCCTTTTGTGAATTGCGGATTTCGGATTGCGGAAGGCGGAGAGGCCCGGACTCGGCTGAGCTGAGACTTCGCGGACTGGAGCGGGATTAAATTTTTCGCGTCGTGGCGTTTTTAGGGACGTGATTTCAGACGCGGCCGACGATCCCTGTCGGAACGGATTTTTGGGCGGGCTGTCTATGGCGGTCCCGCCGCGTTGCCTGGCACCGTCAAATTTAGGGTGGCCTACCGGTTTCGCGTCATGCGACCCTTGGAAACCATGAACGCCACCGTCAACCCCGACTCCGTCCGCGAGGAGACCAAGCCGAATTCGCCGAAGAAGCCGTGGGTCGCCGGTCATGTAGCCGCGCTTCCGAAGAGCGGCATCCGCGACTTCTTCGAGCTCGTGGCGGCGCTCAAGGGCCAGGATGTGATCTCGCTCGGCGTGGGCGAACCCGATTTCATCACCCCCCAGAACATCCGGGACTATTCGATTGCCTGCATGAACCGGGGGCGCACGTCGTACACGTCCAACCTCGGGCTGATCGAGCTGCGCGAGGAAATTGCGCGCTACGTCGAAAAACACTTCCACGTTTCGTACCGCCCCGCGGACCAGGTCATCGTGACCGTCGGGGTCAGCGAGGCGCTCGATTTGGCCTGCCGCGCCTTCATCAACCCGGGCGACAAGGTCATGTACCACCAGCCGTGCTACGTGAGCTATCATCCGAGCATCGCGCTGGCGCATGGCGTGCCGATCGCGGTGCCGACGTATGCGAAGGACGATTTTGCCGTGACCGCGGAGGCCCTTCGCGCGGCCTGGCAGCCGGGCGCGAAGATGCTGATGCTGAACCTGCCGTGCAACCCCACGGGAGGCACCTGCAGCCGCGAGCAGCTGGAAAAGATCGCCGCGTTCTGCCGCGAGAAGGACCTGCTGGTGCTGACGGACGAGATCTATTCCGAGCTTACGTTCGACGGCACGCACACCAGCATTGCGAGCCTTCCAGGCATGCTCGACCGCACGATTTTCCTGCACGGCTTCTCCAAGGCGTTCGCGATGACCGGCTGGCGGATCGGCTACGCCTGCGGCCCGGCGCCGCTGATCGACGCGATGATGAAGGTCCACCAGTACACGATGCTCTGCGCCTCGATCATCGCGCAGGATGCGGCGCTGGAGGCGCTGCGCAACGGCTGGGATGCGGTGATCAGGATGCGCGAGCAGTATCACCGCCGCCGCGACCTGATCGTGCGCCGGTTCAACGAAATCGGGCTGAAGTGCCACCTGCCGCGCGGATCGTTCTACGCCTTCCCGAACATCACTTCCACCGGCAAGACCGAGAAGGAGTTCGCGGTGGGACTGCTCGAAAAGCACAAGGTCGCGCTCGTCCCGGGGATCGGTTTCGGCGAGGGCGGCCGCGGACATGTCCGCGCCTGTTTCGCGACGAGTTACGAGAAAATCGAAATCGCCTGCGACCGGATCGAAAAATACGTGAACGCCTGACGTCCGTCGGTTCGGATTTTGAACAGAAGGTAACGAGGGAAACGAAGCGCCGTCCGTTTCCGGGGTCCGGGTTACAAGCGGCGTTTGGTCGCAGAGAGTTCCAATCCCCAGACAGGATCGGGACCCCGGCTGCAACCCTGGCTCATTCGACGGACGACGCTTCGTTTCCGTCGTTCGCTTCTGTTCACCCTCCGAAAGGATTTTTCCTCCTCGCTACCCGGTGCCGGGATCACCCACCTTTCTCCAACTGTGAAGACCGTGAATCGTACCGTTGCCATCGTCGGCCGGCCCAATGTCGGGAAGAGCCGTCTCTTTAACCGGCTGGCCCGGAAACGCATCTCCATTGTCCACGACCAGCCGGGTGTGACGCGGGATGTCATTTCCGCCGAGATCGTCGACGGCGGCTACACCCTGCTCGACACGGGTGGCATCGGCTACCGGGGCAAGGACACTCCCGCCGCGCTGACGGCCGCGTCGGAGGAACAGGTCAATTTCGCGATCTCCACCGCCGGCCTGATCCTGTTCGTGATCGACGGGCTGGAAGGCCTGACGGCGCTGGACGAGAAGATCGCGGTCATGCTGCGGCGGAGCAAGAAACCGGTCCGGCTCGTGATCAACAAGGCGGACTTCGGGGAGGAGAAGATCGAGCTCGCGGAAGCCTACCGGCTGGGTCTCGGGGAACCGCTGCAGGTGTCGGCCGAGCATGGACGCGGCGAACGCGACCTGCGCGACGCGATCATCGCGGTCCTCGGCCTGCCGGACGATTCGACGTCGATCCGCGATCCCGCGTCGGCGCTGGGCGTGTGTTTCATCGGCCGCCCGAACGTCGGCAAGTCCTCGCTGAGCAACCGGCTGCTGCAGAGCGACCGGCTGATCGTGAGCGAGACGCCAGGGACGACCCGCGACGCCGTGGAGCTGGCGTTCGAGTTCAAGGGCCGGAACGGCAAACTGTATCCGTTCCGCCTGATCGACACGGCGGGCATCAAGGCGGCGACGAAGCTGGCGTCGCCGGTGGAATATTTTTCGCGGCTGCGGTCGCTCGACGCGATCAAGAACACCGACGTGGTGTTCCTCGTGCTCGATTCGATGGACGGCGTGACGCAGCAGGACAAGGCGATCGCGGGCGAGGCGGTGAAGGAGCACAAGCCGATCGTGGTCGTTGTGAACAAATGGGACCTCGTGGAGGAGGCCTTCCGGCGCCAGGGCGGGTTCCAGCCCTACCAGAGCGAGCGCGACTACCGCGAAAAGTACGAGACGGCGCTGTTCGAGCGGCTCTATTTCACGCCGGGCTCGCCGGTGATCTTCGTCTCGGCGCTGACCGGGCACGAGGTCGACCGCATGCTGAACGCCGCGGTGAAGCTCAACCGCCAGCAGGACCTGAAACTGCCGACGGCGAAGCTCAACCAGGTGCTGGGTTACCTGACGGAGCGCACGCCGCCGCCGGCGGTCGGCGGCCGGAGGTTCCGGATCTATTACGCAACCCAGACCGGCACGCGTCCGTTCCGCATCAAACTTTTCTGCAACCGCGAGGAAAAACTGACCGAGCAGTATCGCCGCTACCTCGAGGCCGGTTTGGTGAAGGAATTCGACCTGGCGGGCTGCCCGGTTTATTTCGACCTCGTCGGCAAGGAGAAGCACGAGCCGGGCACGCCCTACACCGGCAAGGCCGCGCGCGCCGAGGCGCACCCGCCGAAGTGGAAGCAGACCGAGGCCGAGGGCGAGGGCGACGACTTCCCCCATGCAACTCTCGAAGACTAAGTACCGCGGGGCGCCGGCCCTCGAGCTTTCCACCCGCGCGATCGAGCTGGTGGTGGCGACGCAGGTCGGCCCGCGCGTGACGGCGCTGCGGTCGCGCGCGGGCGCGGGCGAGAATCTTTTCCTCGCGTTCCCGCCCGACGAGCGGAGGTACCACGGATATTACCTGCGCGGCGGGCACCGGCTCTGGCACGCGCCGGAGGACATCGTGCGCAGCTATCAGCCCGACGACGATCCCGTCGGCGTCAAGGTCATGCCCAACGGCGTGCTCCTCACACAGCGCGTCGAGCCCAGGACCGGAATCGAGAAGAGCCTCAAGGTGGAGATGCTCCGCGAGCACACCGTGAAGATCACGCACACGCTGACGAACCGCGGCCTGTGGCCGGTCGAATGCGCAGCGTGGGCGCTGACGATGCTGCGTCCCGGCGGCTTGGGAATCCTGCCGTTGCCGCCGAAGGGAAGCCATGAGCGCGGCGACCTGCTTCCGGGCTATGCGCTGGTGCCGTGGAGTTTCACCGACCTTTCGCTGCCGGTCTGGCAGATGCGCCGGGATTTCATCGGGATCGATGTCGGCCGGGCGGATGCCGCGCAGAAGCTGGGGATCACGAATTATCCCGGCTGGTCCGCCTACTGGAACGAAGGCACGACCTTCGTGAAATATTCTCCCGTGATTCCCGGCGCGAAATATCCGGATCTCGGCAGCTGCTTCGAAGTGTTCACCAACGGGAAGATGATCGAGCTCGAGACGATGGGGCCGCTGCAAACCCTCGCGCCCGAACAGGCCTCGGCGCATGTCGAATATTGGGGAGTGCTCGAGGGTCTCGCGCAGCCGGTTTCGGACGCTGTGTTTGCGAAGTCCTTCCGGCCCGCGATCGCCGCGTGGCTGCGGAAGCTGGAGTAGTCACCGGCAGGCCTCCTCCGGCGAGGATTTGAACCCACGATTTTGATGTCCGCGCTCCGTCTCGTTTTTCTCGGCTCGGATCCGATCGCACTGCCGCTGCTCGACTGGCTGGCGGGCGACGGCGCCGGGCTTGCGGAGGTCGTCGCCGTTTTCACCCAGCCGGACCGGCCGGCCGGGCGCGGACAGAGCGTCATGGCGAATCCGGTCAAGGCGTGGGCTGTCGCGCGCGGGCTGCCCGTTTGCCAGCCGGAGAAAGTCAGGGAGGAGGCGCGCGAGGCCCTCGCGTCGTTCACTCCTGATCTCGCGCTGGTCATGGCCTACGGGCACATCCTGCGCGACGAGTTCATCGCGACGCCGCGGATGGGCACGCTGAACCTGCACACGTCGATCCTCCCGAAATATCGCGGAGCCTCGCCGATCCAGTCGGCGATCGCGTCCGGTGAACGCGAGACCGGCGTCACCCTCATGCGGATTGTCCGGCGGCTCGACGCCGGGCCCGTCGCCGAGGTCGAGCGCGTCACCATCGGCGCGCTCGACACCGCCGCCGACATCCAACTTCGCCTCGCGGCCGCGTGCGTGCCTTTGCTCGGGCGGACGCTGCCGCGACTGCGCGATGGAACCCTCGCGTTCGTGCCGCAGGACGAGGCGGTCGCGACGTTCTGCCGGAAATTGGAAAAGACCGACGGGGCGCTCGATTTTGGCGAATCCGCGGAGGTTCTTGCTGCGCGCGTCAACGGACTTTTTCCATGGCCGGCCTGCGTCGTCACGATCCAGGGCCAGAACCTCAAACTGGGATTGGCGGACGCGATTCCAGGCGAAGGCGCCGCCGGGGAAATTGTCGGCGTCGATCAGGAGGGGATCCTGATTGGCACGCGCGCCGGCTTGCTCCGCGGGCGAAAGCTGCAGCGTCCCGGCGGAAAAATGCTGGCCGCGGCGGAATTTCTGCGCGGATTCCCGATTCCCATCGGCACCCGCATCCCGTCGCAGCCGATGAAACCGCTGCTGGTTCCTCCGAAGCCCGGATAGCTCCGACCCGCCGTCAAAACGGCACGGGCACCTCGTAAACCTCGAGCAGCACGGTGCCGGTCTGCCCGCTGGCGCTGGAAATTTTCACGCTGTAGGCTCCGGCCGGCAGGGTGAGCAGATAGGTCAGGTCGTGGGCTCCGACATTCGTGAGGAATGCGCCCGCCAGCCGTTGCGCCAGTGCGACATAGTTCGAGAGGATCGACGTCGCAGCGAGGTCGACCTGCGAGCCATCGGCTCGAAACACTTCCAGCTTGGGATCGGCCAGCGGAGACGGCACGCCAAACAACCCCAGCGTGGGGCCGATGGCGCGGATGAGAACCGTCTTGCCCTCCCGCTTGGTTCCCGACGCCGTTTCGATGACAAATCCGGTGATGAAGAAGGGCTGGCCCGCGCTGATCGTGGCTCGCGTCGAGATATTGAGCATCGCCGCGCCCCGCTGGGTGCCAACCCGGAGCTGGACGGCGTCCATCCAGGGATTCGCTCCATCCACCAATGTGACGAAGGCATTATAGAAGCCGCCATCGCTCGCCTTCGCGTCAGGTATTTCAAAGGTCGGGCTCGTCGACACCGCCTGCGAGTCCTTTGTCCATTTGATTTGGCGGATCAACGCCGGAGCGTACGGGATCGACATGCTCACCGACGTGCCGATCGACACGTTCACAGGCTCCCTGGCACTCGGAGACGGAAATTCCGAAATGATCTGTGGGTTCTCGCCCAGGACGATCGCGGTGGAAACCTTACGCGGAGTGGAGGAAACCGTGATCTGTCCGACGAGCGGCGCTGACAGCGCCACGGCCACGAGTCCCAGCAGAAACCGGCGGGTCGAGTGCATGCGCCTGAAGTCTTGGTCAAAAGTCCGCCAAAAAGCAATGGGCGCGGGCCGGGTCGGCGGATTGCGCGCGCGATTCAAGTAGTCGCTTGTTTTTGCCGACCCGTTTCCGCAAGCTGCGCGCCATGTTGAAATGGTTGTTGTTCGGCGGCCTGTCCGCCTCTGCGGCGATGGCCCAGTCGTCATCCCCGCAAATCGAGATGGCGAATCTGCGCGAGGATGTCCGGGGCCTCGTCCAGCGCGTCGGAGAACTCAATCTTCGCATCGAGCAGCTCGAAAAGCAGAACGCCGAGCTGCGCGACCAGCTGGGCGCCGCCACCCCCGCGTACGCCACGCTGGCACAGCTCCACGACGCCATCGCGCAGCTGAAGCATTCGATCGAGACCGGCGATGCGAACACCGCGGAGCGGACCTCGGCCCAGATCAAGAAACTCGGCGATGCCACCAACGCGGCGCTCGATTCGCTCGCGAAGGGCATGGCCACGCGCCCCGTCGTCCAGACCACCTTCAGCGACACTTACCCGAAGGAAGGCGTCAGCTATACGGTGCAGAAGGGCGACACGGTCGCCCTGATCGCGAAAAAAACCGGCGCGAAGTCCCAGGATATCATCAACGCCAACAAGATCGCGGATCCGTCTCGCATCATGGTCGGACAGACGCTTTTCATTCCCACGGCGGCAGCCAAATAACCCCCATGGCCTCAGCTCCCAAATCACGCCTCGGCCGCGGCCTCGGCGGCCTCATCGCCAGCGCGGCGGCCTCGACCCAAAAGAATTCCGCCGCCGCGCCGGCCGCGGTGATCGCGGTCGTGGCGGCGCCGGGATATCAGGAGATCGGCGTTCACCTCGTGGAACCGAGCCCGTACCAGGCGCGCCGGGAAATTCCCGAGGACCAACTGAGGGAGCTGGCCGAGAGCATCCGGTCCGAGGGGCTGCTCCAGCCGATCGTCGTGCGCAAGACAGGCGACAAATTCCAGCTGATCGCGGGCGAGCGCCGGTGGCGCGCATTCCAGCAGCTGAAGCTGAAGGCGATCCCCGCGCGGATCGTCGAGGCCAGCAATGCGTCGTCGGCCGCGCTGGGCCTGATCGAAAATCTCCAGCGCGAGGGCCTGAATCCGATCGAGGAGGCGCATGGCTACGCGAGTCTGATCCGCGATTTCGACCTGACCCAGGAAAGCGCAGCCGACCGCGTGGGCAAGGCCCGCGCCACGGTGGCGAACACGCTGCGGCTGCTTTCCCTCGACGGCGAGGTCCAGGGTTTCGTGGCCAGGAATCTTTTAAGCGTCGGCCACGCCAAGGTGCTGCTCGGGATCAACGATGCCGGCCACCGGACCATGCTGGCGCGGCGCGTCATCGAGGAAGGGCTCAGCGTCCGCGCGACCGAAAAGCTCGTTCACGAACGGAAGGCGGCCACCGGTTCGAGCCGACCGAAGGCGCGCGGCGTGTCGTCAAAGGACGCGGAGGCGGTCGCCGGGATCGAGAAGAAGCTCGGCTCCCATCTCGGCGCCCGCGTCGCGGTGCTCCACACCCCGAAGAAGGGCCGCATCGTCATCGAATACCATGGCAATGAGGACCTGCAGCGCCTGCTGGAGAAGCTGGGGATCGAAACGTAGCACGGGTCTCTGACCCGTAAGGTCGGGGCCTGCCCGCGATTTCCGTTCTCCGCAGAGAGTGCCGTTGAAGGAGCCGCCCACGGGTCGGAGACCCGTGCCACTCTTCGCATTGACAAGATCGGCGTGCGGCTGATTTTCTGACCCTTTCACATGAGCATTCTCCTCACCGTCCTGACCGCGATCCTGATCATCATCTCGATCTTTCTCGTGCTCGTCGTGCTCGCGCAGAAGGCCAAGAGCGACGGCGGCGTGGGCTCGGCCCTGGGTGGAGGAATGACGGAGGCGACGTTCGGCGCCGACACCGGCAACGTCCTGAGCAAGGCCACCATCAACGCCGCGATCGCTTTTTTTGTCCTGAGCTTTGTCCTTTATCTGGGCCACATTTACGTCCGGAAGCATGCGGTCGCGGCAGCGGGCGACTCGCTCCCCTCGATCACGGCTCCGGCCAAGCCCGCGAACCCGGCCCCCGCCACCGCCCCGGCTTCCGCGCCGGCGCCGAAAAAGCCTTGAGCCCATGCGGCGGTTAACCGACGCGCCCGCCTGTGTCCGGCGGGCGTTTTTCGTTTTGGCCCTGCTGTCGGCGGCCACCGCCGTCGGCGGTCCGACCTCCGGCCCCGCGGATCGCACGCCGCCGGCATATCTCCAGTTTGGAAAACCCGACCAGGAGGAAGGCCGCGCCGCACTGGCCGCGTTTCGCCAGGCGGGCATTCCGGGACAGTATTACCTGGAGTTCGACCTGCGCGTCCTGCCGCGGCGCGGCGATGAGCGCACGCTGGCTGGCCGGCTGTGGGGAGCCCGCAACGACCAGGGGGCCGTGACGCGGATTTCCGTGACGGGCGCCAATTCGAAGGACCGTCATCTGCTGGTGCAGAACGGGGAGGAGGCGAAGGTCTGGTCGGTCGATCTCGGCGGGGAGGCGTCGTCGACCACGCGGATTGTCGACGCCTTCGAACCGCTGCTGCCAGGGGTCGAGCTGACCGCCTTCGATCTCGCGATGCCGTATCTCTACTGGGCCGACGCGACGTTGGAAAAACTGGCGCGCGTCCGCAGCCGCCCGACCCACGTGTTCCTCTTCCGTCCGCCGCCGGCGTGGGCGGCCGGGCATCCGGAATTCAGCGGCGTGCGCGCGTATCTCGACACGCAGTTCAACGTTCCGGTGCAGACCGAGCTGATCGGACGCGACGGCCGGGTCGTCCGCACGCTATCGCTGGTCGACCTCGCCAAGGTGGGGGACCAGTATCTTCCGAAATCGATCGACCTCCGCAACGAGGCGACGCGCGACAAGGTGCGCTTTCAGGTGACGGCGGCGGCGCTCAATTTGAAATTGCCGGCGGCGCTCTTCGAACCGGGCCAGCTGGCCGAAAAAATCTCGCCGCCGCCCGCGGGACAGGTGCAACGCGTAGCGCCATGACGCGGAAATTCACGCGCGCGGTCATATTCGACCTCGATGGCACGCTGGTCGACAGCATGCCGCTCGTCCTGCGGGCCTTCGCGCATGCGCTGGAGCCGGCCTGTGGTACGCTCACCGCCGAGAAGATTTTCGCGCACCTCGGCGGTCCGCCCGACCGCACGTTCGCGGCCCTGCTCAAGAACGAGGGCGAGATCGCCGAGGCCATGCAGCGGTTGCGGGATTTCAGCGTCCAGAACTGGCGGCTGATCCAGCCCTTCGACGGCATGCACGGGCTGCTCGATGCCTTGCGGGCGGGGCGCCAGGCGGTCGGCCTCTGGACCGGGCGTGAACGGGAATCGACCGAATGGATCCTGGCGGAGCATGGCATCGGCGCGAAGCTCGATGCGTGCGTCTGCGGCGACGATCTCGCGACGCACAAGCCGGACCCCGGCGGGCTCGAGGAAGCGCTGCGGAAACTGGCGGTCGCGCCGCACGAGGCGCTCTTTGTCGGTGACGCGGATGTCGACGTCATTGCGGGCAAGGCCTGCGGCGTGCGAACGATTCTGATCATGCATGACCGCGTCGTCGACCCGTTGGTGCGGGCCAAGGCCTGGAAGGCCGTGACCACTCCCGCCGAGGCCTACGCAGTAGTGCATGCGGAATTGGGAGAGTAGCATGGGTCTCCGACCCATGTGGTTGGACACGGCCAACCCAACCGTCACGCGTGAGCTCCTGGCGCGGCGGACCTGTCCCGGGGCTCGAGTCCAGCTTCACGAGTCGGAGACCCGTGCCACTCTCACCTCAACACCGCTTCGCTCGTCGGATCGAAGAAATGCGCGGTGTCCATCCGCAGCGTCACCTTGACCTTCTGGTTCACTTCGAAGCGGTCGGTGGGACGAACCCGGGCGATGAAGGAATGCGCGCCCGTGTCGAGGTAGAGATACGTCTCGGACCCCATCGGCTCCGACACTTCGACCGTAACCTCGATCGTGTGGGCGGGGTTGGGCGAGGAAAGCGTGAGGGAATCTTGGACATCCTCCGGCCGGATCCCGAGGACGATCGACTTGTCGATGTAGCCGGCGGCGCGGGCGGCGAGCGATTCCGTGAGCTGCACCGTGACCGGTGCGCCCTTCTCGTTGGTTTCGACGAACGAAAGATGATTCCCGCTCCGCTTGATCGTGCCGCGGAAAAAATTCATCGGCGGGCTGCCGATGAAACCGGCGACGTACATGTTGTCGGGGTGGTTGTAGAGCTCGAGCGGCGACGCCACCTGCATGATGTTGCCGTCCTTCATCACGCAGATCCGGTCGCCCATCGTCATGGCTTCGACCTGGTCATGCGTCACGTAGATCATCGTCGCGCCGAGTCGCGCGTGCAGCTTCGAGATTTCGGTGCGGGTCGAGACGCGCATCTTGGCGTCGAGATTGGAAAGGGGCTCGTCGAAGAGGAAAACCTTCGGCTTGCGGACGATGGCGCGGCCGACCGCGACGCGCTGGCGCTGGCCGCCGGAGAGGGCCTTGGGCTTGCGCTCGAGGTAGTCCGTCAGCCCCAGCATCGTCGCCGCCTCGCGCACGCGCGCATCGATCTCGGCCTTCGGAAATTTCCGGAGCTTCAGGCCGAACGCCATGTTGTCGTAGACCGACATGTGCGGATACAGGGCGTAATTCTGGAAAACCATCGCGATGTCGCGGTCCTTCGGCAGGACGTTGTTCACCACCTTGCCGTCGATCGAAATGGTCCCGCCCGAAATCTCCTCGAGCCCCGCGATCATCCGCAGCGTCGTCGATTTTCCGCAGCCCGACGGCCCCACCAGCACCATGAACTCGCGGTCCTCGACGGTGAGGCTGATGTTGTTCACCGCCCGGACGCCTGGCCCGCTCTTTTCCGGATAGATCTTTACCAGCTCTTCAATGATGACTTTGGCCATGGGGTAGGGAACAGAGGGACCGTTGCGAAACTCGGGGAAACCGGGGATGAGTCAATTTTTATGCGCGGCAATTTTTCATTGCTCCACGCTCGCGGTCCGGCCCTGATGTGGCCCGTTCAGCTCTGCCGCCCACTCCGTCATGGCCCCCCGCTCCTCCAAAGCTTCCGCGCCGCTGACGTTCGACCTGCCGGAGACGCTGATCGAAAAAATCCACTCGATCCGCAAGGGACGGAGCCTGAAGACCGCGAGCGAAGTGGTGCGGCTCGCGATCGAGCAGTTCGATTTCGACGCGTGCCGTCCGGACCATGAGCCGCGCCAGCAGATTTCCGTGCGCGTCAGCGCTCAGCAGCGCGCGACCCTGAAGCGGTACGCCAAGGGCAAGGATGCGAGCGTGGGCGAACTGATCCGGTGCGCGCTCGAGGATCTTCCGGTGAAGCAGCCGCGCCCGTCGCGCCGGTGAGGTCGAGCGCCGGCGAGGTGGAGCGTGTTGCCCCAACGCGCTGGAGACGCGAGCTGACCTAGCTCCGGTAACAGCCGCCGTCAGGCGGCCGAACCGATTGCGCGTGATCGGTCGGACGCGTGCGACTGCCTCCTGACGTCGGCTGCTACCAGAAGGTGCCGGAGACATGGTCCGTTCAGCCCCGAATGCGTTTCTCCTTATGCCAGCTTGGCAGGACCGTGAGCTTGCTTTTCCGCGCCGCGTTTCCTTTTAGTGAAGCTCTTCATGAGCACCCTGCTTCCGTCGCTTTCCACCTGGGCCAGGAACATTTCGCCTTCGCCGACACTGGCCGTGGATGCGAAAGCCAAGGCGATGCAGGCCGCGGGGGAGGATGTCTGCAGCTTTGCCGCCGGCGAACCGGACTTTGACACGCCCGAGCACATCAAGGACGCCTGCATCGCGGCGCTGAAGGCCGGAAAGACGAAATACTCGCCGACCGCAGGGATCGAACCGCTGCGCCAGGCGATCGTGGACCGCTACGCGGCGGAGTACGGCCTGAAGGCCGCGCCCGCGCAGGTCGTCGTTTCGCCCGGCGGAAAATTCAACTGCTACCTCGGCCTCCTCGCGACGTGCTCGCCGGGCGACGAGGTCATCGTCCCCGCGCCCTACTGGGTCAGCTATCCGGAAATGGTGAAGCTGGCGGGAGCGACGCCGAAGTTCGTGCTGGCCGACGACCGCACGGCCTTCCGGCTCACGCCCGCGATGGTCGAGGCCGCCGTCACGCCGAAGACCAAGGTCCTGATTCTCAATTCGCCGTCGAACCCGACCGGCGCGGTGTACTCGCGCGCGGAGCTGGCGGAAATCGTCGCCGTGGCGGTGAAGCACAATCTCTACATCCTGTCGGACGAGATGTACGAACATCTCATCTATGACGGGGCGAAGCCCACGTGCGTCGCCACCCTGTCGAAAGAGGCGGAGGCGCGCACGATCGTCGTGGCGGGTTTCTCGAAGACCTACGCGATGACCGGGTGGCGCATCGGGACGACGCTCGCGCCGCTCGCGATCGCGAAGGCCATTACGGAACTGCAGAGCCAGATGACGTCGAATGTCGCGACCTTCGGGCAGTTCGGCGCGCTCGCGGCGCTCAAGGAAAAGGAAAAGACCGCGGCGTCGGTGAAGACGATGCTCGGCGCGTTCGACCGTCGCCGGAAGAATCTTCACGCCGAGCTGAACCGGATCAAGGGCGTGTCGTGCGTGCTCGCCCAGGGCGCGTTCTATCTTTTTCCGAACATCTCGAGCTTCGGTTTGAGCGACGTCGAGTTCTGCAGCCGTCTCCTCGATTCGGAAAAGGTCGCGGCCGTGCCCGGCAGCGCGTTCGGCGCCGAGGGGTACGTTCGGCTGAGCTATGCCACCAGCGACGAGATCATCGCCAAGGGAGTCGGCCGGCTCGCGAAGTTCTGCGGGTCGCTCTGATCTGCCGGCTCCGGCGCAAGAGGCGGAGGAGCGGCGCGCTTTCGTCGCGTGGGTTGAACTTCGCGTCGCTGCGTTCGCGAAGGCGCCAGGCCTCCTGACGTCGGCTGCTACGCGAAATCCGTGTAGGAGCCGAGGTCACGAGGCTTTTCACGGCGGAACTCCTCGCGACGAACGATGCGTCAGCGCCGAATCGGGATCAGGGCGCGGAGGCGGGGCTCGCGCAGCCAGATACCGCCCCACACCAGGACCGCCATGACGACGTGGAGATAGACGGGCTCGCCGATCCGCAGGTGCGTCAGCATCGCGCCGCCGAGGTATCCCGTGAGCAGGATGGCGCCCACGACCCAGAAGCGCGGGATCAGATAAATCACGGTGCACGACAGTTCGAGCACTCCCAGCCAGGTGGCGTCGGCGAGGGGAATCCCGAGGTGCGCGAAACCCTCGGCGGTGCCTGGCGGCTTCACGAATTTCATCGTGCCGCTAAAAATAAAAAACGCGGCGATCAGCCCGCTGATGATTCGTCCGGTCCAGATTGTCTTTCTCGAGACGACAGTGATGTGGGGGATGTCAGGTTGCATGGTTATTTTTTTTGGGGGGAGCGAGAAGGGTGGGGCGAGATTTCCGAATTGCTGACGGGGCGACGAATCGACCTCCAGCCTCAGCCCGCATCGTCAGCATGTCGAGGCGCGCGAAGTGGCACGGGTCTCCGACCCGTGAAGCTGGACTCGAGCCCTCCGGACAGGTCCGCTGCGCCAGGAGCTCAAGCGCACCGGTTGGGTTGGCCGTGTCCAACCACATGGGTCGGGAGACCCATGCTACCCGGCGCGCCTTCGAGGTCGTCCAGCGAGCGCTCCATCATGCGGGCGAGATGGGCCTGCTCGGGCCCGACGTGGGCGAGCGACAGCGCGGTGCGGAAACTCTCAGCGGCGGCCCGGTGATTCTTCAGCCGCCAATGGAGTTCTCCGACGACCGCGTGCAAAAGATAAAGCGACTCGAGCCGGTCGCGCTGTTCGATTTGACCGACCGCTTCCAGGCCCGCCGCGGGTCCGCGCAGATGCGCGACCGCGACAGCGCGGTTCAGCGCGATGATCGGCGACGGCTTGATCCGGTTCAGCTCCTCGTAATGCGCAAGGATGCGCTCCCAATCCGTCGACGCATAGTCGGCGGCGGTGCAGTGGATCGCGGCGATTCCCGCCTGGAGATGGTATTCGCTCAGGTCGCTGCCTTGGGCCGCGTGCACGAGATGGTTCAGTCCGCGCGAGATGAGCGAGTGGTCCCATTTCGAGCGGTCCTGGTCATCGAGACGCAGCAGCGCTCCCTGTTCGTCGATGCGCGACGGAAAGCGCGCGGACGTCAGGAGCATCAACGCGAGCAGGGCGTGCGCCCGCGGCGATTGCCCGGCGGGATGCGCCACCAGCAGCGACATCAGCCGCACCGCCTCATGGCAAAGATCCTCGCGCACGAGCCGGTCGCCCGACGATGCCTTGTAGCCCTCGTTGAACAAAAGATAGAGCGCGGCCAGTACGCCATTGAGCCGCGGGGTCAGGTCCTCGCCCTCGGGGAGATCGAAACCGATGCCGGATTCCTGGATCCGCTGCTTCGTCCGCGTCAGCTGCTTTTCGATCGCGGCGGGGCTGCTGAGGAAGGCGCGCGCGATTTCCGGGGTGCTGAAGCCGCAGAGCACCTTCAGCGCAAGCATCACCTGGGCGTCCGCCGCAATCGAGGGATGACAGCAGACGAACATCAGCCGAAGGGCGTCGTCACGGATCCCGTGCGCCGCATGCCACGACGCGGCGGGGGCGGGAAGCATCTGGTCAAAGTGCGTGACCAGCGCGGTCTCCTTCGACGCCGACATCCGCGCGTGACGGAGCGCGTCGCGTCCCAGGTTCATCGCCACCTGGGTGATCCACGCCGAGGGATTCGGCGGCACGCCTCCCATCGACCACGTGCGCAGGGCGCGAAGCATCGCCTCTTGGGCGACGTCCTCGGCGAGGGCGAGATTGTGCACGCCGAGAAGCCGGACGAGCGCGCCGTGCAGCCGCCCGGTTTCATGACGGAAAAAATGCTCGACCAGCTGCGCCGGCTGGGCGGCGGCCGCCGGCGCGGACGCGGGACTGGCGGACGCGGACGGCATGAACTACACCCGGGCGAACTCCTGCACGCTGGCGGGCTTGGTGTTCACGCCGAGATGACAATGCGGCGTCATCTGGCGCACTTCCACGATGAGGCCGTACTCGAGCCCGGGGTGCCGGCGGGCGATCGCGGTCGCTTCCTCGAGTCCGCTGACCATGAGTTTCACATAGCCGCCGATCGCCTCTTTGGCCTCCGGAAAGGGTCCGTCGACAACGCGGCCTCCGCCGGGGCCGGAGACGATGCGGGTTTCCATTTCGAGAGGCTGACCCTCGACGGCCTTGCCCTGCGCGACCAGGCCCTCGAACCAGGCGTTCCAGCGGGTGACGAGTTGCTGGCGCTGATCGGCGGAGAGGTGCTCATGCGTTTCCGGGCCGGTGTTTCGGAACAGGAGCATGAAGGGAGCAGGAGAGGCGGGCGGTGTGGATTTCATGGTGGGAGACGTTGGAGAGAAATCGGAGCGGTTCGTCAGAAGGTACAACGAACGGGAGGGCTCCGGAAGGACATTTATCTTCGGGCAACCGGGTCCCACGGTGCGCCTGAAGACATGTCCTGATCCGCATTACTCATTCGTTGTAGAGGTGGACCCTTTATGCTCACTCTCACCCTCATTCTCGCCCTGCTGACCGGTCTGGTGGCCGCCGACTCGGCAATCCAGGACGAGCACGATCCACGCTAGATTTCGATTCCTCCTTCAACCCATGATCAAAAAAATCCTTGTCGGGCTCGCGGTCGTTCTGGCCGTGTTTCTTGTCGCCGTCGCCTTTAAACCTTCGCACTTCAGCATCACTCGAAGCACGGCGATCCCCGCATCCGCGGCCGCGGTTTTCGGACAGGTCAACGACCTCCACAAATGGCAGGCCTGGTCGCCGTGGGAAAAACTGGATCCGGCGATGAAACGCACCTTCGAAGGGCCGGCGGCCGGCGTCGGGGCGGCTTATGCCTGGGATGGAAACAAGGACGTCGGCGCCGGCCGGATGACCATCATCGAGAGTCGGCCGGCGGAGCTGATCCACCTGGACCTGGAGTTCATCAAACCGATGGCCGGCCGCTGCCTCACCGAATTCACCTTCAAACCCGAGAGCGGGCAGACGGTGGTCACGTGGACGATGTCGGGCGAAAACAACTATCTGGCCAAGGTGGTCTGCACGTTCATGAACATGGACAAAACGGTCGGCGCGGAGTTTGAGCGGGGATTGGCTGAGCTGAAGAAAGTCGCCTCCTCGGCACCCTGACGTCCGTTCGCCGGGCGGCGGCAGGCGGTGGTGGACAGGGATTGCCACGAACAATCACCCGATTTCCGGGTCGGTGGGAGTGCAAGCCCTTCCCATTTCCATCGCTTATGCACGTACCCACCTCGTCCCGGATTTTTCTCGTTCTCGTCGCGCTGCTCGGCGTTTCGCGACTGGCCGCCCAGGAACTCACGGTGCTCGGAGGAAACATGACCACCGACACGGGCTCGAGCTACACGTTCGAGGCCGACTACCGGCAGAATTTCACGCGCTACGCGGCCGGGTCGGTTTCGTACATCAACGAAGGGCACGTGGTCGGTCACCATCGGGACGGCACGGCGTTCGAGCTGATGGCCAGGCTGCCGCTGTTCAAGGACCGCTTCGCTCTCACGGCGGGGATCGGGGCTTACTACTATTACGACACAGTGCCGGTCGCGAATGGAGACACCCTGAACCTCCACGGCACCTCCCCGATCTACACCGTATCCGCCACGGCCTATCTCTCCAATCGCTGGTACCTGCGCGCGATGGCCAACCGCATCAGTCCGTCCCACGACATCCAGACCACCACGGTTTCGGCCGGCTTGGGGTTCTGGTTCGGCCGCGACCTGAAACCCACGAAGGGAAAACTCGGCGACAATCTCGACGTCTATCATTACGTCACCGATCCGGAGTTCACCCTTTTCGTCGGCCAGAGCATCGTGAACACGCTCTTCAGCGAAACGGCGCGGGCCTATGGCGCCGAGTATCGTCAGGGACTCGCGCCGCACATCGACGGCACGGCCAGTTTCATTTACGAGGGCGATCCCGAGATCATCCGCCGCAACGGCCTCGCGCTGCAGGTCTGGGCGGTGAACACCTTTCATAACGAGCGCGTCAGCGTCGGCGTCGGCCTCGGGCCCTACATCTACATCGACCGAAAGAATCCGCGGACGACCAACACGCTGGGAAATTCCTCCGCCGCGCTGGCGCCGCTGGTCTCGTTCACGGTGGCGACGCGCCTCACGGAGCACTGGGTGGTCCGGCTCGTCTTCAATCGCGTGACGACAAACTACAATCGCGACGCGGATGTCCTGCTGCTCGGCCTCGGCTACCGCTGGGGCGGCCGGCCCGGCTAGGCAATTTGCTCCGGTCTTAGTTTGCCGGCGCCTGTGTCAGTAACTCAGAACCAAGGTTACCAATGAAAAAGTCGAGAGGCGGCCGGATGACCGCAGCCAAGAAACGCGCAGCAAAATCGAAGGGTGGCAAAGGCCCGGTGAAGAACCGGCCGGCCGGCCGGAATATCATGAAGACCTGAGGGTCTCATCGTCGAATCGCATCGAGGGGCCGTCGCATGACGGCCCTTTTTCTTCGTCCAACAATGGCGCGTGCGCCGCGGTGGAATCGGTGTACCTTCGGAACCCTCCCTCCCGATGAAGATCAAATCCGCCGTCTTTGAACGCAGCTCCCCCGACCTCCGCTCGTGCCCCCAGTGGGCCCGGCCCGAGTTTGCGCTCATCGGACGCTCCAACGTCGGGAAATCCTCGCTGATCAACCTGCTCGCCGGCCGCCGCGACCTGGCCAAGGTCTCGGACCTCCCCGGAAAAACCCAGCTGATCAATTTTTTCCTGGTCAACGGCACGTGGATGCTTGTCGACCTTCCCGGCTATGGCTACGCCTCGGTCGGCGAACAGCGCCGCCTCGGGTTCAACGAGGCTGTCGCGGACTTTCTTTCGAAACGGGAGAACCTCCGCCTGGTCTTCGTCCTGATCGACTCGCGGCTGCCCCCGCAGCGCATCGACCTGGATTTCCTCCGCTGGCTCGAAGGCACGCGCCAGCCGTACGCGCTCATCTTCACGAAGACCGACAAGCAGTCGGCGCTGAAGGGCCGCGCGAACATGGATGCCTTCATCAAGGCCATGGGCGAATGGCGCTCCGTGCCGCCGGCCCTGTTCGCGACTTCGTCGAAAAACCGCACCGGACAAGGCGAGATCCTGAACGCGATCGAACAGGCCTTGGCAGAATCGCGGCAGGGATAGGGGCCGCTGGCACGAGCGAGCGGAAGGCCGCCGGCTACCCTCCCGTTCCACATTCGCGGGAACGTTTTCCCGCTCCGGGCTACATTGCGGTGAGACTCCCATGCCCGCATCGCCCGAAACGTCCGCCCGGCGCCCGCGCTTCTCGATGATCCGCTCGTTCGTGCTGGCGGACTTTCTCACGCTCGGAAACGGATTCTGCGGGGCCGGCTCCGTGTTCGCCGTGATGCAGTACCTCGTGACGGCGGAGAATCGCTGGCTGGTCTGGGCCATGGCGCTGCTGCCGGTGGCGCTGATCCTCGATTTCGCCGACGGACGCGTGGCGCGCTGGCGCCGGCGGTCCTCCTTCCTCGGCGCCGATCTCGACTCGCTCGCCGACGTGATTTCCTTCGGCCTGGCCCCAGCTGTGCTCGGTTTCGGCATCGGCCTCCGCGGCGCGCTGGACGTGGCGATCCTCCTTTATTTCGTCGGCTGCGGGATCAGCCGCCTCGCGCGCTTCAATGCCACGGCGGATGCCCTGTCCGACGATTCCGGGAAGGTGAAGTATTTCGAAGGCACGCCCATTCCCACCAGCATCACGATCGTGGCCCTCATCGCGTGGCTCCACGTCCGGGGATTGACCGGACCTGGAGTGTGGCTGGGCCATTGGACGATCGGGGATCTGGTCCTGCATCCCCTGACGCTCCTCTACGCCCTGAGTGGCAGCGCGATGATCAGCACGATCCGCGTGCCCAAGCTGTAGAACGGGTCTCCGACCCGTTTTTTGGGGGGGGCCGCCCGCACCCAAAAGTTGTTCGCAGCCCCAAAACAGAATGCGCCCCCCTCACGGGTCGGAGACCCGTGCTACACTGCGGCCAGAATTTCGTTGAACGTCCGGCTCGGCCGCAGCGCCGCGGAGGCCCTGGCGTCGTCGGGCTGATAAT
>JAQGON010000201.1 GCA_028293565.1 Verrucomicrobiota bacterium | reverse complement strand
ATTTACATGCACGAGAAGATCATCTGAGCCCACCATGGCCGACAACCAGAAACCTTTCGCCCCGGCGCACGACAAGGACGAGACGGCCATCGAGCGCCGCTCGCTCCGCGACTACTACATCATCCTGCGCGAACGGATGTGGATCGCGCTGCCGCTCGCGCTGGTCGTCGCCCTCGGGCTCGGGTACTGGAAGGCCCGCCAGCCCAGGATGTACCTCGCGATCGCGACGATGCAGTTCGAAAAGCCCGAGACGCTCGTCACGACCCAGGGCGTCGTCGACCCGTCCGTCCGCAACGACATCGAGCTCCGCTCCAATCTCGAGAAGCTCAACAGCCAGCGCCTTCGCACGCGCGTCGTCGAGTCGTTCACGCCGGAGGAGGTGAAGATTCTCCAGCGGCCCTACCTGAAGAACCTCAAGGCCGGCCAGGGCGTGCCCCCGCCCGCCGCCTGCCTCGGTTCGGTGAACATCGATGCCGCGCGGAACAGCCTGCTGATCAGCGTCGTCGTCCGCCACCCCGACCCCGCCGCCGCCGCGCTCGTCGCCAACCAGTACGTCGGCCAGTTCTTCAGCTATCTCGCCGAATATTACGGCGGCCGCAGCGAAACCGGCGTCGAGTTTCTCCACACCCAGGCCGACCGGCTCGGGAAGGACGCCGCCGACGCCGAGGAAAAACTCATGGCGTACAAGCGGGACCACAATCTCGTCTCGCTCGACAACAGCACGAACATCATCGGCACGCGGCTGACGGCGATCAACGCCGCCCTGACCTCGGCCCGCCTCAACCGGATCGCGCTGGAGGGACAGTACGCGCAGCTCGAGTCGTACCAGAAGGAGAATCGCGACCTGACGGAAATCTCGTACGTCGCCACCCACGGCACGGTGCCGAACCTCAAGAGCCAGCTCTCCGGCCTGCTCCAGACCCAGTCGGTCTACGCGGAACGCTACCTCGAGCGGCATCCGAAGATGGTGGATCTCTCCAACCAGATCGCCGTCGTCCAGGAACAGCTCGGCAAGGCCATCGACCTCGCCGTCGCCGACCTGAACACCCGGCTCAGCGAGGCGCGCCAGAGCGAGACGAATCTCCAGGCGGAATATGCGCTGGCGGAAAAGGAGTCGCTGAAGCTCGGCGATCTCGGCGTCGGCTACAAGACCCTCGAGAACCAGGCCAACGTCGCGAAGGCGAACTACGTCCAGATTCTCAATCGCCTCAACGAGACCACCACCACGCGGAACCTCGAAAAAATTCCGCTCCACCCGCTCGATCCCGCCGTCGCCCCCGGCGCGCCCTACGAGCCCGACCTTCCCCGGATCCTGCGCATGTCCTTCGGCGTCGGACTGCTGGTGTTCTTCGGCGTGGCGATCGGGCTGAGCTTCGTCGACGACCGCATCAAGAGCGCCTGGGACGTCGAGTCCTTTGTCGGTGCGAACCTCCTCGGGATCATTCCCGATCTGTCCGGCGTGAGCGACGACGAGAAATACTCGCTCATGCTCAACAACCAGCAGGTGCCCGGCGTGGAGGCGTTCCTGAGCGTCTACAGCTCGGTGAAAATCCACTCGAAGCTGGATTTCCCGAAGTCGATCCTCGTCACGAGCACGATTCCGGGCGAGGGCAAGACCCTGATTTCCTGCAATGTCGCCGGCAGTTTCGCGCGTCACGGCAAAAAGGTGCTGCTGATCGACTGCGACCTGCGCCGGCCGATGCTCCACCGCCATTTCAAGCAGCCGAACAACGCGGGCATCATCACCTGGTTCGAGGCGGGCGCCGACCTCGAGCACGACCTCGGCACGAATGCCAGCCTCGGCATCATCAAGATCAGCGGCAACCTCTCGCTGCTCTGCTCGGGCGGCCGTTCCAAGGTCCCGACCGAAATTCTCGAGAGCCCGCTCTTCGGGCAGATGCTTGAGAAGCTGAAGAAGGCGTACGACCTCGTGGTCGTCGACTCACCCCCGCTCGGAGCCGTCTCCGACAGCCTCCTGATTGCGGAGCGCACCGACGAGGTCATCTACGTCTGCCGCTTCAATCGCGCCTACCGGAAGCACATCCGGCTTTACATGAAGGCGCTGCGAAACGGAAAAAACGAGGTGCTCGGCGTCGTGCTCAACGGCCTCTCCCCGCGCCGGATCGAATATTATTCGAACTACCGGTACTACCGCAGCTACAAGAAATACTACGGCTCGCAAGGATGAGGTTTTTGTGTCGCGGAGTGCGCAGTGCGGAAATTTTCCAGCGGTGAACTCCTTTGTCTGACCGGTCGATTCGACGTCGCGAATCGAAATTTCCTTCCGCAATCCAGGTTCCGCACTCCGCAATTCACCATGTCCCGTCTCTCCGCCCATCTCCCCGCCGCGTTTGATCCCAGGCGGCCGGTCGCGCTCATCGCGGGCCAGGGGCTCTATCCGGTGCTGGTTGCCGGCGCGATCCGCCGCGCCGGAGTGCCGCTGAAGCTGGTCGCGTTCGAAGAGGAGACGCGGCCCGACCTCATTGCTTCGTTCCCCGAAGCCGACCGGCGCACGCTGCTCGTCGGACAGCTCGGCAAGATGCTCAAGGCGCTGAAGGATTTCGACGCCGGCTATGCGCTCATGGCCGGACAGATTACGCCGCGCCGGCTATTCAAGGGACTGCACCCCGACCTCAAGGCGACCCGGATCCTCTTCTCGCTGAAGCGCCGCAACGCCGAGACGATCTTTGGCGCGATCGCCAAGGAGATCGCCGCCGCCGGGGTCGAACTGCTCGACGCCCGCGCGTTTCTGGACGAACACCTCGCGTCCGCCGGCCCGATGACGGGCCGGAGTTTCCCGATCGAGCCCGAATACCTCGCGCACGGCATCTCCATCGCCCGCGAATGCGCGCGCCTCGATATCGGCCAGGGATGCGTCGTGCGCAAAGGCACGGTCCTCGCCGCCGAGGCCTTTGAAGGAACCGACGAGATGATCCGCCGTGCCGGCACGTTCAAGACCGACGACGCCCTGTTCGTCAAAACCGTGAAGGCCGGCCAGGACTTCCGCTTCGACGTTCCCTGTTTCGGCCAGCGCACGCTCGAAACGATGCGCGAAGCCCGCATTACCGCGGCCGCCCTCGAGGCCGGCCGCGTCATCATCCTCGACCGCCCCGCCGTCCTCGCCCAGGCGAAGACCTGGGGAGTCAGCCTGATCGGATTCTAAATTGCGGATTTCAGATCGCGGACCGCCAGCCCCGGGAAAACGCCGAGCGACCCGCAATCGTTCTTCGGCTCAGTTGTCAGGCTTCCGCATCTCGCATTCCGCAATCCGCAATCGCGCGCCGGAAAGCGCAAGCGGCGGCGGGGGCCC
>JAQGON010000166.1 GCA_028293565.1 Verrucomicrobiota bacterium | reverse complement strand
TCCGGATTCTCTCGACCCGGTCCCGCTGGTAATTCGAGGCGTCGCGGTATGAGTCGATGTCCGCCTGTTCGGTTGAAGGGCTGACGTACGTCAGGATGGATTTCGCCGTGACGACATTGTTGATTCTTTCCTGGCGCAGCGAGGGGCGAACATACCGACCGGTCCAGTCCGGGGCGTATTCGTAATAGACCGCCCTTCCCGTGGTGGTGGCGGCGCTCGCCGCCGTGGCCGGTGAATCCAGGTAAGGATGATATTCATATTGCACCTGCCCGCGACGATCCCAGTCATCATAATAGCTGAAGGCGGTCCAGTTGCCGGTGCTTTCCGTCACCGATTTTACACGACGATAATTTCCCGGGTAGTTGCGGTCCGCATAGTACGTGAAGGTCTTGGTGAGAGCAGCCGTGTCAGGATCGTCGATGACCTGCACGAGTTCTTCGCCCCAGCTGGTGCTGTTCACGATGATCGAGAGGGAAATCGAGCTGCTGAACCACGTGACGCCGTTGTTCTCGCCCTGGAGATGATAGACATAGGTTCCTCCGTTGCCGAGTCCGTCAAGCGTGAGGCTCGCGTTGGTGCTGGTTCCCGCCGCCACTCCGTTCAGCGACGCGAAAAAGATGTTGCTCCAGCCGGCGTCGCGCAGAACCAGGTAATGGTTGCTACCCCACGCATTCGTGCCGGTGTTCGTGAGGTTCGTGCTGAAATTCAGCGTCACTCCAGGCATGACGGAGAGCGGAAACGTCGTGGTGTTGTAGTTTGCGGTATCCGTGGTGCCGGTGCCCCCGCTGTTCACGACGGTGAGGGTCACGGTCGCGCTCGACGCAAACCACATCACGGTGTTCTCCAAGCCCTGCAGGTAATAGGTGTAGGTGCCCGGCGAAGTGGGGGCCGTCATGCTGAGACTGGCGTTGGTATTAGTGCCCGGGACCAGGCCGCTCAATGAAGCGAAGGAGAGATTGGCATACACGTAGTCGCGCAAGACCAGGTAATGATTCGAACCCCAGGTGTTGGTGCCGGAATTTGTCACATTGCAAGTGAAGCTGATTGACGCGCCGGGGGTCGCGGTGAGGGGAAGGTTCGTGGTGTTATAGTTGATCGTGTTGGCCTGGCTCGTGTTGAGACCGCCGGGATTGCTGTACCGGTACTTCGATTTCGCCGCGATGGTTCCGCTTGTCCCCCCGGTTCGTGTGACCACGACGTCGTCCCGGGTGCCATCGCCGTTCATCGTGCTCGTATGGGTCGTCGTGCGGGCCCAGGCCGAAGAGTTGCCCTCCTGCAGGGTCCAAACGTAATTCCCCGTGCTGACGGATCCGCTGGTGAGGCTGAGGCTGGAGATGCGGGAAACACCGTTCTCCGTTTCGGTAATCTTCAGCTGGTTCGCCCCCGGCGTTTCGACGAAAATCTGCTTCCAAGCCGCGCCGCTGGGGGCGTAACGCTGGGTCGGCAGATCCCAGGGCGCGGCCGCGGGGTCGTAGAAATCGATGCGATATCCGCCGGCGATATCGACGAAATCGAGGACGCACTGGGCGACATGGATCTGACTTATCGTCTGGCTGGAAGGGCCGTTCTTCACGACCGTGCATTGGAAATTATTGATCGGCGGAGCGTAGATCAGCCGATCCCGGCTCGCCGGGCTGTTGGTCAAATCGCGTTCGCGAAATCCCACGAGTCCCATCGAATGGCCCGAGCGATTGCCGCCCAGTCCGATCTCCCATCCGACGGCCTTGCCGAGGTTTATTCCGGAGAAGATCCCCGCATCGCGGCGCCCGCCGGCGACGACGGGCCGCAGCACGATATGGTAATTGCGACTGAAGCCCGCGCTTCCGGTGCTATCGGAGACCACGCTCGTCGGGGCGCCATCAACGTACGTCTGATATCCCTCGGGAGCGATGAAGCTCAGCCAGTAAGCCGTCGTTCCACTGGTCTGGATATTCAACTCATAGTCTTGGCTGGGGCAGAGCCATGCAGTCGAAATCGGCGATTCCACGAGGCTGGCTGACGCGGTGACGGCCACCGTCGGCGTGGCTCCCGTCGCATCGTACACGGACATGATTCCGTTTCCGGTCCCATAAATCCGGAACGAAAAACTCACCCCCAGGGTGTAGGGTTCCGGATTGACCGCGAAGAGGGAGGGACCGAAAGCAAAGGCGAGGGACAAAAGGAGGAGTTTTTTCATGAATGGCTCCTCAGGATTTTTTGGCGTGCAGGACCGCGGCGCGCACCGTCTCCACGCGACCGCGCGGCATCGACGGCACGGAGTAGACTTCAAGGAGCGCGTTCCCCGTTCGAGGCGCCGGTTTCGAACGCTGGCTGGCTGGTCCGCCGCCCTCTCCGCCGAATTCCGGGAGGAGCGGGGTCGCGGCGCGATTCTCGAGGCCGAGCGTTGAGTCCGAGGGACGGGCCTCCTCCCCGGGTGCCCGAGCCGGTTTGCCAAACACTGCCGCCACGTCAGGCAGAACGACGCTCACGGTGAGGACCGACAGGGGGAAGGGATCCTGGGCACCGGCTGAAATCACCACTTCGACCGGGGCGATGCTGGGCTCGACGGTATAATGTTTCGTCTCCTCGGAACTGGTCACGGTGACGGCTCCGGTGCTCCGCTCGAAGCTCAGCTCGAGATCGACGACGGCAGTGCGCGATTCGCTTGTCTCCGGCTTGACCAGAAACGGCAGCGGGATCGCCGCAGAATTCCCCAGGACGAGCATGAGCTGCGGTCCGGCGTTATCCTGCACGAAGGCGAGGCCGACGGGGCCTGCTTCCACCGTGGGGATGTTGTCCCCCGCGACGCCGAAAGGCACCGTGGTCCTGAGCCGCACCACCAGAAGGCCGGTGTCGAATGAGCGCGAGAGCTGGGCCCCGGGCGGGAGCACCAGCGAAGGCGCCTCCACCAAGTCGGCCTTTTGCGCGCCGGTGACGATCCAGTCGACAACCGACGCCGAATTGACCGGCAAGATCTGCTCGGCGGCGACTCCGGCGGCAGTGCCACAGAGGTATCCGATGAAGAAATAGATTTTGTGCATGACGTTTCTTCCTTATTTGCCGGCGGAATCCTTGAAAAATTCGCTCCGCGAACTCGCGAGGACCGCCCGCAGCTGTTTCAAAGCGGCATCATCCGGGACGAGTTGAATCGCCTCATCGATGTCCGCCCGGGCCGCGATGGCTTCGTTGAGATATTCCGCTCGGAGACGCGCTCGCGAACTGAGAAGATCAGCCCGTTCGCGAGACGATTGTGCGGGAGTCCTGTCGATCACTGTCGTCAGCGCTTTTTCGGATTCGCGGAAAAATTCCTCCGCCTCGACCCGTTTTCCGGCAGAGAGCAATCGGTTTCCGATGTCGCGGGCAGCGTAGGCGAGGCTCGCATCGGGATCGATTGCCAGGCCGCTGGGTGAATCCAAGGTTCGAAGCCGAATCAGCGCCTCTGGAGGCTTCTCGGTTCCATTCATGATTCGGGCCGCCATCTCGCTGCGCACCTTCATCGCGATCACCAAGGGGTTCGCCTCCGGCAGTGCCGCCGGCTTGTCGGCGACAGCCGGCACTGAGACGACAACATCTTCGGCGTGAACGAAGGGGCAACTCAGCGCTGAGCAGACCGACACCATAATGGCTGTGCGAAGTTTTTTCATTTTTGGCAGGGGGTTAATATGGGTGCAGGGAGGCATCTTTATCCGCGGGGTTGGGGTCGCCTCTCACGATTCAATCGAAAACGGTTCGCGAACTTGAAATCGGTCTGGGGCAACCAACGAATTGCACTATCTCCCGGCCTCACACTAGCGCCGCGACTACCGGAATTCCGGTATTGCAAAATACAGGCTCGGCTGTGGCGCGGTTTTGCAGACCGATTTGGAATCCGTTTCCTGCGAATCACTTTTTTCGTGCGCCCGCGGCACGGCGCGGCTCCGCTGGTCTGGTGAGGAGCCCTGAACATACGCGCGCGGTCGGACAGCTCCTGGTGGCGGCGCTGCTGTGGAGCCTGGCGGGAGTCCTGATCAAGGGCATTCCGTGGCCGCCGCTCGCCGTGGCGGGCGGACGCGGGATCATCGCCGCCGTTTTTCTCCTGCTCTCCAGCCGAGGGCTGAAATTCACGTGGTCCCGCGTCCAGCTCGGGGCGGCGGCGGCCTACGTGACCTGCACGGTCACGTTTGTCATCGCCAACCGGCTGACCACCGCCGCCAACGCGATCCTGCTCCAGTACACCGCGCCGGTGTGGGTTGGACTCTTCGGGACGTGGTTCCTCGGCGAGCGCACCACGCGCGCCGACTGGTGGGCGATCGGCGCGGCCTTTGTCGGCATGGGGCTTTTTTTCGCGGACGAACTCCGGCTCAGCAGCGTGGCCGGGAACCTCGTCGGAGTCGTCAGCGGAATCTCGTTCGCCGGCGTGGCGATCCTGATGCGGAAGCAAAAAGATTCCTCCGCCGTCGAATCCATCATTCTCGGCAACCTTCTCGCCTTCGCCATCGGCCTGCCCGCCATGGCGAAAGCGCCGGCGATGCCGCCGACGGGCTGGGTGCTCCTGCTGATCCTCGGCGTCGTGCAGCTCGGAATTTCCTACCGCCTTTATGCGAAGGCGATTCGCCACGTCTCCGCCCTCGAGGCGGTGCTCATCCCGGTCGTGGAGCCGGTGTTCAACCCCGTCTGGGTCCTGCTGTTCGTGGGCGAACGCCCCGGTCCCCTCGCCCTCGCCGGCGGCGCTATCGTGCTCGGCGCCGTGACGACCCGCGCCGTCATGTCGATTCGTCATCCGCGCTGCTGAATCCTCATTGGCCGCGAGAAATTCCGACGGGGAGGCTTGGCCGCAAAAATGCGCAGGGGGCTCGGGGCTCCGAAGGAGTCACCATCGCGCCTATGGGCGCACGGGTGATTCGATTCGAAGCCCCCAGGCCCTTGTGCATTTTTGCGGCCAACTCCTTCCGAACCCGAATCTGACGGCGGGAGCAGTCAAGAATGCGCGAAACGGTTTCTTCGCGTCTTCGCGTTTACCGATCCGGGTGAAACGCAAGGGTCGCAAAGGTCGCGATGAAATCGCGGCCATAGCCGGACCTCGTCGACTCGACGAATCAGGGCCGGCGCAGCGGCTGCAACTGTGCGAGCACGTTTGCGGCCGTGATGAGGCCTCCGCCGATCAGCAGGTGACGCGTCAGCGTTTCATTGGGATAATCAAACCCGCCCCACGCGGAAAACCACGCCGGCAGAAACAGCGCCATCATCGCAGTGAAGAGCGGCTCCGCCGTGTACAGCAGGCCGGCCTCGGTCGCGGTCATGCGCGGCTGCCAGACGTTCATGAGGGTGAACGACCCCAGGGTGCAGAGCAGCGTGAGGGCCACGGTGAAGCCGAGCCACGGGACGTTGCCCGCGAGCGCCAGCACGTCGGCACCCCGCGGCGCGAGCGCGAGCATCATGACGCCGGCGACCCCTGCCTCGACGACGAACATCAGGCACGTCACGCCCAGCGGTCGGTTGCCGGAAAATTCGGCGCGCTCGAGCCAGAGGATCTGGGCCATGAAAAACACCGAACTCAGCAGCGTCTCGAGTTCGCCGCGTCCCAGTTTGACTGCCTGCAGGTCGAGCCGCGCCAGCGCGGCCACGCCGGCCAGCACCAGCCCGCACGCCACCCAGACGGTCCACGGCGGCAGCCGGCGGATGCGGATGGCGAGATACATCGGGATCAAGATCGCGTAGAACTGGGTCAGGAACGCGGAGGTCGATGCCGATGTGAACTGCAGGCCGTCGTTCTGCAGCGCCATGCCGCCGACCGCGAACAGCCCAAGGCCCGCGCCCTGCCGCCATTCGCTGCGCGTCAGGGTGCGCAGCGTGCGGTGGCAAACGAAGGCGAGGATCAGCGCCGCGATCGCGAAGCGCGGGAAGAGCGACGTCGCCGTGATGAACCAGTGGCTGCTGCCCGGCACGATCCGCTGCTGCAGGAGGGCCATCGCCTTGATCAGCGGGAAGCTCACGCCCCAAAAAAAGTTCGCAAGCAGCAGCATCCAGATGGCTTGCCGGTGCTGCGCAGGAGTCGTGGCCTTCATCGCGAACCGCCCAGCGTGATGACGGCCCCGGTCTCCGCCAAGCGAATTGCCGGCCCGACCGGTTCCGATTCGTTTGAACAGAAGGGGACGGAGGCAACGAAGCGCCGTTGGCGGGCGGCGTCAGGGTTGCAGGCGAAAACCAGGCCGATCCGTTCAACCGTTAAAACGGATTGGAGGAAGTGCCGCCTGCAAACCTCGACCCAGCCGACGGACGGCGCTTCGTTGCCTCCGTTCCCTTCTGTTCAATTCCGAATCCTTTGCCGTCCGTAATTCCCAGTCGCAGCGGGGCGAATCGGCATTGGACGCCAACGCGGTTTTCTCCAGACTGTCCTTGATGACTCCCGAGGACCTCAAGGTCGGCAACTGGTACCAGATCGCGCACGTCGGAAAAAAGGCGCTCGATAAGTACAATGGGGTCGCGCAGTTCCTCGGCGTCGATCCGCCGGGCTATCCCAAGGGCTCGCTCGATTTCCTCTGCCATGACGGCGTCGCCGGCGTGTTCCCGATCAGCTCGGTCATCGCCGAGGCCAAGGACCCCTCCCAGCAGCAGGTGAGCGTGCGCACCGCGCTCAAGGAGGCGATGACGCAGATGTACGCGCTCAACCACGACAAGCACGTGGACTACGTCCTCGAGCGTTTGAAACCATACCTGAAGGACGGCAGCCTCGAATAGCGACGCGACCGCCGCCTCACCGCCGCGTCTTCCGGCCGATCACGGACTTCTCCAGCGCGACGCGAAGCTCGGGCAGGTTGACCGGTTTCACGAGATAGTCGTTCGCCCCCACTTCCATCGCGCGGTCTTTCTGGTCGTTGCGCGCATCCGCCGTGAGGACCGAAATCCAGACGCCCTTCGCCGCTGCGCCGGCCAGGCCCTCGCGGATCTGGCGGATGGCGGTGACGCCGTCGACCTCGGGCATGTAAAGGTCCATCAGCACGAAATCGTAGGCGTTCTTCGAGAGCTCCTCCACGGCGGCGCGGCCGTTCTCCGCCTTGGCCCAGCTGCAGCCGAGCGCGGTCAGCTGCTTCTGCATCAGGAGCCGGTTGACAGGCTCGTCCTCCACCAGCAGCACGCGCAACCCGGCCGACTGCCGCCGCGCCTGGGCGATCACCGGGGTCTGCACCGCCGCCGCGAGGAGGGAGTACAGCGCGCCATGGTGGACCGGCTTGTTGATCAGCAGCCGGAAATGAACCCGCAGGGCCGCACGCGTACCGCTCGGCAACGACAGCGGCACGAGCCCGAACATCCGCTCCGGCGGAAGTTCCGGCGCCGGTCGCGGCTCCGCGACCAGCTCGGAAATCCGCGCGGAATCCAGGTCGAGCACCGCCACGTCCCATCCCGGCGTCGCGCCCAGCAGCCCTGGAGTCGTGTCCACCAGCGTCGTGCCGAAGCGCCGGCCGAGGCGCGTCAGCTCGTCGTGCAGCGGCCCCTCCGGCGCCGCGACGGCCAGCCGGAGATTTTCCAGCGGCGGGAACGGCTTGTGCTCCGCGACCACCGGGTTCGGGTCGACGGCCATCGTGAAGGAAAAAGTCGAGCCGTGGCCCGGGTCGCTCTTGAGAAAAAATTCGCCGTGCATGAGCTCGACGATGTTCTTCGAAATCGCGAGTCCCAGGCCTGTCCCGCCATGGCGGCGCGTCAGCTCCTGGTCGAGCTGCGCGAAGGGCTTGAAGAGTTTCGCGTGCTGATCGGCGGGCACGCCGATGCCGGTGTCGCGGACGGAAAAGATCAGCTGCATCGGCCCGCGCGCGGCGCCCGCGGACCGGCGCTCGGTGCGCACGCGCACCTCCACCTCGCCGCGCTCCGTGAACTTGACGGCGTTGCTCACGAGGTTGATCAGCACCTGGCGCAGGCGGTTGCCGTCGGCGTAGATCGTCTCGGGCACCGCGTCGTCGACCCAGTGCAGCAGCTCGATGCCCTTCGCCGCCGCCTTCGTCGCCACCAGGTCGAGCGCGTCCTCGACGCACTCGCGCGGGGAACAGGGCTGCGGTTCGAGCGTGAGCTTTCCCGACTCGATCCGCGCGAAGTCCAGGATGTCGCCGGTCAGCTGGATCAGCGCCTCGCTGCTCAGCTGGATCGTCTGGACAAATTCGCGCTGCTCCGGGGTCAGCGGCGTGTCCAGCAGCAGGCTGGTGAACCCGATGATGCCGTTGAGCGGGGTCCGCACCTCGTGGCTCATCGTAGCGAGGAACTGGCTCTTCGCCGTCTCGCCGGCCTCGGCGCGCTCCTTGGAATCGCGGAGGATCGCCTCGGTGCGCTTCTGCTCGGTCATGTCCTCGAACGTCGCGATGTAGCACGCGAGCTTCCCGCTGCGCCCGTGCACGGGCGTGAAGGCCCCCCGCACCGGATAAACCGTGCCGTCGCCGCGCCGGGTCTGCCACTCGCCCGTCCAGGACTTTCCCGCAGCCACCGCCGCGGTGAGCTCGGCCGCGTCCGGCGACTCCGCATCCGTCACCTGGAAATCGCGCCAGCTGCGGCCGATCAGCTCGCGGCGCCGGCAGCCGATCTGCTCGCAGAAGCCGCGGTTCGCGTATTCCACGTCACCGTTCAAATCGATGATCATCACGGCGGATCCGCTTTGCTCCACCGCCTCGGACAGGTTGCGGATCGCCTCGCCCTGCTCCAGTTCGCGCCGCGCCAGCAGGTAGCCGACAAACGGCAGCCCGAGGATCAGCCACATCAGCACCGCCGGTCCCGCCGCCGCGAGCGCGAGGTCGCGGGTCCAGTGCCCGACGGCCGACTCGACCGCGAGATAATCGCGCGGCGCGTCCGCCGCCGCCGGCTGGCCCCCGATCAACGCGTAGCCGCGCAACACGGGCTCGCCCGCCGAATCGTCCGGCCCTTCCACGCGGGGTTCGCCGGCGCGCAGGCCGGTTTCGAGGGCGGGCGACATCGCGGCGCCGGGATAATTGGCGCCGGGCTGAAGCTGGACGCCTCCGGCGACGCCGGCGTCGGCGAGCAGCACGGATCGATTCTCCGCGGGAAGATAACGGAAAATGCGGATGCCTTTGACCTTCGGGTCGGCTTCCTGAAAGCGGCGGAGCCGCGCGACCACCGCGGCATGGGCCGGGCTGCCGGCGTCCGACGCGGAGCCGGTGAGCGCCGTCACATCCGGCGACAGGAACGCCACGGCGCTGTGGCGCGCGCTGTCGAGCGCATCCTCCTCGAGTGCCGCCCGCTTCTGTTCCAGCCCAAAATAACCTGCGACGAAACCGGCGATGACGATGATGCCGGCGAGCAGGCGGTCCTTGATCTTTCTCGGGTGGCGGGAACGCATCGCGGGTGTCACCCACTGAACGGGCGTTGGTCCGGACGCGCAACTCCGAAGGCAGCGGCGACCGCCAAGGTGGAACGCATTGCCCCAATGCGTTGGCCGCTCCGCCGACGATCAAAACTCCGCTCGTGCGCGCGTCGCCAGCGCGTCGGGGCGCGCTTTATTTCCGGGCACAAAAAAACCGCCGCGGAAATTCCGCGGCGGTTTCGAAATTAAGCGGCGGCGTCTTACGAGACGTGGCCCGAGACGAGCTTCGTCATCTCGAACATGCTGACCTTGGTCTTGCCGTTGAAGACGGCCTTGAGCGCGTCGTCGGCGTTGATCTGCGTGCGGACCTTCTTGTCCTGCAGCCCGTTCTTCTTGATGTAGGCCCAGAGCTTCTTGGTGAGCTCGGTGCGCGGGAGGGGGGAAGAGCCCACGACAGCGGCGAGCTTGGCGTCAGGCGAGACGGGTTTCATGAACGCGGCGTTCGGTTTACGAGCGGTTTTTTTAGCCATATTGATTGTGGGTTTAGGGTGCTGAACTGTGATAGCAACGCTTTTCTAGAGGGAAAACCCGGTGTTTGCCTAGGAGAATTTTGAGAAATATCGAGCGGGCGCGCCCGGTGCGGCGGACTCCGTCACCGCCCGATCGCGGAGGCGAACTCCGCTCAGGGCCGGTCGTCGACCTGCACGAACTGCTCGTACAGCGCCGCATAATGTCCGCGCTGCGCGAGCAGCTCGAGGTGCGTGCCGCGCTCGATGATCCTCCCGTGATCGAGCACGAGCACCAGGTCCGCGTGCCGGATCGTGCTGAGGCGATGCGCGACGATAAAGCTCGTGCGGCCGCGCAGCAGCTCGACGAGCGCCTTCTGCAGGCGCGCCTCCGTCAGCGCGTCGATCGCGCTCGTCGCCTCGTCGAGGATCACGAGCCGCGGATCCGCGAGCAGCGCCCGGGTGAAGCAGACGACCTGCCGCTGGCCGACCGACAGGCCCGCGCCGCGCTCCCCGATCACGGTCTGGAAGCCCTGCGCCAGGGCCTCGAGCAGGTCGAGGCAGTCCAGCCGGCGCGCCGCCTCGCGGACCTCGTCGTCGCTCGCCTCGGGTTTGCTGAGCTTGATGTTTTCCATCACCGTGCCGGTGAAGAGGAAATTCTGCTGTTGCACCATGCCCATCTGGCGGTGGAGCGAATGGCTCGTGACCGACCGGATCTCGCGGCCGTCGACGAGCAGCTCCCCGCCGCTCGGCAGGTAGAATTTCGAGACGAGATTGATGATGGAGCTCTTTCCGCTCCCGGTGTGCCCGACCAGCGCCACGGTCTGCCCCGGCGCCGCCGAGAAGCTCACCCCCTGCAGCACCATTCGCGAGGGATCGTAGCCAAACCGGATGTCGCGGAATTCGACGCGCATGCCCACGCCTGGCGCCGGCGGGAGGGGCACGGCCTGGGGATCGTCCTCCCAGTCCGGCTTGGCATCGATCAGGCGGAAGACGCGCTCCGCTCCCGCCATCGCGATCAGCGCCTGGTTGTACTGGTTGCCGATCGTCGCGATCGGCGAGAAAAACAGGTTGGCCAGCAGGAAGAACTGGATCAGGTCCGCGATCGTCATCATCCCGTGAAAGGTCCGCCACCCGCCGAGCATCAGCAGCACCGCGATGAAGAACTGGCTGTTCAGCTCGAGCAGCGGCGTGAGGATGGCGGACGTGCGCGCCTGCTCGATGTTGTAGCGCGAGTGGTCCGCGAGCAGGGTGCGGAACAGCCCGAGGTTCATCTCCTGCCGCACGAAGCCCTGCGTGACGCGCATGCCGTTGACCGATTCGGCGAGGGTCGAGGTGACGCGGCTGAAGCTTTCCTGCGCCGCGCGCGAGAGCTGGCTCAGCCGCATCCGGAAATGGTTGTTCACCAGCCAGAGCACCGGCGCCATCGCGATCACGACGAGGAACAGGAGCCAGTCGCACCACGCCATCACCACGGCGGCGAAAAGCATCTGGCCGAACTGGATCACGCTCACGAACAGCACGTCCTGGATCCCGGTGCGGACGGTTTCGACGTCGGTGGTGACGCGCCCGATGATGCGGCCGAGCTTGGTGCGATGGAAGAAGCTCATCGGCATCTGCTGCATGCGGTCGAAGATCCGGGAGCGCAGCGCGCTCACCACCTCCTCGCCGAGCTCGAGCGCGTAACGCTGCCGGAAATGAAACATGCCGTCCGTGACGACCGCGAGAATCCCGTAGCCGAGGACCGCCCACGGGAGCACCGCCGCCTCGTGCTGCGCGATCGGGCCCGAAATGATCCGGCCCATCGCCCAGGTGATGGCGGGAATCTGCATCGCGCGGATGAAGGTGAGGATGAAGAGCGCGTTCCGCTTCGCCGCGAACGGGCGCGTGTAGGTGAAGAGCCGGCGGATCAGGCCCCACTCCAGCGGTTTGAACTGGGGTTCGTCGGCCTCGTCGCTCTCCCGCTGCACGAGCGGGCCGAGATTCGGCGGCAGCTTGGCCGGCTTCATGACGGGCCTCCCTTGCCGAGATGCTCCAGTTCGCGCCCGTCGACCAGCTGGAGGCTCGCCACGTGGCGGTAGGGTCCCGGCAAGCGCATGAGTTCCTCGTGCGTGCCGCGCTGGACGATGCGGCCGTTCTCCATCACGATGATGAAGTCCGCCCGCCGCAGCGTGCTCAGGCGATGGGCCACGATGAATGTGGTGCGGCCGGCGATGGCGCGGTCCAGCGCCTCGAAGATTTCGTGCTCGGTCTCGCTGTCGATCGCCGCCGTGGGATCGTCCAGCAGCAGGATCGGCGGCTCGAGCAGCACGGCGCGGGCGATCGCGAGGCGCTGCCGCTGTCCGCCGGAAAGCGTGTTGCCGCTCTCCCCCAGCACTGTCGCGTAGCCCTTCGGCAGCTCCATGATGAAGTCGTGCGCCGCCGCGATCCGCGCCGCCTTCTCGATCTGCGCCGGCGTCGCATCGGGATGGCCGAACGCGATGTTGGCCGCGACCGTGTTGGAGAACAGAAAGCTTTCCTGGAACACCAGACCGATGTTCCGGCGGAGATCGTCGAGGTGGAGGTGACGCACGTCGATCCCGTCCACCAGCAGGCGTCCCGCCGTCACGTCGTAGAACCGCGGGATCAGGCTCATGAACACGCTCTTGCCCGCGCCCGTCGCGCCGAGGATCGCCACGCACTGGCCGGGCTGGACGTCGAGGTTGATGTCGCGCAGCACGGGATCGATCCCGCTGTAGGAGAATTCCACGCGCTCGAACCGGACCGCGCCCTTGAGCTTCGGGCAGGGCATGGCGTCGGGCGCGCTGCGCACCTCGACCGGCGCATCCATCACCTCGAAGACCCGCCGGGCGCCGATCAGCGACTGCTGCACGGAGTTCACCACGCCCGCGATGTTGTTCACCTGCCCCGAAAACTGCTCGAGCAGTCCCGCGAAGACGAACAGCCCGGCGCCGAGCGGGAGCTTTCCCTCCATCACGAGCCGTCCGCCGTAGGCGAGGAGGACGACCATGTTGATGCGCGTCAGGATACCCACCGCCGGCGAGAACAGGCTGACGCTCCAGAAAATCCCGAGCTGCTGCTGGTAGACCGCGCGGTTCGCCGTCGTGAACTGCTGCCGGTTCTCCGCCTCGCGGCCGAAGCCCTTCGTGACCGCGATGCCCTGGACGCTCTCCGCCAGGAGCTGGACCATGTTTTCAACCAGCGTGCGGTTCTGCGCATAGGCCGGCTGGATCTTCTTCGAAAACCACAGCGACATCAGCGCGAGGACCGGGGTGGTCGCGAGGCAGGCGAGCGTCAGCCGCGGGCTCAGGCTCACCATGTAGACGAGATAAACGGTCAGCGAAACCAGCATGATCACGCTCTGGAACAGGACCTGGTCCAGGAACATGCGGACCGACTGCACGTCGCCGGTGACCCGTGTGATGATCGACCCCGTCGAATTCGCGTCGAAAAAACGGAAGCTCAGCTGCTGCAGCTTGTCGTAGATCACGGCGCGCAGATCGACGACCAGCTGCTGCTGGAGGAGGATGTTGATCGAGATGAGGTACGCGTAGTTGAGCAGCGCGCGGCAGAGCGCGAGCACGAGGATGATGCCGGCCAGCAGGGCGATCACCTTCATCGGCGTCCACTCGGGCGGCAGCGCGGAGAGATGGAAGAGCCCGAAGAGGACGCCGCTGCCGCCGACGGGGGCGCCGGTCACCTGATGGCGGATGAAATCGATCCCGACCCCGGTGAGGCTCAGTCCGGCGAGGCCCATCGTCAGCAGGATCAGCTGGATGGTGAGAACCTTGATGCAGCCCAGCCGGTAGCGCCACGTCAGCCCGAGCAGCCGCCGGATCAGGGCGCCGTTGGAAAGCGCGGCGGCGGGTGTCGGAGTGGAGGCGGGCATGCGGGCGGCCACGGTAGGGCCGCGCCGCGCAAAGACACGAAATTTTTCCCGCGGAGCCGGACCGGCGAATTCCGGCCGGCCGGGGATCGAATTTCCCGAGGCGCCGGCGGCGCGCCGGACTTACTTCCGGACCTGCGGGCCCTGTTCGCGGGCGGCGCGGCGCCGGGCGATTTCCTCCTTCACGCGATTGAAGCGGGCAACCTCGTCCGCCGGCGTCGGATTCAGCACCACATTGGGGCCGCTCCCCGCGGGCCCCGGCTGCAGCTGCGGACCACCGCCGGCATTCGGCGCCGGCGGCGCCACGACGACCACTTTCGCGGTGCGGAGGGGAAGCGTCAGGACCCGCCCCTGGTAATCGACGGTGATGATGTCCCGCGCCGCATCGTGGGCGCGGATCACAAAGTCATGGCCGCTCTCGTTCAGTCGCGCCCATGTGCCGGTGTGGCGCGACGGATCGAAGAGGCTGAAGCGATAGCCGCCGTCATCCACCAGAATGCCCCGCAGTTCCAGCGGATTGTTCTCGGTCGCGGGCGCGCCGGCGGCCGAGGGCGGCAGAAAGGGCGAGCTCGGCGCCAGAGCATTCGCCGCGCGCGCGTTCCCGCCCGCGGCCAAGGCGAAGGAGAACCCGAAAATTATTCTGGAGACCATCCGAAACATGGCGGGGGCACACCAATAAGACGCGCGGCAGCCGCGTCAAGTGACACCCCCTCCAAAAAACCATGCCGCCGGCGCGGGCGCGCCGGCTACAACAGGGTCCCGCGCATGATCATGAAGGCGACGCTGAAATAAATGATGAGGCCGGTGACGTCGACGAGCGTCGCGACAAACGGCGCGCTCGAGGTCGCGGGATCGAAGCCGAGGCGCTTCAGCACCAGCGGCAGCATCGAGCCCATGAGCGACCCCCAGAGCACGATGCCGACCAGCGCGAGCCCCACCGTCGCGGCCACCAGCGGCCAGTGCGGACCGTAGATCTTCGAGAACATCGACCAGACCGCGATGCGCAAAAATCCGATGACGCCGAGGATCAGCCCCAGCGCGGTGCCGGCCGCCAGTTCGCGCCGCATGATCCGCCACCAGTCGCGCAGCTTGAACTCCCCCAGCGCCAGCGCGCGGATCACGAGCGTCGCCGCCTGCGACCCCGCGTTGCCGCCCGAGCTGATCACCAGCGGCACGAACAGCGCGAGCACGACCGCCTTCGCGATCTCGTCCTCGAAAAAACTCATCGCCGTCGCCGTCAGCATCTCGCCGAGGAACAGCACGACCAGCCAGCTCGCGCGCTTCTTCACCATCCGCGAAAGCGCGATCGTGGTGTAGGGCTCGTCGAGGGCCTCGGTGCCGCCCAGCTTCTGGATGTCCTCGGTCGCCTCCTCCTCGGCGACGTCGAGCATGTCGTCCACGGTCACGATCCCGATGAGCCGGCGGTTCTCGTCGACCACGGGCAGCGCCACCCGGTCGAATTTCTTGAACAGCTCCAGCGCCTTCTCGCGATCATCCGTCGGCGACAGCATCGTGAAACTGCCGTCGAGCAGGTCGTGCACGGGGCGGTCGAGCGGCGAGAGAAGGAAGCGGCGGACCCGGATGTCGTCGAGCAGATGGCCGCGTTCGTCGACCACGAAAATGACGTTCAGGGTCTCGCGGTCGTAGCCGTGCTCGCGGATGTAATCGAGGGCCTCGCGGACGGTCCACTCGGGGCGCACCGCCACGTAATCGAGCGTCATCATCCGGCCGACGCTGTGCTCGGGATAGGCCAGCAGCGACTGGGCGACCTTCCGTTCGTCCGGCGAGAGCATCGACAGCAGCTGCATCGCGACGTCGAGCGGAAGCTCGTTCAGGAACGCCGTGCGGTCGTCGGGCGGCAGGGCGTTCAGCAGCGCGGCCGCCTGCTCCTGCGTCAGCAGCTTGAGCAGCTTTTTCTGCCCCTCGAGCGGCATGTACGTGAACGTCATCACGACCAGGTCCCGCGAACCGACGCGGAACAGCACGCCGAGCTCGCCGATCGGAAGGTCGGTGATCATCGGCGCCAGGTCGGCCGGCGCCCATGGCCCGAGATATTTTTTCAGGGCCGCGAGATCCTTGCGGTCGATGAGCGCCGAGATCTCCGATTTGACGTTGGCCTGGTGCGGCATGGAGCGAGGCAGACAGTTCGCGCGGCCCGTTTCAATCCCGACCCGCGGCCCGACCACAGGCCGGGATCGTATCCATTCGTGGTTACGTCCGCGCTTTCGTTCTTGGAGGAATCACCGCGCGCCAGCAGGATGAATCCATGCGCCCCTTTCCTGTGCTGGCACTTGTGGTCCTCGCACTGGGCGGATGCGCGCGGCACGAACCGCCGGGATTCCAGGGCTATCTCGAGGGCGAGTTCGTCTACGTGGGTTCGCCGCTCGCCGGGCGCCTCGAGGTGCTGGCGGTCGAAAAAGGGAAGCGCGTCGAGGCGGGGACTCCGTTGTTCACGCTGGAGCGCACCGCCGAACTTGCCGCCCAGCGCCAGGCGGCCGACCAGCTGGCCGCCGCCACGGCGCGGCTCGAGGACCTGAAGAAAGGCTCGCGTCCGAGCGAACTGGCCGCGCTCGGGGCGCGCGTGGACCACGCCAAGGCCGCCGCGGAACTCTCGCGGCTCGAGCTCGGGCGCCAGGAGGCCCTCTTCAAAAACCAGGTCATCTCCAGCAGCGAATTTGACCGCGTGCGCCTCGCGCACGAGCAGGACGTGCGCAGCGTCGAGGAATTGTCGGCGCAGCTCTCCACCGCGCAGCTCGGCGGGCGCAGCGACGCCATCGCGGCGGCAACCGCCGATGCGCGCGCGGCCGCGGCCGCCAAGGAGCGCGCCGACTGGAACGTCGAGCAGAAGTCGCAGGCCGCCACGCGCGCCGGGCTGGTGTACGACACGCTCTACCGTCCCGGGGAATTCGTCGTCGCGGGCAATCCCGTCGTCGTCCTGCTGCCGCCGGAAAACATCAAGGCGCGCTTCTTCGTGCCGGAGGGCGAGTTCGCGGGGCTGAAAGCCGGCGACACCGTGCGGGTCAGCCTGAGCGGACGCCCGGCCCTCGCCGCGCGGATCAGTTATCTTTCGCCCCAGCCCGAATACACCCCGCCGGTGCTCTACAACCGCGCGAACCGCTCGAAGCTCGTCTTCCTCGTCGAGGCGGTGTTCGAGCCGGCGGACGCGCGGGATCTTCACCCGGGCCAGCCCGTCGACGTGACGGTCGCGCGTTAGCGTTCCCCCCGCCACCGCCGCCGATGAGTTCCGACCCCGCCGCCGACCTCGTCATCGACGTCGCCGGCATCACCAAGCGTTTCGGCGACAAGACGGTGGTCAACGCGATCGACCTCCAGGTCCGCCGCGGCGAGATCTACGGCTTCCTCGGCCCCAACGGGTCCGGCAAGACGACGTTCATCCGGATGCTCTGCGGACTGCTCACGCCCGACGCCGGGTCGGGCACCTGCATCGGCTGCGATGTCCGCACGCAGCAGGCGGAGATCAAGCGCAACGTCGGCTACATGACCCAGCGCTTCAGCTACTACGAGGACCTCACCATCCGGGAGAACCTCGATTTCATCTGCCGCATTTACGACGTGCCCGACCGCGCCGCGGCGGTCCGGCGCAGCCTCGAACGTCTCGGCCTGGAAAAGCGCAGCCACCAGCTCGCCGGCCAGCTTTCCGGCGGATGGAAGCAGCGCCTCGCGCTGGCGGCCTGCCTCATTCACTCGCCCCGGCTCCTGCTGCTGGACGAGCCGACCGCCGGCGTCGATCCGAAGGCGCGGCGCGACTTCTGGGACGAGATCCACGGCCTCGCCGCGGACGGCCTGACGGTTCTGATCACGACGCACTACATGGACGAGGCCGAGCGCTGCGACCGTCTCGCCTACATCGCCTATGGCAACCTCCTCGCCCGCGGAACGCTGGATGAGGTGATCGCCAGGGCCGGGCTCTCGACGTGGACCGTGGCCGGCCCGGACCTGCGCGGGCTCGCGGCCGCGCTCCGGGGCCGGCCCGGCGTCGAGCAGGTCGTGGCCTTCGGCAACACGCTGCATGTGAGCGGCCGCGACGCCGCGAACCTGCGGGCGGCGATCGACGCGGTGCGCGACCCGCGTCACGAGTGGGCGCAGGCCGAGCCGGGCCTCGAGGACGTGTTCATCAGCATGATGGATGAGGCGAAGGACAATTTCCGCTGAGCAATCCGCCGATGCACCGCTTCACGTTCCACCGGTTCTGGGCCATCGTGCTGAAGGAGTTCATCCAGATGAAGCGCGACCGCGTGACGTTTGGCATGATGGTGGGGATTCCGCTGATGCAGCTCATGCTGTTCGGGTTCGCGATCAATTCCGACCCGAAGCATCTGCCGACCGCGATCCGCGCGGCGGACCAGGGCCCCTTCACGCGTTCGTTCGTCGAGGCCCTGCGGCAGAGCGACTATTTCAAGCTGGTGCGGGAAACCGACTCCGAGGCGGAGGCGGCGCGGCTGCTGCAGCTCGGGGAGGTCCAGTTCGTGATCAACATCCCGCCGGATTTTTCCCGCCGGCTCCTGCGCGGGGAGCGGCCGACGGTCCTGATCGAAGCCGACGCCACCGACCCCGCCGCCAGCGGACCGGCGCTGGCGGCGGCGCGCTCGCTCGCGGCGGGCATCCTCGACCGTGACCTGACCGGGCCGCTGGCGCGGCTGCGCTCGAGAGCCGGCCCGGTCGATTTCGAGATCCACGCGCACTACAACCCGGAGAACATCACGCAGTACAACGTCGTCCCCGGATTGATGGGCGTGGTGCTGACGATGACGATGGTCGTCATCACGGCGCTCGCGATCACGCGCGAGCGCGAGCGCGGCACGATGGAAAACCTGCTGGCGACGCCGGTGCGGCCGTTCGAGGTGATGGCCGGGAAAATCCTGCCCTACATCGCGGTCGGCTACATCCAGGTCACGCTCATCCTGCTCGCCGCGCGCCTGATCTTCGACGTGCCCATGGTCGGGAACCTGGTGCTGATCTACGCCGTCGCGCTCGTGTTCATCGCCGCAAACCTGGCGATGGGGATCACTTTCTCGACGCTCGCGCAGAACCAGCTTCAGGCGGTCCAGATGGCGTTCTTCTTTTTCCTGCCGTCGATTCTGCTTTCCGGGTTCATGTTTCCCTTCCGCGGCATGCCCGAGTGGGCGCAATGGATCGGAGCCTGCCTGCCCAACACGCATTTCCTCCGCATCGTGCGCGGCATTCTCCTCAAGGGCAGCGGCGTGAGCGACATCCTGCCTGAACTCTGGCCGCTGCTGCTGTTCCTGGCCGTGGCGATGACAGTCGGCGTCAAACGCTACCGGCAGACGCTCGACTAAAATCAGCGCGGATCAGCGGTTCAGGAACCGGCCGACCGGTCGCCGGCGGGCTTGGCCGCCGGGCGGCTCAGGACCACGCTCTGCGTCGGGAAGGCGAAGGACAGGCCGTGCGCGGCGACGGCGCGCATGAACGCGAGGTTCAGGCGCTCCTTCAGCTTGATCGCCGCCAGGGCGTCGGCGCTGGTCGTCGAATACACGACGAGAACATCGAGCGACGACGCGGAGAGATTGGTGAACGCCACGACGACGGACGCCTGGTCGACTTCGGGTTCGCCGCGGATCAGCTCCCGGATTTCGCGAAGGATCGCCTCCATCTGGTCGGGGGTCGTCTCGTAGGTCAGCCCGAGCGTCTGCTCCGTGCGGCGCTGGATGAAGCGGGAGAGATTCACGACGGATTCGGCGGCGACGGTCTTGTTCGGGATGATCACGAGCGACCGGTCGACGAGCCGGATTTTCGTCGAGCGCAGCCCGATGTCCTCCGCCGTTCCGGTGTGCGCGCCGATCTTCACGACCTCGCCGACCTTGAAGGGCTGGTCGATCGCGACCACGATCGAGCCAAAGACGTTGGCGATCGTGTCCTGCGCCGCGAGGGCGAAGGCCAGGCCGCCGATGCCGAGGCCGGCGAGGAACGCCTTCACGTCGGCGCCGAGGCTCTGCGCGATCAGCAGGACGCCGATGATCACAAACAGCACGACCAGCGATTTCTTCAGCCACGGCATGAAGGCGGCGATCGCCAGCCCTTTCTGCGCCGCGATCAGGTGGGCGTGGTCGAGGATGGTGTTGAACGCCCGCAGGAGCCCCCAGAAAACCACCAGCGAGAACGAAATCGTCGAAGCGTAACCCAGGGCCTCATCGGCAGACTCGGAGAGCTTGAGGACCTTGAGCGCGGCGAAGATGCCGAAGAGCATCACGAACGTCGCCACCGGCGTTTCGAGCGCGGGGAAGAGCTTGTCGTCGAGGGTCGTCTCGGTCCGGGCCGCGAGCCGCTTGAGCTGGTTGAAGATCACGTCGGTGACCACGCGCCGCAGCAGCAGCGCGCCCGCGAGGATCAGCGCGAAGATGATCCAGTGCGTGGCTGTGTTCCCGCTGCTGCGGACGTTGAAGGCCCTCAGGATCTCGTCCACCAGGTTCTCGAGAAAATCCGGGGGCCGCACGCGCGGCACGGAGTGGGTGGCCACGGCGGCGGCCGCGGAAGTGTTCAACTCCGCCTGGGAATCGTCGGCCTTCTTCTTCGACGCTTCCGCATTCGAGGACGCGGAGGAACCCGGTTCAGCCGGCTGCGCGCGCGCCGCCGGCGCGCACACCGCCGCAGCCAGCAGCCACGAGAGAAGAACAAGGAGGCGCTTCATGGAGGCCCGAACCCAAACGTCCGGGGAAGCGTTGTCAAAACCTCCCGGCGCCGCCGGCCTTTGACCGGCGGCTTTGGAAAATCCCGCTCTGATTCAAATCGCCGACTCCCCGCTTGCCGCTGGCTCCCGCAGCCCGCCATGCTGCGCGCGATGCCCCCGACCATTGCCCTGTTCGAAACGATGCCCTTCTGGGCGTGGGCGGCGTTTTTCGGTTTCATCGTCGCGATGCTGGCGCTCGACCTCGGGCTTCTGCAGCGCACTCCCCACGCCGTGTCCATGAAGGAGGCGCTGGGCTGGTGCGCGGTCTGGGCGGTGCTCGCTCTGGGATTCAACGGGCTGCTGTACTTCTGGCGCGGCGCCGAGCCTGCGCAGCAGTTCCTCGCGGGCTACCTGGTGGAATTGTGCCTCAGCGTGGACAACGTCTTCGTCTTCATTCTCGTCTTCGCCTATTTCCGCGTGCCCGCGCGCTTCCAGCACCGCGTGCTCTTCTGGGGGATCATCGGGGCGGTGGTGATGCGGGCGGTCTTCATCCTCGTCGGCGTCGGCGTCATCCAGCGGTTTCACTGGGTGCTCTACATTTTCGGGGTGTTTCTCATCTACACCGGGGCGCGGATGGCGCTCCCGCAGAAGGACGAGGAAATCCATCCCGACCGGAATTTTGCGGTGAAACTCTTCCGCCGGTTTTTTCCCGTCTCCAGCGGCGCCATCGGCGGAACTTTTTTCGTACGCGAGGGCGGGCGGCGGCTCGCGACCCCGCTGTTCATCGTGCTCATCGTGATCGAGACCACGGACCTCGTCTTTGCGCTCGATTCGCTGCCCGCCGTGCTCGCGATCACGAAGGATGGCTTCATTGCGCTCACCTCGAACATCTTCGCCATCCTCGGGCTGCGCTCGCTCTACTTCGCGCTGAACGGCGTGATGCAGCTCTTCCGTTACCTGAAGATCGGCCTCGCCATCATCCTGGTCTTCATCGGCACGAAGATGCTGATCGTCCGCTGGGCCGACATTTCCACCGCCACCTCGCTCGGCGTGATCGGGGGAGTCCTGGCGATGTCGGTGCTGGTCTCCGTCCTGGTCAAGGACACGGCGGGGCCGCGCGAAACGCCGAAAATCTAGACGCGTTCACCTAGCGGGCGAGGAAGCGCGTCTCCCACTCCGGTTCGGGCAGGGCGCGCGGCCGGTAGGCGCCGAAGACGGCGTAGCGCGTTTTCGCCACGAGGCGGTAGGCAAGGTCCCGCCAGCCGGACGGAATCACCCGGATCCACGACAGCACGCGGCAGACTCCTCCGACTTCATCCAGCACCGCGCAAACCGCATCCGTGCGCATCCGCGGCGCTTCGCCGTCCGGATGATTCCAATCCGGCACGAACACCACGCTGTCAAAATCGCGCGTCGGCAGCCGGCGCGCGCGCAGGAAAGCCTGGGCCGGCGCGCTCTGCAGCGGCGCGAACCGGACGCGCCCGCCGCGATCCTCGCGCAGGAGAAATCGCACCACCGCATTGCACAGGCCGCACGCGCCATCGTAAAGGAGCACCGGCGCCCTCGCATCGCGCCGGGGGGGGAACCAGTCCGGATCGAATGTAAGGAGGTGGAGCATCAGGAAACCCGCCCTGGTAGAGAGCGACCCGACGGTCGCGAATCCTCCCAGCTGAACGACAAACATCGCGGTCCACGCCAGCTGCCGGCCCCTGCGATGAAGGCACAGGGGAAGAAATGAAATCTGCAGCGCGATCACCGTCCAAGCGGCGCCTTCGGACCACAGCGGCGTTCGAACCTTCATGACGCTGCTGCATGCGTACTCGAGGCCCAGCACAAGCCATGCGGCCCGGAAAACCAGCGCCGGCACAAACCACTCCGAGGGCCGGTCGGTTCCGGATGCCAGGCGCCATGGCTCGCCGTTGGGAACCACCGCAAAAACTCCCAGGATCAACCCCAGGTTCAGCGTCGAAAAATTTCGGGGCAATCCAACGAAGGAAAAACCCGCGATGAGCCCGGCAAAGAGAATGAGGGCTGCGGCTCGCCGATAAATACCCAACGCGAAAAGCGCAGCGACCCCTGCCATCGCAGCCGGAAAGAGGACATCGCCGGCCAAGAATTGCCGGGAAAAATGTCCGACGAGGAAAACGCCGAGAACTATCCGCACCCCCGCAAACTGGACCGGCGAGACCGCACTGGACCGTAGGGAAGACGAATTCATACCGGAGCTACATTATCTGGAGGCATGCCATGCGCGAATCGCGAAGGCTGCGGAGCAACTTGTAATCCAGAGATTTCCGCAAAGGGACGAATGTTCATCGCTCCGCGTCTCCGTGCGGTGGCGCCAGACGGCACCGCGTCGGCCGCCGCTAAGACACAGACCAGAGCCGGAATCAAGGCCACGCTCACAGGGGGAAAGTTTCAAAACCCGGCAGTTCCGCAAAAGTAAAAACCTAAGCCGGGCGCCTCCAACGGGAACCGCCATCGTGTCGAGGCTACTATGTGCCTACGCCCCGCAGGAACATTCCTGCGCCGTTTGAAACAGCTAACCCAAAATCCTCCCATGAATACCAAATGTCTCCGCGCCTGCGCGCTCCTTCCCGCGCTGGCGCTCGCCTTGGCCACGACGGCCCGGCTGCAGGCCACTGAAACCACCGCCGAAATTCATTCCAATGTCGCCGAAGCCAAGGGCGACGCAGCCAAGGCTGCGCTCAAGGAACTTGACGCCGAAATCGACCGCGTCGACCAGATGATCGACAATGCGCCGACGCCCGCCGACAAGGCCGCCGCCAAGGCGCGCATGGACGTTCTCAAGGAGCGCCGCAGCGACCTGCGCAAGACGTACGCCTCCTCCCGGTACGAGCAGCTGAAGGCCGATGTCCGCGCCGAGGGAAACCGCGTCAGCACCTGGACGAGCGAGAAGCTCCACCGCGACCCGGCCAGCAAGGCCGAGCGGGAAGTCAGCGACGCCGCCAAGGACGCAAAGCGCGACGCCGAGCGCGCCGGCCGCGACGCCCGCGACAGCAGCTATGCCTACGCCAATTCCGTCGGCGCCACGACCGACATCGCCGCGTACAAGATGCGCCCGACCGACACGAACAAGGACGAAGCGAAGGCCGCCATCAAGGCCCTCAGCAAGAGGATCGACGAGCTCGATGATCGCGCCGACAAGATGCCGCGCGGCCCGGATCGCGACGCCGCCAAGAGCCGCGTCAAGGAGCTGGAACACCGCAAGGACCATCTGAAGCACGACTTCAACAAGGCTCAGTTCGACGCCTTGGTGGACGACGTCCAGGACGCCGCCCGTTAAGTCTCCACGTTGGACGAGCCGATTTCGTCTCCGGATCGAATCGCCTCAGCCAACGCTCGAAAAGCAAAGGCCGGACGCCTCAGGGCGTCCGGCCTTGTTTTTTGAAACGTTCGAAACCTGCGCGACCAGCTCAGGCGACGGCGATCTTGCGGGGCTTCAGCGCCTCCTGTTTCGGCAGCGTGACGCGAAGCACGCCGTCGCGGAGCTCGGCTCCGATCTTGCCGGCGTCGATCGCGTTCTCGTGCGTGAGCACAAGCTCGTAACCGGCGTCGGGCGTCTCGCGATGCAGCGCCGTCCACCCCGCCGGCTGGGTCCAGGTGCGGCGGCCGGTGATGCGGACTTCGTCGTTTTCGGCGACGACTTCGACGCCGTCCTTCGCAACGCCCGGCAGGCGGACAGTCACTTGGTAGGCTTCCGGCGTATCCTGCACGTCGTAGAACGGCTTGAGGGCGCGCGCCACGCCGGACTCGCAGGAGCCATCGTCAGCCGTGCCGCGGTTGAGGGAGGGAATGAGATGATTGAAGAGTGACATGGTGATTTGATTTTCGGGTTTGGAGGATAGGCGCGGGTGAATTACTTCACCGCGACAGTGACCTTGGCGGGCTTGGCGGTTTCGCGCTTGGGAAGCGTGACGGTGAGGACGCCGTTTTCGTAGGCGGCGCTCACTTTTTCCGCTGCGACGTCAGCCGGGATCGCCAGTGTGCGGCTGGCGCTGGAGGATTGCTCGACCTGGCCTTCGGACGAAGGGGTCTTGCGAACGGCGCTGATCGACAGGTTGCCGTCGGTCATTTCGACCTGGATGTCGTCGCGATTGATGCCCGGCAGCTCGGCGCGCACGTAGGCGTTCGATTCGTCCTCGTAGAGGTCGACCGGAAAACGCTGCGTGACGGCAGGAGTTTCGACGGACGCGAAGAGGCGGTCGATTTCGGTTTCGAGGCCGGACCACGGCGAGCGGCTGAACACCGCCGGCGCCGGCGCAAAGCTGCGATAGGAAGGATAACTGTAGCGTACGATTCTCATGATGGGTTTTTTCTTGGTTGGAGGTTCGGTGGGCGATTGCCCTTGTGTGCAGCAGGTAATGCAGGACGGGTGCCCGATTCTCGCTCCGCTCAAAGGACTCCCGAGGAGGGCATTACGTACCGCAAAATCGGACCGCGTGCGCCGGAATGGCGGCGTGTGCCGTCACACGTGAGCAGAATTTGCGCGTGGCCGTCGCCGGCATGGCCCGCATCCGCGCAGCGTCCGCCCCCGCGCGAGCGCTTGATCGGAAATATCGCCGCCACCGGAGGCGGAAAAAACTTCCGGCTCCTCCTCGATGTTCTTCGTGCCCTTCGTGGCAAATCATCTCCTCTAGATCCGGCGTGGCCCCAACTTCCACCACAAAGGTCGCGAAACCCACGAAGCCGCAGGCGGAAGG
>JAQGON010000158.1 GCA_028293565.1 Verrucomicrobiota bacterium | reverse complement strand
TTCCTTTTCGCGGCCGGGGTGGACGGACATGACGAAGGCTTTGCGGATCATGGGAGCAGGTTGTGGGCGGGGCGGGGCCGGGCGCCACGTCCAAAAAAAACGCGCGCAGCGCCAGCGTGAAAGATGTTGCCCGCCCCGCGACGCGCCCAAAGCCTGACAGTCAGAGCCATGGCTGCCCCGACCCTCCGTTCCCTTGCCCGCGAGCTTGGCGTCTCGCGCACCACCATCTCCGAGGCGCTGCGCGGTTCGCCCCGCGTGCGGGCCTCGACCGCGGAAAGAATCCGCGTCGCCGCCGCGGCCGCGGGCTATCATCACAATCCGCTCGCCGGCGCGATCATGTCCGAGCTGCGCCGCTCGCGCGGCGAACTGTTCCGCGGCGTGCTGGCGATCATCGGCGTCGACGAGCCCGACCGCCCCGCCTACTCGGAGCGTTTTCACCGCGAACTCGTCAGCGGCGCCACCGCGCGCGCGGCCGAGCTCGGGTTCAAGGTGGAGCGGTTCACCATCGGCCCGCTCCTGACGCAGCGGCGGCTCAACCACATCCTGCAATCGCGCAGCATCCGCGGCGTGCTGCTGCTGCCGACCTGGCGCGACCCGGATTTCCTCAAGCTCGAGTGGCCGCGCTATGCCGGCGTCTACCTGGACTACCAGATCGCGCGCCCGGCGCTGCGCTGCATCTGCAGCGACCATTTCCGCTCGATGATGGACGCGCTGCAGCGGCTGCGCGGGCTCGGTTACCGCCGCCCGGGCGTCATCCTGCCGCGGCACCACGACGAACGCATCCATCACCGCTGGGAGGGAGCCTTCCTGGCCTTTCAACAACATCATCCCGCGCCCAGGCCCGTGCCGCCGCTGGTGATTGACGTGATCAACGAGCGGAGTTTTTCCGCCTGGTTCCGCCGCCATGATCCCGACGTGGTGCTCGGGCACTTTGTCGAGGCGATTGACTGGATGCGCGCCTGCGGCGCGAAGGTGCCGCGCACCCACGGGTTTTTCTGCCTGAACCTTGTCCATGCCGAAGGCCCCTGCGCCGGGCTCGACCAGGAGCCGCACCAGATCGGCGTCCGCGGCGTCGACATCGTCGTCGCCCAACTGCATCGCAACGAACGCGGCGTGCCGAAATCCGTTTCCCTTACCACGCTGTCCTCCACCTGGGTGGACGGGCCCACGCTCCGCCGCCGCCCCGGGGCGGTCTGACTGTCCGTCGCTCGCAGGCTTATGCCCTGAAATATTTGCTGCTTCGCTGACCTTCCGCCCGCCCACCTTCGCCGGTTGGCCGTGGTCGCCTCCCTTCCCCCGTTACCCCTTTCATGAAGAAGAAACGCATCGCCTTCGTCGGAACCGGCGGCCGCGCGCTGAGCTTCATCGAACCGCTGGCGACCACCTATCGGGAGACGAATGAACTCGTCGCCCTCTGCGACCTGAGCCCGGCGCGGATGGATTACTACAATAAGATGCTCGCGGGCGACCTCGGCTACCACGCCGTGCCCGCCTACCCGGCGGCGCGCTTCGACGCGATGCTGGCGGAGCAGAAGCCGGACATCGTTTTTGTCTGCTCCAAGGACGACACGCACCACGACTACATCGTGCGCGCGTTGCGGGCCGGCTGCGACGTCATCACGGAAAAGCCCATGACGATCGACGCCGCGAAATGCCGCGCGATCCTCGACGCCCAGCGCGAGACCGGCCGGAGCGTGCGCGTGGCCTTTAATTATCGCTGGGCTCCCTTCCGCACGAAGGTCAAGGAGCTCATCGCCAGCGGCACCATCGGCCGCGTGCATTCGGTCAACCTCGAATACCTCCTCGATACCAACCACGGCGCGGACTATTTCCGCCGCTGGCATTCCCGCGCCGCCGAGTCCGGCACGCTGCTCGTCCACAAGAGCACGCATCACTTCGACCTCGTCAACTGGTGGCTGGATGCGATCCCGGAACAGGTGTTCGCGTATGGCGACCTGGTTTTCTACGGGAAGGAGAACGCGGAAAAACGCGGCGACGCGGCGCTCACCAAATACCCGCGCTACACCGGCGAGCCGGCGGCGAAGCACGATCCCTTTCGCCTCGATCTCGACGAGAGCGCGCCGTTTCGCGGATTATATCGCGCGGGCGAAAAGGATTCCGGCTACCTGCGCGACCAGAATGTGTTTCGCCCGGGAATCGACATCCCCGACCAGATGTCGCTCAACGTCCGCTATCGCACCGGCGAACTGCTGACCTATTCGCTCGTGTGCTACAGCCCGCGCGAGGGGATGCGGGTGTGCTTCAACGGGGACCGCGGCCGGATTGAATACCACGAGTTCATCGGCACCCACATGAACCGCGCCGTGCGGCCGAAGGATTTCAAGCTCGACGAAAAACCCGGCGCCGAGGCCGAGGGCGAATGGATCAAGGTCTACCCGCACTTCAAGCCCAGCTACCTCGTGCCCATGCCGGCCGCGACCGGCGCGCACGGCGGCGCGGACGAAATCCTCAACCGCTCCTTCTACGCGCCCGACGCGCCGGCGAAGGACGAGTGGGGCCGCTTCGCCGGCCATGAGCAGGGCGCGGCGTCGATCCTCGTCGGCATCGCCGGCGTCGAGTCGATCAAGCGCAACGCGCCCGTGAATCTCACCGACCTCGTCCCGCTCCGCCCCGAGGCCAAACACCTGAGCGAGCTCGTCTGACCAGAATGTCCATGCAAAATCCGCGAAAGGTCATTCTGGGCGCAGCGAAGAATCCATCAGGGTGCGCGCACGCCGATGGATCCTTCGCGTGGCTCAGGATGACCGGTGGCGGAGCCCGTGGATAGGCGCACGTTCGGTCGCCGTTGAATTTTACCCCTCAATGATCTTATTCATGAAAACCGTCACCGCTGCCTTGTTTATGACCGCCCTCGCCGCCGCCAGTTTTGCCGAACCGACCGTGATTCCCCTCTGGCCCGAAGGCGTGCCCGGCGCCAAGGCCATCGGCGATGAGAAGCATGATGACGGCCGCATCGCGAACGTCTCCGAACCCACGCTCACCGTTTACGCGGCCGCCGTCGATCGCTCGAACGGCACGGCGGTGATCATCGCGCCCGGCGGGGGCTATGCGCGGCTCTCCACCGAACGCGAAGGCGTGCAATACGCCAACTGGCTGAGCTCGCTCGGCGTCACGACCTTTGTCCTCAAATACCGGATGGCGGAGTTCGGTCATCCCGCGCCGTTGCAGGACGTGCTGCGCGCCGTGCGGATCGTGCGCTCGCGCGCGGTGGAATTCAAGGTGCGTCCGGATCGCGTCGGCGTCATGGGCAGCTCCGCGGGTGGGCACCTGGCCGCGAGCGCCGGCACGCTGTTCGACCACGCCGCCGGCAGGACGGGTGCGCCGCTCGACGCCACCAGCGCGCGGCCCGATTTTCTGATTTTGATGTATCCGGTGATCACGATGCAGGACTACGCGGTGCACGCCGGGTCGCGGAAGGCACTGCTCGGCGCGACGCCGTCCCGCGAACTGCTCGAGTTGATGTCGGTGGAGAAACAGGTGACCGCCAGCACGCCGCCGACCCTGCTCATCCACACCCAGGCCGACCAGACGGTGCCGGTGGAAAACAGCATCCTGTTTTTCCAAGCCCTGACCCGGGCGCATGTGCCAGCCGAGATGTCTCTGTTCGAACACGGGG
>JAQGON010000135.1 GCA_028293565.1 Verrucomicrobiota bacterium | reverse complement strand
GAAGGTTTCGGCAACCTGTCAGAGGGAGAGACGTCATATACCCAATGAACACACGACTCAGCTTGGCCCCACGGCTGCTTCTTCTGCTCGGCCTCGCGTTCACCCCCCCCGGCATCGCCAGCGCGGCGGATCTCGACGACGACTCGAAGGGCCCGATGACCAGCGAACAGCTCACCCCCGAGCAGCTGGACCAGCTCCTCGGTCCGATTGCGCTCTATCCCGATGCGCTCGTCGCGCTGATCCTGCCGGCGTCCATCGCGCAGACCGAGATCGTGCTGGCGGCGCGTTACCTGAATTCCAACGGCAGCCCCGATCAGATCGACGCGCAGCCCTGGAGCGAAAGCGTGCGGGCGCTGGCCCGATATCCGGAAATCATCCAGTGGATGGATTCGAACCTGCAGTGGACGCGCGAACTCGGCGACGCCGTCTACAGCCAGCCCGCCGACGTGATGAACGCCGTGCAGCGCCTGCGGGGAATCGCGCGCGCGAACGGCACGCTGGTCGACACCCCGCAGCAGCGGGTGGTCGTCGACCAGGAGGTCATCGAGATCGTGCCGGCGCAACCCGACGTGATCTACGTCCCGCGTTATGATCCCGACGTGGTTTATTACTCGCGCGCCGAAGGCTATTATCCTTCGGAGCCCTTCATCACCTTCGGCCTCGGATTCGCCGCGGGACTCTGGCTGAGCTACGATTTCGACTGGCATCGCCGGGCGATCTTTGTCGGCGATCGCCGGAATTGGCGCGACCAGCGCGACTGGCGTCGCGATCGTCCGCCGAGCCGCACCGGTTTTTCCGGCAATCCCGGGTGGCACGCGTGGAATCCGCCCGTGAGCCGGCCGCGCCCGCCGCGGGATTTCAACCGCGGATCGCCGAGGGTGATTCGCCCGCATCCGTTTCCCGGCACTCCGGATCACGCGCGTCCGCCGAGCGGCGGGGCGGGGTCGTTCCAAGGCGACCGCGGCGATCGGCGGAGCCCGCAGCGTCCCGTCGCGCCGCGCGAGTCCGGCCAGCTTCCGGTGAACCGCGGCACGCTTCCCGCGAACCCGAACCGGCCCTTCGGCCCCGCGGTCGAGCCGCCGCGCGCGACGCCGATGCCCAATCCCTATCAGCGGGCCACGCCTTCATCGACCGACACTCAGCGCGTGACCCCGCCCTCGACCTCGACGCAGCTGGTGACGCCACCGTCGCCTTCGCTCCGTTCGGCGAATCCCCCGGACCAGCCCCGGCGCGGAGGCCCTGGCTTCAACCGTCCGCCGCGCGTCGATCAACCGCCCCGCGTCGACCCGTCTCCGCGCGCCGAGCGTCCGCCGGTGGTCGATCGCGCCCCGCCGGTCGAGCGCCAGGCTCCCATCAACCGTCCGCCCGCGGCCGGCGAGAGCGTCCCTCGCGGTGAACGTCCTCCGCAAATGTCGCGCCCGCCGCAAGCGAACCCGGTTCCCCCGCAGGGGAACCAAGCCCCCATCCAACGGAATCCCAATGCGCCGGCGAAGGAACGCCCGGTCCGCGAGCGCGACGCCCAGCAAAAGGAGAAATAAGCCGGTGGAATGGGGCATCGCGGACCCTGAACTCGGCTGGGCCTTATCGCGCAGGAGGGTTGAGCACGACTCGAAGGACTGACGGAGCGTCCAACGCGTTGGGGGCAACGCGTTCCACCTTGTCTCGCGCAACGGCGCTGGACGGATCCGCCTTGGGTGGAGCGCATTGCCCTCAATGCGCTGGAGATGCGAGCTCGACCTGCACCGCGTCCGGAGCGTCCAACGCGTTTGGGGCCCGTTCGACAAGCTCAGGGCCTGCGACAACGCATTCCACCTTGCCCTCGCTTTGAGGGCGCCTTCACTCTGCGCCTTCCATGGCTTATGACTGGCTCAAGGGGGTGGCCGACGAGTATGATGTGATCGTGATCGGCAGCGGGCTCGGCGGACTCACGGGCGCGAACGTGCTCGCCAAGGCCGGCCACCGCGTGCTGCTGCTTGAGCACCACTACCAGTTCGGCGGCCTTGCCACCTGGTTCACGCGCAAGGGCGGCCACATCTTCGATATTTCGCTCCACGGTTTTCCCGTCGGCATGATCAAGTCGTGCCGGAAATATTGGACGAAGGAGATCGCCGGCTCGATCGTCCAGCTGAAGGACATCCGTTTCATCAATCCCCAGATGGACGTCTGGACCACGTTCACGCGCGAGGACTACACCCGCGTGCTCGTGGAGCAGTTCCGCCTCGACCGCGCGCACGTGGAGAAATTCTACGAGTATCTCCGGGGGATGAACTTTTACGACGACAACCCCGAGACGACGGGGGAGATGCTCGAGCGGTTTTTCCCGGGACGCGACGACGTGAAGCGGCTCCTGATGGAGCCGATCGCCTACGCGAACGGCTCGACGCTCGACGACCCCGCGATCACCTACGGCATCGTTTTTTCCAACTTCATGGGCTCGGGCGTGTACACGTTCCGCGGCGGCTCCGACCTGCTGATCGAAAAGATGATGGCGGAGCTGAAGCGCAACGGCGTCGAGGTGCGGAAGAAAGTGCTGGTCGACCGGATCCTCGTCGAGGAGCACGGCGGGAAAAAAGTCGCCTGCGGCATCGTGGCTTCGAGCGGGCGGGTGATCCGCGCCAAAGCCGTGCTCTCGAACGCGAACATCAAGAACACGATCTTCCGGCTCGCGGGGGAGGAAAATTTTCCGGCCGATTACGTGGCGGCCGCCCGGGCCGTGCGGATCAACGCGAGTTCCTGCCAGGTTTATCTCGGCATCCGCAAGGGCGAGACCATCCCGCACATCGGCGACCTGGTCTTCACCTCGGAAAATCCGCGGTTCAGCAGCGCCGAGCTGACGGATTTTCGCACGACCAGCCGGACCTTTTCCGTCTATTATCCCGACACGCGCCCGGGCTCGGACCGCTACACCGTCGTGGTCTCGCTCAACGGCCGCTACGGCGACTGGAGCCAGCTGGGCGAGGAGGACTACGCGCGCGAAAAAAACCGGCTGATCGGGGAGTCGATCGCCGCGCTCGAGCGCTACATTCCCGGGGTCGGGGCGAAGATCGACTGGTCCGAGGCGGCGACGCCGCGGACGATCGAGCGCTACACGACGCACCAGAGCGGCACCTCGTTCGGCACGAAATTCGAGGGCCTGAAGGTTTCGATGGATCTGCCGGAAAAGCTTCCCGGGCTTTATCACGCGGGATCGGTCGGCATCATCATGTCCGGCTGGCTGGGCACGATCAACTACGGGGTGATCGTGGCCAACAAGATCGACCAGCGCCTCTTCGGGTTGAAGTCACAAAGGGACGCGGCCCCGCGCGACTAGCGCGACCGGAGCGGATTCCCGTCCGGTCGATACGCGGTTCCCGATGGCGGAAAACGCATTTTCCGCTCTTGCCGGACGAGGGTCCCCGCTGCGAAGGTGACGCCGATGTTTCCACCGGTCACCGAGCTCATTCCGCACCGGCCTCCCTTTCTGTTTGTCGATGAAATCGTCTCGGAGACCGCCGATGGACTGGTGGCCAGGCGGACGTTCCGCGCGGAGGAGGATTTCTACCGGGGGCATTACCCCGGCGCCCCGATCACGCCCGGCGTAATCCTCTGCGAGGCCGTTTTTCAGGCGGGAGGATTGTACATGGCGCGCACGATGGGCGGCCTCGGCCACCGCGAAGGGGTTCCGCTGCTCGCGAAGATCACCGACGTGCGCTTCCGGAATCCGGTTTATCCCGGCGACACGATCATGATCGAGGTGAGGAAGAAGGAAATCGCCGGGGGATTCACGATGATGAGCGGCGCTGTGAAATGCGGCGACAAGCGCGTCCTGACCCTCGAGTTCGCTGTCGCCTGGAAAACTCCCGGCGGATCGCCGGCGGCATGACGGACTTTCTCCAGCTCTCCGGGAAAACCTTCCTCGTCTTCGGCGTCGCCAACCGGAAGAGCGTCGCGTGGTTCGTCGCCAAATCGCTCGAGGAAGAGGGTGCACGCGTCGTGTACAGCGTGCGGTCGGAGACGCGCCAGAAATCGCTGGAGACGCAGCTGGCGGGCAGGCCGGTGTTCCGGTGTGACGTCGAGCGCGGGGAGGAGATTTCCCGCCTGGCGGGCGAGCTGTCCGCCGCAGGGCATGGCGAACTTCACGGGATCGTGCACTCGATCGCGTTCGCGAACTACAGCGAGGGGTTCAAGCCCTTCCATGAAACGAGCCGCGCGGATTTTCTCCAGGCGACCGGCGTCTCCGCGTTCTCCCTCGTCGAGATCGCGCGGGCCTTCAAGCCGCTGCTCGCGCAGGAGGCCTCGGTGGTGACGATCGGGATCTCCTCGCTGCAGGTCACGCCCGACAACTACGGCTACATGGGGCCGATCAAGGCGGCGCTCGAGTCCTGCGTGCGCTTTCTCGCGAAATCGTTCAGCGCGGACACGGCGGTGCGCTTCAACGCCGTCGGCGCGGGTCCGCTGAAGACCAGCGCGTCGGCGGGAATTCCCGGCTACCTGGAAAGCTACCTCTACGCCGAGAAAATGACGTTCCGGAAGCGGAATCTCGGGACGCAGGAAGTCGCGAACGCGGTGCTGTTTCTTCTCAGCGGACGGAGCAGCGGCGTGAACGGAACGACGCTGGTGGTCGACGCGGGGCTCGGCTCGAATTATTTCGACCAGGAAATCATCCGCCTGGCCATGCGGCCGCTGAAGTGAGGCGCGCATGAGGTTCGAAAACGTCTGCCTCGAGTCGCTCGCCGTCGCGTTGCCCGAGGAAACGTGGACGTCGGCCGGCATCGAGGCGCGGCTGCGGCCCCTGTACGAGCGGCTGAAGCTGCCGGAAGGGCGCCTCGAGCTGATGACCGGGATCCGGGAACGCCGGATGTGGCCCGCCGGCACGCGGGCCTCCGACGCCAGCGCCGCCGCGGGCCGGGCCGTGCTCGCCAAATCGCAGCTGTCGCGCGAGCGGGTCCAGCTGTTCATCCACGCCGCCGTGAGCCGCGACATGCTCGAGCCCGCGACCGCCTCGTTCGCCCATCGCAAGATCGGGCTGCCGGGCAGCGCGCAGATTTTCGACGTGTCCAATGCCTGCCTCGGTTTTCTCAATTCGCTCACGGTCGCCGGGAGCATGATCGAGTCGGGGCAAATCCAGTGCGCGCTGGTGGTGGCGGGCGAAAACGGGCGTCCCCTCGTCGAGCAGACGATTTCCACGCTGCTCGCGCGGCCGCTGAACCGGAATGAAATCAAGCCGTACTTCGCCAACCTGACGATTGGCTCCGGCGCGGTGGCGGCGGTGGTCTGTCACCGGTCGTTGATCGCCGGTCGGCCGCACCGGCTGCTCGGCGGGATCGCGCGCGCGGCGACGGAGCACAGCGACCTCTGCCAGGGCGACACCCACGGCGCCGACGCGCTCGCGATGCAGACGGATTCCGAGCAGCTGCTGCTCGCGGGCGTGGCCCTCGCGAAGGAAACCTGGCGCGAATTCGTCGCCAGCCATGGCGGCACCGGTGATTCGTTCGACCGGTTCATCTGCCACCAGGTCGGCAGCGTGCACCGGCGGAAACTCTACGAGACGCTCGGGCTCGACCTGGCGAAGGATTTTTCGACGTTTGAAACGCTGGGCAACACCGGCTCGGTCGCGCTGCCGGCGACGCTGTCCGCCGCGATCGATGCCGGCGCCGTCCGCGAGGGAAGCCGGGTGGGGCTGCTCGGGATCGGCAGCGGGCTGAACTGCCTGATGCTCGCACTCGAATGGTGAACGCCGCGCCCATCCCGGACTGGCTCGCCCGGCTTTATCCGTTTGCGCCGAAATCCGCGACCACCGCGGGCGGGGCGCGCCTGAGCTACCTCGACGAGGGTCCGCAGACGGACGAAGCCGTCCTGATGCTGCACGGCAATCCGACCTGGTCGTTCTATTATCGGAACCTCGTGCGCGAGCTTTCGCCCAACGTCCGGTGCGTGGTGCCCGATCACATCGGGATGGGGCTGTCGGAAAAACCGGAAGACTACCCGTACACGCTCGCGACGCGGATCGCCGATGTGGAACTGCTCGTGAGGTCGCTCGGGCTGAAACGTGTCCATCTCGTCGTCCACGACTGGGGCGGAGCGATCGGGTTCGGTTTCGCGGCGCGGAATCCCGAACTGATCGGCCGGATCGCGATCCTGAACACCGCGGCCTTTCCCTCGGGCCGCATCCCCGCGCGGATCGCGCTCTGCAAAGTGCCGGTGCTCGGGGAATGGCTGGTGCGCGGACTGAACGCGTTCGCCGGGTCGGCGACCTGGATGGCAATGAAACGACGCGCGCTCGCCGCAGACGAGAAACGCGCGTACCTTTTTCCCTACCGTTCATGGGCGGCGCGCGTCGCGGTCAGTGCGTTCGTGCGCGACATCCCGCTTGATCGCACGCATCCGAGCTGGTCGGCGCTCGCGGCCGCGGAAGTGGGCCTACCGCAGTTCAACGATCGAAAAATCCTGATCGTGTGGGGCGGACGGGATTTCTGTTTCGACGACGGGTTTCTCGCGCGGTGGCGGAAGATATTCCCGCAGGCGCGCTGCGAGCGCATCGCCGATGCCGGCCACTACGTGCTCGAGGATGCGGCGGAGGCGGTCGCGATGATCAAGGACCATCTCGCGTAGAGTCCTGCGTCCCGGAAATTCCACCGCGAAGAACGCGAAGGCCGCGAAGAAATGCTCCTGAATCGATCGCCCTTTTCGCGGCAGATCAGCGCCGGTAGAGTTCGGCCATCTCGCGCAGATAGGGGACGGCCTTCGCCAACGCCGCCAGCTGCTCGGCGGTGAACCGCCACGACCAGTTTCCGTCGGGGACGCCGGGGCTGTTCAGCCGGGCCTCGGAGCCCAGGCCCAGCAGGTCGGGCAGCGAAATGACCGCGAGGGCAGAGACCGAGGCGTACGCCGCGCGCAGGAAGTCCAGGTGGACTTCCTGGCCGCCGACCCGGAAATAGCGGCGCACGTGGTCGCGGGTTTTCTCGTCGGCCGTCGCGTACCAGCCGAGGGTGGTGTCGTTGTCGTGGGTGCCAGGATACACCACGCAGTTCGCGCGGTGATTGTGGGGGAGATAGAAATTGTCCGACGGTCCGCCAAAGGCGAATTGCAGGACGGCCATGCCCGGCAGGCCGGTCGCGTCGCGCAGGGCGATCACTTCCGGCGTCAGCGTCCCGAGATCCTCGGCGATCAGCTTGAGGCCGGGCAGGGCGCCCTGGACGGCGCGAAAAAAATCCATGCCGGGACCCGGGACCCAATGCCCGGGGCGCGCGGTCACGGAACCCGCGGGAATCGACCAATAAGCCTCGAAGCCGCGAAAGTGGTCGATCCGCACGACATCAAAAAGCGCGAAGTTCGCCTTGAGCCGGGAAATCCACCATTTGAATCCGTCGGCGGCGTGCTTCGGCCAGTCGTAGAGCGGATTGCCCCACAATTGTCCGTCGGCGGAAAAATAATCCGGAGGGCAGCCCGCCACCGCGAGGGGCCGCCCGGATTTTTGATTCAGCTGGAAAAGGCCCGGGTTGGCCCACACATCCGCGCTGTCGAGCGCCGCGAAGATCGGGGTGTCGCCGATGATCGCGAGGCCCAGCGCCGCGGCTCGGGAGCGCAGGCGGGTCCATTGGCCGAAGAAAAGGTACTGGATGAACTCATAGGCCTCGACGCGCTCGGCCAGTTCGCGGGCGAGCGAACCCTTGCGGGCCGCGGGCGTCCGGCAGGCTTGGGGCCAGTCCCACCAGGGCCGGCCGTCGAAATGACCCTTGAGGGCGGAATACAACGCGTAATCGGGCAGCCAGCTGGACTGACTCTCACGGAAGGTCTCGAAATCCCCGTAAGGCTGGATTTTGCGGCCGCCGCGCACAAAGCGGGCATGGGCCTGAAACAGGACGGGCCATTTGACCGCGTACAGTTTCCCAAAATCCACGCGGCCGGTTCCGAGGAGCTGGAGCGGCGCCAGCTCGGAGGGAGCCAGCAAACCGAAGCCGACGAGCGCGGCGAGATCGATGAGGTAGGGATTCCCGGCGAAGGCCGAGAAACACTGGTAGGGCGAATCGCCGTAACCCGTGGGCCCGAGCGGGCAGATCTGCCAGTACTTGAAGCCCGCCGACGCCAGAAACTCCAGGAAGGCGACGGCGTTTTCGTCCATCGTGCCGATTCCCATTGAACCGGGAAGGGACGTCGGATGCAGCAGCACACCGGCGGCGCGGTCCTTCAGCCAACCCGAAGGCGGCTCATTCATGCACAATGTTACTTAACATAATATCCATTGTGCGTTGATTACCTCTGAAAACTACCGGGTTGGACCCCAGTGGCTGGTAAACGGGAAATAGATGAACAATGGACGCCCGATGACGTCCTTGGCGGCGACGAAGCCCCAATAACGGCTGTCGAAGCTGCTGCCGGAGTTGTCGCCCATCGCGAAAAAACTCGCCGGCGGGACCGTCAATTTGTCGGCCGGCGACTGGAGATATTGCGCGTCGGAGGGGCCGTTGAAGTAGCCGCGATATTTTCCCGTGCGCTGGGCGTTTCGCTCAAAGGCGGGCGCGCCGGTGATCGGCTGGCCGTTGCGGTAGATCGCCGGCTCGTGGATCTCGATCGTGTCGCCCGGGACGCCGATCAGGCGCTTCACGAAATACTGGTCCTGGTTGATGCGCGGGATATTCCGGGTGCTGAAGACGAAACCCTGCCCCACCTCGGGACGGCTGAAATTATAGGTGACGCGGTCCACGAAGAGCTGGTCGCCGGTCCGTTCGTCGAAGGAGAGCACGCGTTCACCGGCCTTCACGAAGCGCCCGGTGCGCACGCAATAGGTCGGGTAGCCGTCAACGTTCCTCATCTCGACCGCGCCGGCCCGGATCTTGGCGTTGACCTTCTCGATGAAGTCCCGCGGCGACTTGATGGTGCCATCCTGGAAAAAGGCGTCGGACGCCACCCAGTCGAAATCGAAGTCCAGCGGGAGACGGAGCGTGAGGGAGCGGTCGCCGACAAAAATGGTGTACTCCCGCAGGGTCGTCGGGAGGACGAGCCAGGTGTGTCCCGGCACGTTGTGGCTGTGCACGTACGCCCGGTTTTCCGGTCCGCCGTAGAACGGGATCAGCACCTCGCCGTCCACCGGCGCATCGAGCCGGTGCGGCCAGGCGCCGAACGCGACCGCGCGGGCTGCGACGGCCAGCGGTCCGGGTTCGTCCGCGGGCTTGCTGAAAATTTCCGGGGTCATGCCGTTGTACGTCGGCCACATCGAGTTCGTCGGGATCTTGAACGGCTGGACGAAAAACGTGCGGACGCCGATGATCACGAGTGCGGCCACGAGCAGGAACTCGACGTTCTCGACCAGCGCGCTTTTCGGGTAGATCGCGCCGCCGGTGCGGCGCAGCACGCCCTCGAGCGACTCGATGTTTTCCTTCAGCGCCGCGGCGCCGGCCTTCGCCTTGACCTCCTGGCGGAGCTGTTCCGTCTCCTGCCTGAGCTCCGCCGCGTCCTTCGCCGACAGGACATCGCGGCGGAAATGCCAGACCTTGTCCGCCACCTCGAGCCAGTTGGTCGCGCTTTCGCGCATCTTGGAATCGGCGGAGGCGAAGAGTCCGAACATAAAAGGGAGGTCAGTTATTCTGGAGCACCTTGATGAAGGCATCCGGTGGGATGGACACCTTTCCGATCTGTTTCATTTTCTTTTTCCCCTCCTTCTGTTTGTCGAGGAGTTTCCGCTTGCGGCTGATGTCGCCGCCATAGCACTTCGCCGTGACGTCCTTGCGCATTTCGCGGACGTTGTCGCGGGCGATGATCTTGCCGCCGATCGCCGCCTGGATGGCCACCTTGAACATCTGGGGAGGGATGATCTCCGCGAGCTTCTCGCACAGCTGCCGGCCCTTGCCGTCGGCCTTCTCGCGGTGGACGATGCAGGCGAACGCGTCGACCGGATCGCCGTTGATGAGGATGTCCATCTTCACCAGGTCCGACACGACGTAATCGCCGAGCTCGTAGTCCATCGAGCCGTAGCCGTGGGTGATGCTTTTGAGCCGGTCGTTGAAATCGACGAGGATCTCGTTCAACGGCAGGACGCAGCGGAGCATCACGCGGTTCATGTCGAGGGTGTCGGTGTGCTCGACGATCCCGCGTTTTTCCATGATGAGGGCGAGGATGTCGCCCATCGAGTCGTTGGGCAGGATGATCGAGGCGCGGATCGTCGGCTCGCGGATCTCGAGGATTGTGCCGGGATCCGGCATGTTCACGGGATTGTCCACCTCGATCATCTCCCCGCCGTGCTTCACGACGTGGTAGATGACGCTCGGATACGTCGAAATGATCTCGACGTCGTGTTCGCGCCGGATGCGCTCCTGGATGATTTCCATGTGGAGGAGCCCGAGGAACCCGCAGCGGAATCCGAAGCCGAGCGCGAGCGAGCTTTCCGAGGCGTAGACAAATGCCGAGTCGTTGAGCCGCAGGCGCCCGAGGGCGGCCTTCAATTTCTCGTAGTCGTCGCTCTCCAGCGGATAAAGCCCGCAGAACACCAGCGGGCGGACTTCCTTATAGCCCGGGAGCATTTCCGTCGCGGGGCGCGCCGCGTGCGTGATGGTGTCGCCGGTCTTCACGTCGGACGTGTTCTTGATGCTGGAAACAATATAGCCGACGTCGCCGGCGCCGAGCGTCGCGATCTTGGTCATCTTCGGCATGAAGACCCCGACCTCCTTCACCTCCGCCTTCTGGCCGTTGCTCATCAGCATCATCATTTCGTGCGCCTTGATCGTGCCCGAAAAGACGCGGACATAGGCGATGCAGCCGCGATACGAGTCGTAGAGCGAGTCGAACACCAGCGCGCGAAGCTGCGGGTACGTCGCCCAGCGCGGCGGCGGCACCCGCGCGACGACCGCCTCGAGAATGTCCTGGATGCCGATGCCGGATTTGCCGCTGGCGAGGATCGCCTCCTCGGCGGGAATCGAAAGGATGTCCTCGAGCTGGCGCATGCACAGCTCGAGATTCGCGCTCGGCAGGTCGATCTTGTTGATCACGGGGATGACCTTGAGCTTCTGCCCGAACGCGAGATGCGCGTTGGCCACCGTCTGCGCCTCGACTCCCTGCGCGGCGTCGATCAGCAGCACGGCGCCCTCGCAGGCGGCCAGGCTGCGCGAGACCTCGTAGGAAAAATCCACGTGGCCCGGCGTGTCCATCAGGTTGAGCTTGTAGTCGTGGCCGTCCTTCGCCCGGTACGTCATCGTCACCGGATGGGACTTGATCGTGATCCCGCGCTCCTTCTCGAGATCCATCGAGTCGAGGTGCTGGTCCGTCATCACGCGCTGCGCGACGGTGTTCGTGTACTCGAGCAGGCGGTCGGAAAGCGTGGTCTTCCCATGATCGACGTGGGCGATGATGCAGAAATTGCGGGTGTATTTGGCGGGCATCGTCAGGCGGTCATGTCCGCAAATTCAGCCAGGCTCCGCACCACCCAGTCCTTTTCCGTGCGACGCGCGAGGCCCGCGAGCACCCCTCCCGGGCCGAGCTCCCAGAACTCCGTCGCGCCGGCCGCCGCCGCCGAGCGCATGCAGTCCTCCCAAAGCACCGGCGACACCACTTGTTTCACCAGCGCCGCCTTGATTTCGGCGGCCGACGAAACCGCCCGGCCCGTCGTGTTGCTGACGACGGTGAGCGTCGGCGCGGCGAACGGGATCCGCTCGAGATACCCGGCCAGCGCCGCCCGGGCCGGCTCCATCAGCCGCGAGTGGTACGCGCCCGCCACATTGAGCGGGACGACCTTGCGGATCCCGCGTTCCTTCGCCGCGCCGACCGCGTCGTCGATCTTGGTTTTTTCGCCCGAGACGATGATCTGCCCGGGCGCATTGAAATTCGCGGCCTCGATGTCGAACTCCCGGCAGAGTTCGGCCACCTTCGCGCGTTCCTCGCCCATGATCGCGGCCATTCCGCCGGAGGTCCGCTCGCACGCGTCCTGCATCAGCCGGCCGCGTTCCCCCACGATGCGAAGGCCCGTCCCGAAATCGAAGACGCCGGCCGCGCAGCACGCGGTCAGCTCGCCGAGGCTGAGCCCCAGCGCGAAGCGGGGTTCGCCGGCGGGCAGTTTCCCGCGTTCGCGCAGGACCGCGAGCAGCGCCATCCCGTGCACGAAAAGCGCGAGCTGGCAGACCTTCGTCCGGGTCAGCTCGGTTTCAGGGCCTTCAAACGAGATTTTTGCCAGATCCCAGCCCAGAATGGCATTCGCCTGTTCATAGAGCCCCCGTGCCGCCGCCGATTGCTCAAACAGCGAGCGCCCCATGCCGACCTTTTGGGCACCCTGCCCGGAAAAAATTAGTGCCAAAGCCATGGTTGAACCGGCTAGAACATCGCCCGGCCCCTGAAAAACCAAGCCCTAAAAGCGCTTCAGCTGCGGGAAATACTTCGCGTCGACCGTGGGTTTCAACAAGTCGGGCCTTCCACGGTCGCGATCGTTCGATGCCGACTCCCCTTTCAGGCCAATCATCGGGAATGCGATCGGCGCATACTTCACCGAGGCCGGCGCATACATGCTCGCCAAGGGCTTGGGGCTCTCGGCCTTCGCGGCGCCGGCTCCGGACGGGGCGGCCAGATAAGGATTCGGCCCTTGATCCGGTAGTCGCACGACTTGCCCGACTGCCACTGTCGTGCCCGGCGTGGCCCTGGTTCCGTTGAATGATCGCGGGTCTCCGACCGATGGAAGAAAGGCATCGGAAACGCCCAGGTCCGATCCCCGCACCTTCAGCAGGTCGAAATCCTTCGGCGTCATCCAGACCGCCATGAATGTGTTCAGGGGGTTGTCCAGCGAGACCGGTTTTCGATCCGTCTCGGAACGCCTTGGGTCGAAGGACGATTTCGCGACGGGCCTGATCGTCTCGCGGCCACCCAGGGCGACGCTGGTGCGATTTTCGGATTCGTCCTTTCGCGCGCCTTTCGCCGAGCCGGAGGAGCGCCCGCCGCGCCGGTCGTCGTTCATCGCGTCCACCAGCCAGTGATCCGGCTTTCGCTCCGCGGCCTCGCGCTCCTTCTTCCGGTCCTGCGCTGACACCGTGAATTCCGCGGAGTCGTCGTTGCCGAGGTGCAGCGCGGGCGCGCTCAATCCCGGCATTTCCGCGCGCTGCGGGTCGACTGCGGTCCGCGAATTCCGGAACGACTCGTAATCCTTTTTCGCGCTCGCGATGGAATCGTCGCCGGGCCCCGCCGGCGGCGCCGGGGATTTGTCCGCCGGCCGTGCCGGGGAGGCAGCCAACATCGCGAGCAGCAGGCTCGTGCTCCAGTGCCGGACGATCATGGCCGCGTCAGGTCTTGATGAAGATGCCCTTGAGGTTCATCTCCAGCGCCTGCGGGTTCGGCGAGAACCGAAGCCCCTCCGCCTTGCTGATCTTTCCGGCCTTGATCAGGCGGTAGATGTCCTTGTTGAACGAAAAGCTGTTCGAATCCGTGCTGCCGTCGAGGATGCCCTGGATCTTCTCGAACTGCCCCTCGAGGATCAGGTTTCGCACGACGGTGTCGGCGTTCAGGATCTCGTTCGTGGGCACGCGGCCGCCGCCTTCGAGCGCGGGCACGAGCTTCTGGCAGATGAAGCCGCGCAGCGAACCCGAGACCGCGCGCCGCGCCTGGATCTGCTCCTCGGGCGGAAAAAACTCGAACAGGCGCGTCAGGGACTGCGCAACCGTCGCGGCGTGCATCGTCGAGAACACCAGGTGGCCCGTTTCCGCCGCGGAGATCGCGGTCTCGAACGTCTCGCGGTCGCGCATTTCACCGATCAGGATGATGTCGGGATTCTGCCGCAGCACCGCCTTGATCGCGAGTTCGAAGCTCGGCACGTCGAGGCCGATCTCGCGCTGCTGGAAAAGGGATTTCTCGTCCTGGAACGTGTACTCGATCGGGTCCTCGATCGTGACAATGTGCTTGTCCATGTTCTGGTTCACCCAGTTCAGCATCGCCGCCATCGTCGAGCTCTTGCCCGAACCGGTCGCGCCGCAGATCAGGAGGATGCCGTCCTTCGCCTGCGCCAGCTTCAGCATCGGCTCCGACTGCACGCCGAGGTCCTCGAAGTTCGGCACCCGGCTCTTGATGTGACGCATCACGATGCTCACGAGCCCGCGCTGGTGGAATGCATTGACGCGAAAACGGCCCACGCCGTCCGCCGAGTAGGCAAAGTCGACCTGGCCCTCGTCCTCCCACTTCCGCTTGAAGACCTTCGGCACGTGCTCGTCCACGAAGGCCTGCGCCTCGGGACACGAGATCGGGTCCATTTCCACGGGCTTCAACCGGCCCGACAGCCGCACGTAACCCGGCTTGTTCGACTTGATGACGATGTCGCTCGCGCCGCTTTCGACGGCGAGCTTCAGCAGGTCGTTGATCATTTCCGTGTGCGGTGTGGCCATGGGTAGAAAAGCGTTGCGGATTCCATATTTCACCATGCGCTCTACGGCAAGGCAACATTGCCCGACATCATGAAACTCCGCCCGCTCACCGGCACGCTCACGGCGCTCGTCACGCCGTTCAAGAATCACGAAGTCGCCTACCGCGACCTCGCGAAACTCGTCGAGCACCAGATCAAGGGCGGCATCGACGGGCTGGTTCCCGTCGGCACGACCGGCGAATCCCCGACCCTGAGCCACGAGGAGCACATGGATGTGATCCGCGCCGTCGTCGACGCGACCCGGCGCCGCGTGCCCGTCATCGCCGGCACCGGTTCGAATTCCACGCATGAGGCCGTCGAGCTCACACAGCACGCCCACGCCGCCGGCGTCGACGGCATGCTCGTGGTCACGCCCTACTACAACAAGCCGAACCAGGAAGGGCTGTTCCAGCATTACTGCGCCGTCGCCGAAGCCACCGACCGCCCGATCATCCTCTATTCCATCCCGGGCCGCTGCGGGATCGAGATCGGCGTCGACGTCGTCGAGCGCCTCCGCGCGCGCTTTCCCCACGTGCGCTGGATCAAGGAAGCCGGCGGCAGCGTCGACCGCGTCGACCAGCTCAAGCAGGCGATGGGGGCCGACATCACCGTGCTGAGCGGCGACGATTCCCTCACGCTGCCCTTCATGGCCGTCGGCGCGGAAGGCGTCATCAGCGTCGCGTCGAACCTCGCCGTCCGCGAGATCTGCCAGATGGTCCGCCTGGCGCTTGCGAACGATTATGCGAAGGCCGCGCGCCTTCACCGTCAGCTGTATCCCCTGTTCAAGGCGCTCTTCCTCGACCCGAATCCCGTGCCGGTGAAGGTCGCGCTGGCGCGCGCCGGGATCATTTCGTCGGCGTCGGTGCGCTCCCCGCTGTCGCCGCTGACCCCCGCCCATCTGCCCCCGCTGGTGAAGGCGATGGCGACGCTGCGGAAATAATTTCATGGCCCCGCGCATCCTGATCAACGGCGCCCGTGGACGCATGGGCCAGGCGCTCGCGTCCTCGGCGAAGGAACTGGGGCTCGTCGTGACCGGCGAGGTGGACGCGAGCGACGACCTCGCCGCGGCCGTGGCGAATGCCGACGTGATCATCGACTTCAGCTCGCACCAGGCGACGAAGGCGGTGCTCGACGTGGCGATCGCGCGGAAGAAGGCGGTGGTGATCGGCACGACCGGACATTCGGCCGAGTCGAAGAAGGAACTCCTCGCGCTCGCGGCCCGGACGCCGTGCGTGTGGGCGGGAAATTTTTCCGTCGGCGTGAACCTGCTCTTCGCCCTCACGCGCCGCGCGGCCCGCGTGCTCGGCTCCGATTACGATGCCGAGGTTGTCGAGATGCACCATCGGTTCAAAAAGGATGCCCCGAGCGGCACGGCGACGCGGCTGCTCGAGATCATCCTCGAGGAACGGAAGCTGACGGCGGCCGCGCTGCGTCATGGCCGCGCCGGAATCACGGGCGAGCGGACCGCCGCCGAAGTCGGAATTCACGCGCTGCGCGGCGGCGACGTGGTCGGCGAGCACACGGTGATGTTTGCCGCGCTCGGCGAACGGCTCGAGCTCGTCCACAAGGCGAGCGACCGTGGCATCTACGCGCGCGGCGCGCTCCGGGCGGCGGAATGGGTGGTGAGTCAGCCGTCGGGCGTCTACGACATGCAGGACGTGCTTGGCTTGAAATGACGGCATGATCACCTCGATCCAAGGCACCCTCGCATCAGCCTCGCCCCTGCACGCCGTCATCGAGCTCAACGGTTTCAGCTACGAGGTGAACATCCCGGTCACGACCGCCGAAAAACTTCCCGCCCCCGGCGCGCTGGTGAAGCTGCACACGCTCGTGATCTACCGCGAGGACTCCCAGACGCTTTACGGTTTCGCGACCCCGGCTGACCGCGATTTTTTCCGCCTGATGATCGAGCACGTGACCGGCGTGGGGCCCAAGGTCGCGCTCAGCATCATGAGCCGCCTTTCGCTCGCGCTGCTGGAGGATGCGATCCGTGCCGGAGACATCGGCACGCTGGCGAAATGCCCCGGCATCGGAAAAAAAACCGCCGAGCGCCTGGTGGTGGAGCTAAAGTCAAAGGTTGGCGCGACCGGCTCGACCACAGTGGTGTCCTTGGGCGAACCTGCCACGGGGTCCGTCGCCGCGCCGCATCGCGACGCCGTGGCCGCGCTGACGGCGCTGGGCTACAAGACTGCCGACGCCGACCAGGCCGTCCGCCGTGCCGCCCTCACCCTCGGCCCGAAAGCGACGACCGAGGCGCTGGTCAAAAAAGCGCTGAGCTGACGGCGCACGGCATTGCCTTGGGATGAATCCTCATCCTCGGCGGGGAATTTCGACCGGAGGGTTGGCCGCAAAAATGCGCAAGGGCTCCGGGGCGGCGAAGGAACTGCCAACGCGCTCATATGCGCACGGGAGAATCGATTCGGAGCCGCCGAGCCCTTGCGCATTTTTGCGGCCAATCCCTTCCGACCCTAAACCGTGTCGACTCGAAAAAACGTTGGACTGAGCGGTTGAGCCGCGACGAAAGCGGCTTACCGCTGGAACTTGAACGCGGTCATCTCGACCTTGCCTTGGAAGGGGCGAACCGAGCGATAGACGCGGTCGTCGCTGGGGAGCGCGGGTTTTCCGTCGAAGCGCAGGTCCTCGATCAAGACGCCCTGCATCGAGGAAAGGCGGATGTCATCCATCCAGTCGCGCAAGGCGACCTGCTCCGGCGCGGCGTTTTCCGCCAGCTCGGCATTCTGTCCGCGGAGGGTCAGCGAGCGCGGACCAAAGGCCGGCTGCAGGGCTGGCCGCACTGCGGGCGCGGTCAATGCGGCGACACTGGCCGGAGCCGGCGCGGACGCATGCGTGGCGACAGCCGCCGGCGAGCCCGGCGCCCGGCCTCCGGAACGCACGACGAACGCGACTGCGATGCAGGCTGCGACCGCGATGATTCCCGCGGCATACGTGACCCCGGCCAAGGCGGGGCGGCGCGGCTTGAAATCGATGATCTTCGGGGTGGTCGCGGCGGCGGGCGACTCGATGCGGAAGGCTTCGCCGAGCTGGTGACAGGCCTTCTGCATCTGGCAGTACTGGCGGTAGACGTTGCGCCGCGCCCCGTTCGTGCGGACTTCGGCTTCCAGCAGGGCGGCGTCGGCCGGGCTGATATGGTGGTCGACGTAAAGGTTGAGGAGTTCGATGAACTTGGACTCTTTCATGGTAGTCAGGGGTGTTAGGCAGGGACAGGCTGCGGGGTCAGGAGGTCCGAAAATCTTCGCCGAGTTTTCGCCGGAGGCTTTCCCGGGCGCGGGCGATGCGGCTTTTCACGGTGCCGACGGAGATCCCCAGGATCTCGGCGATCTCCTCATAGGTCAGGTTCTTGATGTTGCGGAGGGTGAGGATCTCGCGGTGCTTGGCGCTGAGGCGTTCCATGCCCTTGGCGATGCGCGCGATGAATTCCTGGGTGACGGTGATGTCGTCGGGGGTCTCGACCTCGGCCGGGATCAGGTCGGCAAGGGTCGTGGAGTTGTCGGCGCTGATGGGAGCATCGAACGAGACCGACTTGTCCCGCTTGCGCCGCCACCAGTACCAGTAGCGGTTGCGCGCGAGGTTGGTGGCGATCTGGTAGAGCCAGGTGGAGAAGGCGGAATCGCCGCGGAAGTTGACGAGGCCGCGGTGCGCGCGGATGAAGGCATCCTGCGTGACCTCCTCCGCGTCCTGCGAGTTGCGGAGCAGCTGGTTCACCATCGAATAGATGCGATCCCAATAACGGCCCACCATCTCGTCGAAGGCAGCCTGATCCCCGCTTTTGAAGCGGTTCACGAGTACTTGATCGAGTGCAACTTCCTGCGCTTTGGTTGACATGCGTTCAACCTCGCTCTGATGGGCATATTTTTGGATTGTTCCCAAAATCGTAATTGGTGGAGCGCTGGCTTAAGCACGGCGCGCGACCCGGTCAATGCCGTCGGCGCGCTTTCCCGCGAAATGACTTGCCAAAGGTCTCCGCCAGACCACCTATTTCGCGCTTTTCCTTTGCCCGGGGGCTGGTAGCTCAATGGTAGAGCAGTTGCCTTTTAAGCAATTGGTTCTGGGTTCGAATCCCAGCCGGCCCACCACTTTTCCACACCTCCTACCCCGTGACCGCGAATCCATGAAGCGCCTGATCATCGTCGAAGACCAAACCGCGATCCGGGAAATGCTTGTGGAGATCCTTCGCCTCGACCCGAACTACGATCTGGTGGGCGAAAGCGGCGACGGCCAGAGCGCCGTGGCCCTTTGCCTGGAGGCAAAACCCGATCTTCTCGTGCTGGATGCGAAGCTGCCGGGGCTCAACGGCGTCGATATCCTGCGCCGCATCGCGAAAAAACTTCCCGGCATGCGCGTGCTGATCTTCTCCGGCTATGAAAACCCGGTGCTCGTCCGCGAGATGCTCGAGGCCGGCGCCCATGGATTCGTGGAAAAGACCGCGGGGCTCGTCGAATTCAAGAAGGGCCTCGAAACCGTCGCGAACGGCGGCACTTACTTCGGCCCCGCCGTCGCGGCGCTCCTCCGCGATGTCGTCGCGAACCCCGACGCGAGCAGCGCCTCCGATTTCCTCACCGACCGCGAGCGGGAGATCCTGCAGCTCGTCGCCGAGAGCCACAGCACGCGCGAGATCGCGGCGAAGCTCGGGATCAGCATCAAGACGGTGGACAACCATCGCACGAACCTGATGCGCAAGCTCAACCTGCACGACGTCGCGAGCCTGACCCGTTACGCGTTGGAAGTCGGGCTAATCGAGCAGAAGAAGGCGCAGTAAAACCTTGCCGCCGTAAAAAGGTTGGCCAATAGCTTTTCAACCGATCCATTTCGATCCCTTCCATGAACATCGCCTCGAAGAAACTTTGCCTTGTCCTCGCCAGCGCCGTTTTCGTTCTCGCCGGCTGCAAAAAGAAACCCGTGCGTCCGGACCCGAGCTCCACGGTCCTCGGCCCGACCGGCGGCGGCACGGTTAATCCCGAGACGGTCAACCCCGCGCTCGACCCGACGGCCCAGGGCCTGACCCAGCGCACCGATGGCGTGTTCGAGGACGACCAGATGATCAAGGGCCTGCTCAAACCGGTTTACTTCGATTTCGACAAGTCGAACGTGAAGGAAAGCGAGCGCGCCAGGATCAAGGAAGCGAAGGATTACCTCGAGAAGAACCCGCAGCACCGCATCCTTTTCGAAGGCCATTGCGACTGGCGCGGCACCGATGAGTACAATCTCAGCCTCGGCGACCGCCGCGCGACCGCGGCGAAGAAATACCTGATTTCGCTCGGAGTGGCCGCCGACAAGGTGGAGGCCAATTCCAAGGGCAGCCTCGAGGCTTCCAAGAATGCCGACGACGCGACGAGGGCCAAGGACCGCCGCGCCGAGATCATCATTCTGAAGAAATAAGGGTAGTACGGGTCTCCTGACCCGTTTTAACCTCGGAGCGTCTTGGTGCTGGGCTGGGCTCTTTGGTGGAAGGCACCCCGCCTATGGGTCGGGAGACCCATGCTACGTTTCACCTGCCGGCCACCGCCGTCAGGATTCGCTTCGAGGTCTCGATCCCCTTTTTCATGACGTCGAGATTGAAGCTCTCGTTCGGCGCGTGCAGGTTGTCCTGCGGGAGGAAGAGGCCGAGCATCACGGAATCGAGACCGAGGACGCGCTTGATCTCGCCGATGATCGGCACGCTGCCGCCTTCGCGCAGGTAAAGCGGAGCGCGCCCCCAGATTTCCTTCACCGCGGCATCCGTCGCCCGGAATGCCCGCGCCAGCGCCGGCGGCTGCGCCTTCGGCGTGTTCGTGCGGTCCGGTGGCACCACGACGTACGGCATCGCGGTATGTCCGTCGACGATCCTCAGCTTCACGCCCTTCGGCGCACGGTCCTGGATTGTCCGATACAGGAGCGCCTTGATCTTCTGCGGATCCTGGTTCGCGACCAGGCGGCAGCTGATCTTCACGAAGGCCCTGGCCGGAATCACCGTCTTGCCGCCCTCGCCCTGGTAGCCGCCGCCGATCCCGTTGAACTCCAAGGTCGGGAAAAACCGCAGCGCCTCGAACGGGGAAATTCCGGGCGGCGTATGAAACGCGTCGATCCCCAGGAATTTCCGGTAGTCGTTTTCGTTCGCCCCGAGTTTCTTCAGCTCCTCGCGCTCCCACGGCTCGACGTCGAGCACGTCGTCGTAATATCCCGCCACGTTCACGCGGCCGTCCGGCGTGTGCAGCGAGGCGCACAGGTCCACGAGCGCCTGGATTGGGTTCAGGAGCACGCCGCCGTGCAGGCCGGAGTGCAGGTCGCTGTTCGCTCCGGTGGCCTCGATTTCAAACGTCACCAGCCCGCGCAATCCGGCCGTGATCACCATCTGCTGCTCGTTCGGGATTCCCGTGTCCGACAGGAAGACGAAGTCCGCCTGCCTGAGCTCCTGCTGGTACCGCTCGAGAAACGGGAGGAAACTCGGGCTGCCCATCTCCTCCTCCCCCTCGATCAGGAACGTGATCCGCAACGGCAGGCCGGGATTCGCCTCGAGCAGCTGGCCAACCGCCGCGAGGTGCGCCATCAGCGGACCCTTGTTGTCCGCCGCGCCCCGGCCATAAATCCGGTTGCCGCGGACCGTCGGCTCGAACGCCGGCGACTGCCAGAGGTTCAGTGGATCGGCCGGCTGGACGTCATAGTGGCCGTAGATGATCACGTGGGGCCACGATGGGTCCCCGCCCCGCCGCGCGAGGATGATCGGATGCAGGTCGGTCTTCACGACCTCCACCTGGAAGCCGAGCGAGCCGAGCAATCCCGAGACAAACTCCTGCGCGCCGCGCATGCCGTCCTTGAATTTGGAGTCGGCCGAGACGCTGGGGAAGCGGATGAATTCCTTCAGTTTTTCGACAGGGTCAAACATGCCGCCAACGTGCGCGAAATCCTCCTCGCGCCAACCGCAAAAGAGACCAGTCCGGCCCTTACGTTGCCCCGTGACGTCCGCCACCTACGCCTGGCGCGTGCGCCGGGTGTACAGCCAGGCGCTCGACGCCACGGCGGTCACGATCGCGAGGGCGAACCAGAGCGAGTACGCGTGCGTGCGCTCGAGGGTTTCGTTCAGCTGCTCGAGGTCCTCGCTGAACCTCACCCACAGCCAATGCCCGAGCCAGACGAAGAGCGGCACGCTGACCAGCGCGGCGAGCCCGTCGAAAAACAGGAACTTGAGATAGCCGACCTTCATCGACCCGGCGGTGAAAAACAGCGGAGCACGCAGGCCGGGGAGAAACCGCCCGATGAACAGGGCCATGAACCCGTATTTTTCCATCATCGCCTCGACCTTGATCTGTTTCGCCGCCGGCAGGATGCGCTGCAGCCAGCGCGACGCCAGGAGCCGCGTTCCCAGGTGCCGCCCGGCGATGAAGATCATCGAGTCGCCCGCCAGCACGCCGACGTACATCACGGCGCTCACCTTCATCCAGAAACGCCCGTCCAGCTCGCCGAGCGCACCCGCCACGATCAGCACCACGTCCTCCGGAACCGGCAGGCCCAGCCCGCACAGGAGGAGGAGGCCAAACGGGCCCCACAGCGAAAGGGGCGATCCTTGGAATGCGTCCAACAGGGTTTCAAACATGCGCGACGGCGAGTTAGCTGAAATCCAAACGAGACTTCAAGTGCGGCCTTGGAACCGGAGGCCGCACCTCCCTCGCCCTGATCGGCTCCGGTGAAAAAATCGGGCTACAGCGCGAATTCGGCCGGCAGCGGCGCCTCGACCGCGAAGGTGTGCCTCCGCCCGTTGAAGTCGTAGCCGAAGCTCGTCGCGAGCGAATGCAGGAAGAGCCGCTTGCTGCGCTGCGCCTTCGCGAACGCCCGGTTCAGAGGGAAATCGCCGTACGTCTGGTCGCCGACGATCGGCAGGTGACGCTTCGCACACTGGACCCGCAGCTGATGGCTCCGGCCGGTCATCGGTTCGAGCTGGAGCAGGCTGACGCGCGGCTCTCCCCTACCCGCCCGCACGACGGTCATCCGGCATTCCGCCGGGACTCTGCCGACGCCGGTCGTGGCGCGGACCTGCGCCTTTTTCTTCACGGCCGAGATCATGTCGCGCCACACCTCGGCCGGTTCCCGCGGCGCGCCAAAAACGAGGGCCTGGTAAATCTTCCGCACCTGCTTGCGCTTGAACTGCGCCCGGATCTCCGTCGCCAGCGCCTCGTCGGCGGCGACGAGGATCACGCCGGAGGTCGCGGAATCGAGGCGGTTGAGCAGCCAGAGACGCCGCGTTGGACCGCCCTTCGTTTCCGTCCACTCGTAGAATTCCCCCTCGAGGCGATAGCGCACGGTCAGCAGCGAGCGCGGCTCGTCGCCGCCGGCGTTCGGGTGCGAGAGCGCGCCCGCGGGTTTGTCGAACGCCGCCAGTCCGTTCGCGTCGTGCGTCAGCAGGCGCACGTTGCGCCCCAGCGGCAGCGACGTCCAGAAGTCCTCGGGCACGGCGCTCACTGGTAATAAAACGAAAACGTCATCTCCTGCTGCTCGCCAAGGACCGCCTTCATGTCGTCCGTCCACGGACCATAGGGCGAGCGCGCGGTGATCGAGTTGATGCACACCCGCGCGGCGGCCTCCGTCGCCTTGTTGTCGACGCTCACGACGGTCGCGATCTTCCCCTCCGAATCCATGATGAACTTGATCGTCACCGTGCTCCCCGCGGGCGGGTAGATCCGGCTCTCGGCGACGAGTTTGTCGAACTGCGTCTGGACCGTCTCGATCATGCGCTGGAGATAGGCGCCGTAGTTGCTCCACTTGGCGTCGATGGCCATGAGGCCGATGTTCGAGGTCCCGAATTTGTTTTCCTCGAAGATCGCGGGGCGCGTCTGCTGCTGCTTCACGATCTGCGGGCGCGGACGCGGCCGGTGCGGATCGATCTGCGGCTGCATCGCGGTCGCGCCCTCGACCAGCGGGACGTCCTTCGCGCCGTCGATCTTCTCGGGAATGTTTTTGGAGTTGTCGGTCAGCTTCGCGATGTTGGAGCCGTACCCGGCCTGGTCGTCGCCGGTTTTTTTCTCGAAACCGGCCAGGGGATTCTGTTCGGGACGGGTGGTCATGACCCGCGATTCCTGCGGCGGCTGGTCCTGCGGGACGGGCGGGACGGCGACCTGCTCCACGGGTTTGGTGAGCTGGCCGGAGACGATCTGGTTGGAATGGATTTCCTTCTGTCCCTCGATCGCCGGATGGTCGCTCTTCCCGTTGGGCGTCGGCTTCTGCTGGGCGACCTGCTGGTTTTGCGCCGCGAAATTCTCCGTCTTGTCCGGGATGTTCTCCGGCGCGTCGGGATTGGTCTCGACGAATTTTGTGGGCGGCCTGGGCGGCGGCCGCTTCGTCAGCGGCGATTCCGGCGCGAGCTCGATGCTGAACTGCTGCGGCTTCGCGTGCGGGCGCTGCAGCGCCCGGATGGGCTCCGTCTTCAGCAAGAGCGGCATCAGGAGGTACAGCAGCAGGTGCACCAGCAGCATGCCGGCGATCCCGATGAGGACCGACCGCGAGTCCGGGTCATGCCACATCCGCACGACTGCGCGGCGCAGGATCAGCGACAGGGGGGGTGAAACGATGGTTTGGCTCATGGATGACCCGGCGGTGCGCAAGGAGTCAGGCCACGAGACCCTGTTCCGTCAAAATTTGTTTCGTCGCTTCCATCGGAAGCCCCATAATATTTGTGAACGACCCCTCCCAGCCCGCGATGATCAGCTCGCGACCCTCCTGGATTCCGTACGCGCCGGCCTTGTCGAGGGGATTGACGATCCGGAAATAGGCGTCGATCACCGCGTCGTCGAACGCCTTGAACGTCACCCGGCTCGTGACCCCGCGCTGAACGTTCACCTCGCGGCGCCGGCACGTCAGAGCAATCCCCGTGAACACCGTGTGGGTCCGGCCCGAGAGCTGCCGGAGCATCGTCCGCGCCTCCTCGAGAGTCGCGGGTTTGTTCAGGACGGTGCGGTCGATGAAGACGGTCGTGTCGGCGCCGAGCACAAACGCCTCCGGATGCCGCGCCGCGACCCACCCGGCCTTCAACGCGGCGTTGTGGGCGACCATCACGGCGGGATCCGTCGCTGGATCCTCGTGTTCAGTCACGCCGGCCACGACGACGTCGAACGGCACGCCCAATCCGCCCAGCAGCTCGCGCCGGCGCGGCGAAGCGGAGGCGAGGATGAGGCGGTGGGCGGCAGTCATGAAGGCCGCAACAAAGCGATCCGCCCGCGTCCGGCGCAAGCCCCGAACCCCGATCCGTTTGAACAGAAGCCAACCAAGGAAACAAAGCGCCGTCCGTCGAAGACACCCGGGTTTGCAGGCAGCCTCCAATGATTTTTTGGTTTCCGAACCCCCTTCAGGATCAACTCCAGAGTGCAACCCGGACTCCGGCGACGGACGGCGCTTTGTTTCCTTGGTTGGCTTCTGTTCAACTGCCTTGGAATCGGTCGCGTGCCTTGCGTGTTGTCAGGACTTGGAAACGCGTCCACGTTGCGCGCTCCCATTTTCCTCATGCGCCTCGGCCTCGCCCAGCTCAATCCCATCGTCGGCGACCTCGCCGGCAACCGCCACCGGATCCTCGACGCGTACCAGACGCTCGTGGCGCAGGGCGCCGAACTCGTGGTCTTCCCGGAACTCGCCGTCTGCGGTTATCCCCCGCGCGACCTGCTCTTCAAGCGCCGGTTCGTGCCGGATGTGGCGGAATCGCTGGCGCAGATCGCGGCCGCCACCGGCGAAGTGCCGATCCTCCTCGGGACAGTCGAGCTGAACGCCACCGGACGCGGGCGTCCCTTTCACAACTCCGCCGCGTTTTGCGTGCGGGGAAAGGTGGCCGCGATGGCCCGCAAGTGCCTGCTTCCGACCTACGATGTCTTCGACGAGGACCGGTATTTCGAACCGGCGGTCTCCCCCACCGTCGTCGAGCACGGGGGACGGCGAATCGGCGTGACGATCTGCGAGGACATCTGGACGAACCCGATGCTCAGTACACGCCGGCTCTATAGCGGGGCGATGCCGCTCGAGCAGCTGGCGGCGCAGAAGTGCGACCTGATGCTGAACCTTTCGGCGAGCCCCTGGCACCACGACAAGGAAAACGTGCGCCAGAAACTCGTGGCGGAGTCCGCGCGTTCGCTCGGCTGCGCGGTGGCCTACGTCAATGCGGTCGGCGGCAACGACGAACTCATCTTCGACGGCCGCAGCCTCGTCTGCGACGCCACGGGCGCGGTCGTCGCCGGCCTGGCCGCCTTCGCGGAGGAGATCCGGGTGGTCGGCGTCCCGAGCCGCGGAGAGCCGCCCATTCCGGCGTCGGCGGCGCGGACGCCTGTCGCGATCCATCCCACGTTCGCGCAGGACGAGATGAAGGACACCTTCGAGGCGCTGGTGCTCGGGCTCCGCGATTATGCGCACAAGAGCGGTTTCAGGCGCGCGCTGATCGCCCTGTCGGGTGGCATCGACTCGGCGCTGGTCGCGGTGATCGCCGCCGCGGCGCTGGGACGGGAGAACATCGTCGGCGTCTCGCTGCCGTCGTCGATTTCGTCGCAGCACTCGCGCGACGACGCGCGGATTCTCGCCGGCAACCTCGGGATCCAGTTCGAGACCGTGGCCATCGCCGAGCCGGTGGCGGCGACCGAGCGCGCGCTGCAGCCGCTCTTTGCCGGGCGTCCGCGCGACGTGGCCGAGGAGAACATCCAGGCGCGCATCCGCGGCGTGCTGATGATGGCCCTGTCGAACAAGTTCGGGTCGCTCCTGCTCACGACCGGAAACAAGAGCGAGGTCGCGGTCGGGTACTGCACGCTTTACGGCGACATGTGCGGCGGGCTCGCGGTGATCTCGGATGTGTTCAAGACCCAGGTCTACGCCCTCGCGCGCTGGATCAACCGAGAGCGCGAGATCATCCCGCACAATACGATTGAAAAACCCCCCAGCGCCGAGCTCCGCCCGGGACAGACCGACCAGGACAGCCTGCCGCCCTACGATCTCCTCGACGCCATCCTGCAGGGCTACGTGGAGGAAGGCCTGTCCCGCCGCGACCTGGTCGCCCGCGGGTTCGACGAGGCGGTGGTCAACGACGTCGTGCGGAAGGTGGACCTGAACGAGTACAAGCGGAAGCAGGCGGCCCCGGGCCTGAAGATCACGCCGCTCGCCTTCGGCGTCGGCCGCAGGATCCCGATCGTCCAGAAATACGTGAGCTAGCCGGCGTTTTTCCCGGACAGGAAAACCAGCGACGGTCGGCGCCAATCAGCGGTTAAAAAAATGTCTTCCCCGAATTCCGAGGCCCTGTTCCATCGCGCGAAGCAGCTGATCCCCGGCGGGGTCAATTCTCCCGTGCGGGCGTTTCGCTCCGTGGGCGGGGCGCCTTTTTTCGTGAAGGCGGCGCGCGGCGCCACGCTGATCACCGCCGACGATCGCGAGCTGATCGACTTCGTCGGCACATGGGGGCCGGCGATTCACGGGCACAATCATCCTGTCATCAAGGCGGCGATCGCGGCCGCGCTGGAAAAGGGCACGTCGTTCGGCACGCCCAATCCCTCCGAGGTCGAGATGGCGGAACTGATCGTGCGCTTCGTTCCGTCGATCCAGAAGGTCCGGATGTGCAACAGCGGCACGGAGGCGACGATGTCCGCCATCCGGCTCGCGCGCGGGTTCACGAAGCGGGACAAGATCATCAAGTTCTCCGGCTGTTATCATGGCCACTCGGATTCCCTTTTGATCAAGGCCGGTTCGGGCGCTCTGACGCACGGGAATCCCGACAGCGCCGGAGTCCCGGCCGCGTTTGCGCGGGAGACGGTCGTGCTGCCTTACAACGATCGCGCGGCGCTCGAGGCGGCGTTCGCGGCGAACCCCGGCCAGGTCGCGGGCGTGATCCTCGAGCCGTATTGCGGCAACGTCGGCTTCATCATGCCGGACGACGGCTATCTCGCGTTCCTGCGAAGGGTCACGGCGCAGCACGGGGCGCTGCTGATCTTCGACGAGGTCATGACCGGCTTCCGGATCGCCCGCGGCGGGGTGCAGGAGCGGGAGAACGTCGTCCCCGACCTGACCTGCCTCGGCAAGATCATCGGCGGCGGACTTCCGGTCGGCGCGTTCGGCGGCCGGGCCGAGATCATGGATCTTCTCGCGCCGCTCGGGCCGGTTTACCAGGCGGGAACCCTGAGCGGAAACCCGCTGGCGATGGCGGCGGGAATCGCGGCGTTGAAACTGCTCGACGAGCTCAACCCCTACGCGCGTCTGGACGCGCTCGGCCGGCGGCTGCGGGACGCCGTGCGGTCGGCGGCGAAGGCGAAGGGACTGCCCGTGCAGGTTCCGCAGTGCGGATCGATGTTCAGCATTTTCTTCACGTCCGCGCCCGTGCGGGACTACGACACCGCGCTCAAGGGCGACGCGAAATTGTTCGGACGATTTTTCCACGGCTGCCTGGAGCGCGGCGTCTATCTGGCGCCGAGCGCGTACGAAGCGGGCTTTCTCAGCACCGCGCACGAAGGCGCCGCGATCGACCGCGCCTGCGAGGCGCTGGCCGAGGCGATCAGGGATCTCTAGCGCGCTTTGAACAAAACCGCCTGTAGCACGGGTCTCCGACCCGTGAAGGTGGACTCGAGCTAAACGGGTGCGCTCGACGTTCTCCGTCGGCAGCGTCCGCCCAAACGGGTCGGAGCCCGTGCTACTATCCGCGCGGATGCGCCCGGGCGTGGATGTCCTTCAACCGTGCCACGCTCACGTGGGTGTAAACCTGCGTCGAGGTCAGCTGCGCGTGGCCGAGGAGCTCCTGCACCAGCCGCAGATCGGCCCCGGCGTTGAGCAGGTGCGTCGCGTACGAATGCCGGAGCTTGTGCGGCGTCAGGTCCATCGGCAGCTCCGCCAGCGCCAGGTAACGCTTGAGCAGCAGCTGCACCTGCCGCACCGGCAGGCGATGGTGCCGGCGATCGGTGACCACCGGCGAAGACGCGTGCGTCGCCGTTTCCGCGAATCCGGCCTTGAACGTTTTCAGCAACGCCGTCGCCACGCTTCCCAGCGGGCAGAGCCGTTCCTTCCTTCCCTTCCCGAGCACCCGGGCGACCCCCGAATCCAAATCGATCGCGCCATGGTTGAGGCCCGTCAGCTCGCTCACCCGGAGCCCGCCGCCGTACAGGAGCTCCATCACCAGCCGGTCGCGGCTCGCGGTGAACGCGTCGATCGCGCCGCGCTCCAGAAGTTTCCGCGGGCCGTCGAGGAGCAGCACCATCTGCTCCTCGGTCAGGAATTTCGGCAGGCGCCGCTCCAGTTTCGGCAGCGGTACGCCGAGGAACGGATTGCGGCGCACCTTCCCGCGGCGCAGCCAGAACTGATAAAACGCCCGCAACCCGGAGACGTGGTTGTGCAGCGTGCGGCGGCCAAAGCGGCCCTGCGCCTCGATCACGAAGTCGCGCACCTCGCGGCCGGTCAGCGCATCCAGGCCCTTCTCCCCCGCCGCCTCGCCTGCAAGCCAGGCGTGGAAATCCACGAACGCCTGCCGGTAGTTGCGCAGCGTGTACGCGGAATACCGGCGCTCGTGCTCGAGAAAGTCCGCGAAAGGCTGCCACCATTCGGCGGCGACGCCGGGCGGGAGCTCAGACCGCGGCGGAGTGGACGCGTTGCTCGACATCGCGCATGACCTTCGCCGTGTGCAGGCGCAGCGCGCCTTCGGGATCGAGCCCCTTGGCCCGGCTCGCCGCGGCGATCTCGAAGAGCATCCGGCCGAGCGATTCCTCCGTGAGCTGTCCGCCGATCGCGCGGACCTTCGCCATGTCGACCAGCCCCGCGGCCGGCAGAGACTGCTTTTCAATCTGCTTCCAGGCGGCCTCCGCGAACATCAGGGCCGGCAGGCGCGGAGGCTGCTCCTTGAACACGCCGCTTTTCGCCGGGCCGTTTTTCTTTTCGCCCGCCTTGATCGTTTCCCACTGGGCGATGACCTGGTCCGAGGTCTGCAGCCGGTCGGTGCCGAAGACGTGCGGATGGCGCCGGATGAGCTTCTCGTTGATGTCCCGCGCGACGTCCTCGAAATTGAAATGGCCGGCCTCCTCGGCCAGGCAGGCGTGAAAGACGATCTGGATCAGGACGTCGCCGAGTTCCTCGCGCATGTGCGCCATGTCCTGCCGGTCGATCGTGTCGATCAGTTCGCTGGCCTCGTCGATCAGGCACCGCACCAGCGTCGCGTGCGTCTGTTCCTGGTCCCACGGACACCCTCCGGGCCCGCGCAGCCGGGCCATCGTGTGCTTCAGGTCGTCGATCGCGCTCATGCGGCAATGGCCACAAAAACCCGCCAAAAGCGCAAAGGCAAAACCGGGCGGGCCGCCGATTGTTTCTTGCGCCTTTTGCGCCTCTTTGCGGCTATCACCCGCGATGTCCGACAAGCTCACCGAGATCATGGCCTGGAAACGGCGCGAGATCGCCCCGTTGCTCCGCCCGGTCAGCGACGGCGAACTCGCGCGCGCCGATGCGGCGCGGCCGAAACCGCCCTCGTTTTCCGCGGCGCTCCGCCGGGGCGACGGGCAGCTGGCCGTCATCGCGGAAATCAAGCGCCGGTCACCGTCGGCGGGCGAGATCAACGCGGGCGCCTCGTCAGTGGATCAGGCGCGCCGTTACCAGGCGGCCGGGGCGGACGCGCTGTCCGTCCTGACGGACGAGAAATTTTTCGGCGGAACGCTCGACGACCTGCGGGGAGTCGCCGCGTTCCTTGCGTCGGGTTCGCCCGCAATCCCCTGCCTGCGCAAGGATTTCATGGTGCATCCGATCCAGGTCCTGCAGGCGCGCGAGGCCGGCGCCAGCGCGATCCTGATCATCGTTCGCGCGCTTTCCGACGAGGAGATCGAGGTGCTGCAGCGCGCGGCGGCGGCCGCGGGGCTCGAGGCGCTGTTCGAGGTGCACACCGAGGAAGAAATCGCGCGCGCGGTGCGGCACGGCGCCCGGATCATCGGCGTCAACAACCGCGACCTCGCGGTGTTCCGGACGGACCTCGCGCTGAGCGAGCGCCTGATCCCGAAATTCCCCCCGGGCGTGATCGCCGTGAGCGAGAGCGGGATCTCGACCCGCGCCGATGCGCTCCGCGCGCGCCAGGCCGGCGCGCACGCGGTCCTGGTGGGCGAGGCGTTGATGCGCGCCGCCGAGCCCGGCGGGCTGATCGCGGATTTCCGCCGTTCCTGATGCCGCTTTCTCCCAGCGCCACGCGGGACCTGCTGCTCCGGCTCGGTCATCAGCCGAAGCGTTTTCTGGGGCAGAATTTTCTCGTCGACGGAAACATCGTCCGCAAATCGCTCGAGCTGGCCGAGGTGCGGCCCGGGGACGCCGTCGTCGAAATCGGGCCGGGCCTGGGCACGCTGACATCCGCGCTCCTCGACGCCGGCGCGGAAGTGTGGGCCGTCGAAAAGGACCGGAACCTTCACCTGCACCTCGAGGAATCGCTGGCGCCCGGGGCCGGCGGCCGGCTGCATCTGAGCGAGGGGGACGCGGTGGAGCAACCGCTCGCGGGATTCGATCCGTTGCAGCGGCAGGGGTCTCCCGACTTCAAGGTGGTCGCCAACCTGCCCTACGCGATCTCGACACCCTGGATGGACGCCGTGCTGGCCGGTCCCCTGCCCGGCCGGATGGTGCTGATGCTGCAGCAGGAGGCCGCGCGGCGCTATGCGGCAAAGCCGGGCGGCAAGGACTTCGGCGCGATCTCCGTCTTCCTCCAGGCGGCGTATGACGTCGCTCCCGGACACAAGGTCGACGCGCGCTGCTTTTATCCCCAGCCCGAGATCGAGTCGTACCTGATGCACCTCGTCAGGAAACCGGCGCCGCATGTGTTTCCTCCGGCAACCAAGGCCGTGATCCGCGCGTGCTTTCAGCAACGGCGGAAGCAGATCGGCGGACTGCTGCGCGATCGCCTGCCGGGCGGCGGCGGCGCCTGGCTGGCCCGGCTGGGGGCGGCGGGGCTTTCGCCCCAGGTTCGCGCCGAGGCGATTCCGGTGGAACTTTGGTTGACGTTGGAGGTATGAGGAATGCGGCGCGGCTCGAAAGCCGCGCTGCCGCCCATAACCCGCCACTCTCGATGAAGCGCGTTTTCTACCTGCTTCTGGCCCTTTCGACCGGCGGGGCGTTCGCGCAGACCGGCGATCCCGTCCGGGGTCTGTCGGGCCGCGTCGAGGGCCGGACGTATATTTCACCAACGGGGTATTTCCGGATCGCGATCCCGGTGCTGCCCGAGCTCGGCGGCTCGATCACGGATACGGAAAACGTCGTCACCTTCCAGGACAGCTTCAACGTCCACGTCAGCATCGGCGTCTTCCCGCAGGATGCGACGCAGCGCTGGGAGCTCTCGACCCGCGGCCTCAAGGACTACTTCGCCTACTTTTTCGACACCTACGTGATGCCCGATTTCCAGAACGCCTTTCCCGGCGGCAAGGTGGAGAGCGTGGGATTTTCGGAGACCGTCATGGGCGGGTCGCTCATCGCGTACACGCTGCTCCCGGGCGGATCAATGTTTGCGGCGAAGAGCTCGATCCTCGGCGGCGATGAAACGCCGCCCGTCGCCAAGCGCGGCAACCTGATTTTTGTCCGCAACAACGTGATCTACGTCATCACGACCGAACTGGCGGAACGCGTCACCGAGCGCAGCGCCTACCGGAAGACGAAGGCGGAGGAGGACGAAATCCTCCGCGACCGGCTTGTGGAACTGGCGCGCAGGATCGAGTTCACCCGGCCCGCGACGCCGCGCTGAAAATGCCGGGGCGACGCCCCGCCGGTTTTCGTGACTTTGGCCGCAGGAGGCCGGCGCCACCTTTGCACTCGCGCCACTTCCCGCGGTTTCCATGCTCGCGAAATGACGATCCGCGATGCTGCCGAGGCCGACCTTCCGGCGATCGTGGCGATCTACAACTCCATCATTCCGGGACGAACCGTGACGGCGGATCTCGAGCCGGTGACAGTTGCGAGCCGCGTGCCGTGGCTCAGGGCGCACGATCCGGGACATCGGCCGGTCTGGGTGGCGGAGGAAGACGGCGGGATCGTCGGCTGGCTGAGCTTCGATCCGTTTTACCCTCGCGCCGCCTATGACGGCACCGCGATGGTCGCGATCTACATCGAGGAGTCACGCCGCCGGCAGGGCCTTGGCCGAACGCTGCTCGCCGAGTCGATCGCGCGGGCCCCGCGCCTGAAAGTCCACACGCTCCTCGGATATATCTTCGCGCACAACGAACCGAGCCTGCGGCTGTTCGCCGAATTCAAGTTTGAGCGGTGGGCCCACCTTCCGCGCGTCGCGAATCTCGACGGCGTCGAACGGGACCTGATCATCGTCGGCCGCCGGCTCAGTCAATGAGCCCATCGGGTGGAACGCGCCGTTTCCGGGGCGGCGCGCCCAATCAGCGATATCCCGGCAGGTATGCCTTTTCCGCGGCGAACATCTCGAGCGTCATCTTTTTGATTTCGTCGGGGCTGCAGACGGCGGAGGTCAGCGGATCGAGCATCAGCGCGTAGATCGCGAGTTCCTTGCTCCGCTCGATGCACGCCTGCGCGCCGAGGTCGAACATCCGCATGTTCGAGTCGCAGACCGCGGCCATTTGGCGCGGCAGCGCGCCGTAGCGGGTGGGATTGATGCCGTTGCGATCGATCATGCACGCCACCTCCACGCAGCCGTCGGCGGGAAGATTCGTGATCAGCTGCCCCGCCCCCGCGTGGTTGTTCATGACGTTGCCGTGGATCCGGAACGGCGTGTCCTTTTCGCGCGCCTCGATGATCCAGCTGGCGTATTCCCAGCTGCGCTCCCACTCCATCGGCTCCCGGCCCGCGAGCATTTCGCCGCGCTGCCGGTCGGCCATCTTTCGCCACGTCGGCCAGTTGTCCGCGTAGAAACTCGTGCCGCCCTCGTAGCCTTCGCGGCTGTATTTCTGAACGAGGTCCTTCCGCTTCCGGTAATAGGGCAGGTATTCGGAAAGGTGCCCGCTCGACTCGGTGATGAACGCGCCGAACTGGAGCATCATGTCCTTCCGGACGATGTCCTGGTGCCACACCGGCGCCTCCCACTGCCAGTGGTTCAGCCGCTTTGGCTTCTTCGCTCGCCCGTCCGCGAACGCCTTCGCGAGGTCCGCCGCCGCCTTCCGCTTCAGCCGCGGATAAAGGTCGCGGCCGCGGTGCTCGAGCTTGGTGAACCACGCGAGGTGGTTGATGCCCGCGCATTCCCATTCCATCTCGTGCGCCGGGACGCCCGCGCGCTCGGCGAGCAGGTGGCTGGTGCCCTGGACCGAGTGGCATAGGCCGACGATCCTCATCGGCGACGTGCGCCCCGCCGCCAGGCACATCATGTTCATCGGATTCGTGTAGTTCAGCACGATTGCGCCGGGGCACAGCGCCTCGGCGTCCTTGAGCACCTGCAGCAAAACCGGGATCGTCCGCATCGACTTGAACAGTCCGCCGGGACCGATCGTGTCGCCGATGCACTGGTCGATGCCGTACTTCGCCGGAATGTCGTTGTCGAAGCGCACGCACGCCGTGCCGCTGACCTCGATGCAGTTCACGATGTAATCCGAGTCCGCCATCACTTTCCGCCGGTCGGGCGAGCCAATCACCTTCCAGCCCGGCTTTCCGATCTGCAGTGTGAGCCGGGTGACGAGCTTCACCATCGTGTCGAGCCGCTCGCGGTCGATGTCCACGAGCGCGATCGTCCCTCCCTGGTCGCCGGGAATCCGCAGGATGTCGTTCATCAGCCGCGGCGTGAAGGCGCTACCGGCGCCGAGCATCGTGATCTTGACCGGACGGAGCATCGCGCCGTTCAGGCCGCGGGCCGCGGCGTCCTTGGTGTGATCGGCATGTCCGATCTGTTTGGTCTTCTGGGCGCTCATAGCACTTATGTGATGGGATGGTGACGCGGGGGGAACCTGCGGAGAGCAAAACACCACGGCCGGCCGTTCAGGATAGCAAAAGGTTGATTCGCGATGTGCATAATGTGATGAACGGGCATGCCGCCACCGGATCCCTTCAGCGTGGTTCACGTCGGGGCCGACGAAGTCCAGGACAGTCCCGCGTACCGGTTCGACAACGCCCGCCGCGAGGGCCGTTTCGCGCTGGTGATCCAGCGCACGCTCGCCGGCGCCGCATGGTACCGCGGCGCCGCAGGCATCCAGCCGGTGCCCGCGGGCCAGGCGATGCTGTTCACCCACGCCGAGCCGACGAGCTACGGCTATCCCCCCGGCTCAACCGAACCCTACCGGCTCCGCTTCCTCGCTTTTTCCGGCGCCGGGACGAAGGACCTGTTCGCGCGGGTGCGCGCGGATTTCGGCTCGGTGGTGCGGATGCCCGACGAATCGGAGGCCGCTGCGCTGTTCAACGAAGCCGTCGAGCGCTACCGGAAGCGGCAGTTCCGCGACCGGCTGCACGAATCGGAACTGATCTACCGGCTGCTGATCGCGCTGTACCGCGAGCAGGTCCAGGGAACCCGCACGAGCGACCCGATCGAGTTCGGGCATCACTACGTGCGGAATCATTTCCGCTCGCCGGTGAACCTCAAGGGCGTCGCCCAGAAATGCGGCGTGAGCCGCGAGCATTTCATCCGCGAGTTCAGCGGCCGCTACCGCGAATCGCCCGGGCTGATGCTGCGGCGCCTGCGGCTCGAGCACGCGCGCGCGATGCTGACCGCGACCGTCCTGAGCGTGCAGGAAATCGCCCTCGCGAGCGGCTTCACCAGCAGCAATACGTTTTGCCGCGCCTACCGCACCCGGTTCGGAAAGAGCCCCGGCGCCGAGCGGTAGCCCTCCGGAAGGAAGGTTCTAGGACGCCCGTCGCTACTATGACGCCAGCTTCCGGTGCGCGGCGAAGACGTCCCGCACGGCGAGGCTCAGCTTGTCCTGCAGGGCCTGCCGCGCCCGATAGCGGGCCACGTTCGCCTTGTTC
>JAQGON010000117.1 GCA_028293565.1 Verrucomicrobiota bacterium | reverse complement strand
ATGATCCGCTGGCACGACGAAAGGTCCGCGTCCTGTCCGGTCACCAGGACCTTGCCGGCGAGGCCCTCCTCGAGAAGGACCTGGATCGCGCCGGCGGAGAGAATGTCGGCTGAGCAGAGCACGGCGTCGATGTCGCGGCCGGACTTGGTGATCGCGGCATTGAGGACCTTCTTCGCGTTTTCGGGGCGCCACCCGTCGCACCAGTCCTCGTGCACGATCTCGATGTCGCCGCGGGCGATCGCGGGGTTGAGGATGTTGTCCTGGCCCTGCTTGAACAGGAATGCGTTGTTGTCGGTCTTGGAGCCGAGGAGGCGGACGATGCGCGCCTTGCGTCCCTTTAGATGGTCGACGAGATAGCCCGCCTGGAGTTCGCCGACGTGGACGTTGTCGAAGGTGAGGTAGAGATCGAGGTCGCAGTTGAGGATGAGCCGGTCGTAGGCCAGCACGGGGATGTGCGCCTCATGGGCGAGATTCACGCCCTTGGCCATGGCGGCGCCGTCGTGGGGAATGATGACGAGCGCGCTGATTTTGTTGCTGATGAGCGCCTCGCAGTCGCGGACCTGGCGCGTGTCGTTGCCGTTGGCGGAAATCACCATTACGTCGGCGCCGAGTTCCTTGGCGCGGGCGACGAAGAGGTCGCGGTCATGCTGCCAGCGCTCGACCTCGAGGGTGTCCATCGACAGCCCGATGAGCGGCCGTCGCGGTCCGTCGAAGCCCGCACCGGCTCCTCCGCGGCGCAGCGTGATCCCGATCAGCAGGGAAAGGACGAGGGATAATATGACGAGGGCGATGCGGGGTTTCATCGGGGAATCGGGGCGGTCGGAATTCGAAATGGGGAATTCGAAATTCGGCAAGAGAGGGGGAAGCGATCGGGACGGGGCTGGGAACGAGGAAAGGGAGGGAAAGGTAATTTACAACGGCGGAGCAGCCTGTGAGCGTGGAGCCTCCTTGAAACTGGAAACCTCCAAACTTCTCACCCTGGAAGCGGCGGTGGCGGCGCGCGCCGCGTGGCGCAAGGACCGAAAGTCGGTGGTGTTGACGAACGGGGTGTTCGATCTGCTGCACACGGGGCACCTGTATGCGCTGCAGGCGGCGCGGGCGCTGGGCGACGTGCTGGTGGTGGCGATCAATGCGGATGCGAGTGTGCGGGCGCTCAAGGGTCCGACGCGTCCCGTGCAGAACGAGTCCGAGCGGGCCTATGCGCTCGGAGCGCTGGCGTGCGTGGATGCGGTGGTGGTGTTTTCCGCGCCGCGATTGACGGCGGAGATCCGCGCGCTGGCTCCCGACGTTTACTCCAAGGCGGGCGACTACACGCTGCAGAAGCTGGACCCCGAGGAGCGAGGCGCGCTCGAGGAGGCGGGGGCGAAGATTGTCTTCGTGCCGTTCCTGCCGGGTTTCAGCACGACGGGATTGATCGCGAGGATCAAGGCGGCGGGGGAGGTTTGAGGAGTGATGAGCGCAAATCACGCGATGCGGGTGGTGATCCTGGGGTCGGGGCGGGGCACGAATGCCGAGGCGATTCTGGTGGCGCAGAAGGAAGGTCGACTGGGGCGCGCGGAGGTGGTGCGGATTTTCTCGGATCGCGAGGACGCGGGAATCCTGAGACTTGGGGCGAACTTCGGCGTGCCAGGGGCATTCATCGATCCGGCGCCGTTCAAGACGAAGCTCGAGGGCGAGGGCGAAGCGCGGTACATTGCGACGATCACGGACTGTGCGCCTGATCTGGTCGTGCTCGCGGGATTCATGCGCGTGCTGAAACCGGGATTCCTCGCGGCGTTCGCGGGAAAGATCATCAACCTCCATCCCAGCCTGCTGCCCAGTTTCCCGGGACTGGATGCGGTGGGTCAGGCGTTCCGGCGCGGCGTGAGGGTCACGGGCTGCACCGTGCACTTCGTGACGGCGGAGGTCGACGGCGGGCCGATCGTGGACCAGGCGGCGGTGCGCGTGGACGAAAACGACACGATCGAGTCGCTCGAAGCGAAGATTCACGCGGCGGAATACGCGCTGCTGCCGGAGGTCATCGCGCGTTTGAGCAGCGGCTGAGGGATTTCGGGATGGACTCGACGACCTGGCAGATGCCGCTGAAGAATCCGCCGCAGCTGGTCCAGGCGGGCCGGGCGGTGCACGGGAAGAAGCGCCGGCTCGAGGAATATCAGCTGCCGGAGCTGTGGTGCCTTCACCTGTATGGTTACGACGGATTTTTTTCGATCGACGGCTGCGAATTCGAAATCAAGCCGGGCTGGGCGAGTGTCACGCCGCCGAATGCGCGAATCGTTTATCGATTCAACGGCGAGTCGCGGCACATTTTTGCGCATTTCCAGCTTCCGGCGGGTGGCGACCTCGTCGCGATGCCGGCGATGCAGGAGCTGGGGGCGGCCTTCGAGCCGTTGAGCCGGGCGATGGAGGAGGCGGCGGGCTGGCTGCCATCGCAGCCGCGGCGGGCCTCGGTGAGGCTGTGGGATGTCCTCTGGCAGCTGGCGGGCCAGCCGATGGCGGAGAATGAGCCGGGCAAGCGGCTGCATCCCGCGCTGAGCCGGGCGGTGAGGGAGATCGAACTCCACCTCGCGCAGCCGCTGGCGATCCCGGCGATCGCGCGCCGGGCCGAGATTTCGCACAACCATTTGACGCGGCTGTTTCGCGCGCAGTTTGGCGCGACGATCGAGGGCTATATCCGGCGTCGCCGGGTCGAGCGCGCGCTGCATCTGCTGGCGCACACGACGCTGGCGATCAAGACGATCGCGGGCGAGGTGGGGCTGCCGGACCTCCATTTTTTCAACAAGACGATCCGGGCGGCGGCGAAGCTGAGCCCGCGGGAATATCGGGCGCGGCGCGCGGAGAGGTGAGAGGATTGGCGTTGCTGGCACGGCGGCGGGGGCGGATTTTTCGGGGATGGATTTGGTTGAAATCAAGGCGGAGATCCCGCCGGGCGAAGTCGAGAGCGCGGATCTGGCGCTGCAGGAGTCGGGCGTCGCGGGCTGGACGCTGCTCGAGGACGCGGTGGCGCGCAGGGCGTGGATCGTGGGGATTTTTTCGTCGCGAACCGAGGCGGCGGAGCGATGGACCGGGCTGCGAGAAATGTTTTTGGCGGACTTGGCGGCGGTCCCGGAGATGAGGGAGTTGCCGGAAGCGGAGTGGCGCGACAGCTACAAGGCGCATTTCAAGGCCTGGCGTTTTGGGCGGCTGCATTGGGTGCCGGTCTGGGAGCGCGAGAGCCACGTGTTGCCGGCGGGGGAGGAAGTCCTGTGGCTGGATCCGGGACTGGCTTTCGGCACGGGGAATCACGAAACCACCCGGCTGTGCGTGGAAAGGCTGGTGAACCTCGAGGAGCAGATGCGCGCGAGGGGAGAGGATCCGGCGCGGGTTTCGGTGATCGACGCGGGCTGCGGTTCCGGGATTCTGGCGTTGTCGGCCGCGAAGCTCGGTTTCGGAAAGATCCGCGGTTTTGACAACGATCCGGAAGCGGTGCGGGTAAGCCAGGAAAATGCCGAGCTCAACGGTCAGGCGGGACGGGTGGAGTTTGGGATCGGCGACCTGGTGACGGGGCTTCGGGGGAGCGCGGCGGACGTGGTGGTGGCGAATATCCTCGCCGATGTCCTGATCCAGTTTGCGCCGGAGCTGGCTCGGGCGGTCGCGCCGGACGGGGAGTTGATCCTCAGCGGGATCCTCGCGACGGAAAATGAGAAGGTCCGGGCGGCGTATCGGGCGGTGGTGCCCGGCTGGCACATCGAATTCCGACTACTTGGGGAATGGAGCGACGTGCGGTTGAGGCGGCCTTCTCGCTGAAGAGTGCAACGAAGCCCGTCTTGTCGGGCTTGAGCGAAACCGGGGGAGCGATCTCTAGGAAAAGAGATCGGGCGGTGTCCGGTTCATGAAGTCTTCCATGTACGCGGTGGTGGCTTTGCCCTCGATGAAAACCGGGTCCGACATGATCGCCTTGTGGAGGGGGATCGTGGTCTTGATGCCGCGGATGAGATATTCGCTCAACGCGCGGTACATGCGCTCGAGGGCGACCTTGCGGGTCGAGCCGAAGCTGATGAGCTTGCCGATCATCGAATCGTAGTAGGGCGGGATGACATACCCGCTATACGCATGGGAGTCGACGCGCACGCCGTGGCCGCCGGGGGCGTAATAGAGCCCGATGGTGCCCGGCGATGGGGCAAAGTTGCGCGCGGGGTCCTCGGCGTTGATTCGGCACTCGATCGCGTGTTTCTCGAACTTGATGTCACCCTGGTCGAAATCGAGCTTCTCGCCGTTCGCGATCCGGATCTGCTGTTTGATCAGATCGATCCCGGTGCATTCCTCGGTCACCGGATGCTCCACCTGGATGCGGGTATTCATTTCGATGAAGAAGAAATTTCCCTTTGCATCGACCAGAAATTCGATGGTGCCGGCATTTTCGTAATCGGCGGCTTCGGCGGCGCGGATTGCGGCCTTGCCCATCTTTTTCCGGAGGTCGGAGGTGAGGAACGGGGAGGGCGACTCTTCGATCAGCTTTTGATGGCGCCGTTGGACCGAGCAGTCGCGCTCGCCAAGGTGCAGAATCTTGCCGTGGCTGTCGCCGAGAATCTGGAATTCGATATGGCGGGGCTTATCAATATAACGTTCGATATAAACCGCGCCGTTGCCGAAGGCCTTTTCGGCTTCGCCGCGGGCGACGTGGTATTCCTTGGCGAACGAGATATCATTGTGGGCGATCCGCATTCCGCGACCGCCGCCGCCGGCCACGGCCTTGATGATGACCGGATATCCGATCTTGCGGGCGACTTTGACGGCTTCGGTTTCGTTTTCGACCGGGCCATCGGAACCCGGCACGGTGGGGACGCCGGCTTTCTTGACGGTGTCCTTCGCGACGGCCTTGTCGCCCATCATTTTGATGGATTTCGACTTGGGGCCGATGAACTTGATGTTACACGACTCGCATTGCTCGGCGAATTTGGCGTTTTCGGACAGGAAACCGTAGCCAGGGTGAATCGCATCCACATCGGCGATTTCCGCAGCGCTAATGATTCGATCCGCCCTGAGATAGCTATCGGCGCTTTTCGGGCCGCCGATGCAGATCGCTTCGTCAGCCAGCTGGACGTGCAATGACTGAATGTCCGCCTCAGAATAGACGGCGAGGGTTTTGATGCCTAACTCACGGCACGCTCGGACGATGCGAAGGGCGATTTCACCGCGGTTAGCGATGAGGATTTTCTGAATCATGAGGGATGACGAAGATCTGGCGGGCAACGCGCGCGGAAGGCAGCGTCCGCCGCGCGAGGGCAGTTACCCCAGTTTGACCTTGAAGAGTCGCTGGCCGTATTCGACGGGCTGGCCATTTTCGACGAGCACTTCGATCACCGATCCTTTAACTTCCGCCTGGATCTCGTTCATGATCTTCATCGCTTCGATGATGCAAACGACGGTATTTTCGACCACCTGGGTGCCGTTTTCGGCGTAGGGCTTACTTTCGGGCGAACCGGCGCGATAAAACGTTCCAACCATGGGTGACTTGACGTAACCGATCCCGTCTTCGTCCTTGGTTTTCGTGCCGGCGGAAGCCGTTGGGACTGACCCTGAGGCGTTTTGGGCCACCGGTGCGGATGCGGTATCTTGAGGATTGAAGGGCGAATTTGAGCCCCGGTTAGTCAGGACAATTGGCGAACCTTGGCCGCCGCGACGGATCTTCAATTTGAATCCTTCTTCCTCGACCGCGAACTCGCTCAACTCGGAGCGTTTCATCAACTCAATAATCTGTTTGATCTGTTTGAGGTCCAAATAGGGGCCTTGGTTAAATTGAGGTACCGGAGTTAGTTCGAATTTCGAAAGGACCGTTCAAAAAGAAAAGCGGGACGATAGGCAACCTTATAGGGTTTTAGGCTCAAATTTGCCAAATTTGGCGTAAGAACCCATGAAA
>JAQGON010000027.1 GCA_028293565.1 Verrucomicrobiota bacterium | reverse complement strand
GTCAGGCCTTCGATCACGAGGTGCGTGACGCGCGACGCGGCGCGGATCGCGAGGTCGAGCGTGGCGGCGTCGGCGACGCCGGTGCCCGCGACGTCCGTGATGGCGATGTTGCGCGTCTTCGAGAGCTGCTCGATCTGGTGCCCGATGCCGTGGGCGATGACGATCTTGATGCCGTGGCTGCGGAGCACGGCGATGTCGGAGAGGATGTTCGAGAAATTCTCGTCGGCGACGATGATGCCGTCGCAGGCGATGACAAAGGTCTGCCCCTGAAACCGGGGAACGTATTTCAGGATGCCGCGCAGGTCGGTGGGCTTGATGTCGGAGCCGTTGCTCATGGTTGGGTCGAGCGCTTTAATCGGGCATCGCGGCGCGCTCGTCAATGGGGGAAACAGACAATCACCGGGTTGCACCAAGCAGCAAAGAAACGAAGAAGAGCCGAACTGTTCAGGAACGGTCCCGAGCTTGGCGGCTTTGCTTCTTTGTGTTCTCCGTTACTTGACGGTGAACGCCCACTGCGCCGCCGGGCCTTTCGCGACGATGCGCATTTCGTAACGGCCGGGTGGAAGATTCGCCGTCGAGAAATCCAGCCAGTAGGTCGAATCGTTCCAGCGGCTCTTCAGTTCCTTGCCCGGCAGCGTTTCGAGCGAGGGAATCAGCACGAGCTCGTTGCCCTTGCGGAAAAGCGTGAGCTCGCCGACCTGAGCCTTGAGGTCGGGCAGACTCGCGGTGAAATAAGCCGCGTAGTCGGAACCGCGGGCGACCGCGCCCGGCGCGACGACCTGGTCGATGGTGGCGACGAGTTTGGGTTTCTCGGCGAATTTCGCATCGAGGTCACCGAGTCCCGGGAAATCGCGGCCGATCGCGGCGGGGGCCTCGCTGGTCGCGGGTTTTTCGATCGGCCGGCGGGTGTTGATCGCAACTTTCTGCCAGCCGGCGGAGAGCAGCCGCGCGGTCGTGGCGCGGTCCTGGGCGTCCTGATAAGGGCGGTAAGCCCGGCCGGCCTTGCGGTAGTAAACGTTCACCACCGTGTAGACCGCGACGAACGCGACGATCGCCGCCACGATCCATTTCATGGACCAGGGCTTCGGCGGCGGACGGCGGGGCAGGGCGCTCATTTTGGCTGTTATCGCGGTTCGCACGGGAGGAGCGCAAATACATTTGCGCCGTGGCGGGGGTGTTGTTCTGTTGCCGGGCTCAAATGAAGTATTGGTCGCAAACGTTTATTCCCACCCTCAAGGAGAGCCCGTCCGACGCGGAAATCGCGTCGCACAAACTGCTGCTGCGCGCCGGCCTCGTGCGCAAATTGGGCGGCGGCCTTTACACCTACATGCCGGCGGGCCTGCGCGTCGTGCAAAAGATCAGCCAGCTCTGCCGCGAGGAAATGGACCGCGAAGGCGCGATCGAGTTGTCCATGCCGTTCATCCATCCGGTGGAGAACTGGACCGACGGCCCGCGCTGGGCCGCGGCGCGCGAGATCATGTATCGGGTGGACCACGCCGGGGCCGGCAAGGGCCGGTCGAAGGAACCCGAGTTCGTGCTCGGGCCAACGCACGAGGAAGTCATCACGCCCCTCGTGAAAAACGAGATCACCAGCTACCGCGACCTGCCCAAGAATTTCTACCAGATCGGCACGAAGTTCCGGAACGAGATCCGCCCGCGCTACGGTTTGATGCGCGCGCGCGAGTTCATCATGAAGGACGCCTACAGTTTCGACGTCGACGATGCCGCCGCGATCGAGAGCTACAACAAGATGAAGCGCGCTTACACGGCGTTCTTCCTGCGTTGCGGGCTCAAGACCATCGCGGTCGAGGCCGACACCGGGGTAATGGGCGGAAGTTTTTCGCACGAGTTCATGGTCCCGGCGCCGGTCGGTGACGATGACATCGTCTATTGCGAGGAGAGCGGCTACTCGGCGAACCGCGAGAAAGCCACCAGCGGCCTCGTGCCCAAGGATCTTCCCGAGACGGCGGCCGCGGGTGCGCTCGAGGAATTTGCCACGCCGGGCATCGTCACGATCGCGGCGCTCGCGGCCGCGCCCCACGGCGTGGCGCCGGACAAACAATTCAAGACCCTCGTCTACATGGGCGACGGGAAGCCATTCCTCGTCGTGCTGCGCGGCTGCGACGACCTCGAAGAGGCGAAACTTGGCGCGCTCGGATTTCAGCTTTGGCGCCAGGCTACGCCGGAGGAAATCGAGCCGGTCATGGGCGCCAAGCCGGGTAGCCTCGGCACCGTCAAGGGCACGATCAAGAATCCCGCAGCGTTGGCCGGCATCTTCGCCGATCATGCGATCAAACTCGTGGGCAACGGCACGACCGGCGCGAACAAGGACGGCTTTCACCTGCGCAACGTCAACGTGACGCGCGATCTCGCGGTCACGCAGTGGGGCGACTTCCGCACCGTGCGCGCGGGCGAGCCCGACCCGAAGTCGGGCCAGCCGCTCAAGATCGCGCGCGCCATCGAGGTGGGCCATGTCTTCAAGCTCGGCACGAAATATTCCGAGAAGTTCGGCGCGGTCTATACCGATGACCAGAAACAATCGCACCCCATGGTGATGGGCTGCTACGGCATCGGCATCAGCCGCACGCTGCAGGC
>JAQGON010000014.1 GCA_028293565.1 Verrucomicrobiota bacterium | reverse complement strand
CCCATGAACGATCTTCCCGCCCAGAGTAATCGTAAGATGAAAGCCATTGTTTTCATCCTTTTCGTAATCTCGACCTTAGCGGCTCTGTGTGCGCTGACCGGCGCCAATGTCCTAGGTAGTTTGAATGTGGGAAGCGCATACGTGGGGATCAATCGCGTGGCATCGACCGTCGTTGCGATTTATTGCGGGGCGTCGGCATATGCCTGTGCAAAAAGGAAATTGGCGGGCTGGTGGATGGTGACGATCCTTTGGGTGCTCGCGTTGGCGAGCGTTCTAGCTGGGAGTATTTGGACCGCGACGCATATTGATCTTCCCTTTCTTGGATTGGTTCTCGGTGGTCTCGGCGAATTGGTGAAGATTGCAATAGGGGCCGTGATTTTGTGGCGAGTGTGGTTGCCCGTGCGAAAGGAATTTCCTTCGCGTGCTCATCCGAACAACCGATGATGGCCGAACGCGATGAAGCGCCCTAGCAAGGTTTATTTGGTGGCTAACGTGGGGCTTCTTCTTCGCCCATCCAAAGGGGTGGAATTGTTACCGCCTTCCCAATAAAATAAGAGACTATCAGTCATGCGTAATTTTAATGATATAGAGCAGCGAATGCGTTCACTCGTTGCTTCCTTGAAGGACGCTCTTCCGGAGAAAGGCATGAATGAAGCCCTCCACTTCATAGAACATGGGGAATACGGAATGGCCTTGGAAGAGCTCAAATTTGTTTACGATGAGAATACTAAGTCTCCTTCAAATGAAGTTTTGGCCGAGATGTTCGAGCTCGCAAAAGCAGTGGAGATGAAACTCGAATAACCAACAACAGTCTCAGCCAGGTTGAAACATGGCAGCTGATCATAACTGCCTACGCAAAAACCTGCCAATTGGTTTTTACGGCAGAAACGGCTCAGATTGACCCCGTTTGCTCCCCCCGAGATCCATGAGGACAAAAATTATCTTTATTGCCGTCTTGGTCGTCGCTTCGGCTGCCGTCTTCACTTGGGGGCGATTTGAAATCCGATTGGTCATCCCTGAGGACTTTCGTGGATTGATTCGAGTGGATGAACGCAGCAACGGAGGCGATTTACGATTATTGTTCCCGTCAATCAGCATCGATCCTTCCGGTGTTGTGCATCTGAAAACCGTGCGGCGTTTTTTTGGCTTTTGCCGAGTGGTCGCCTACAGAAAGGAATCTGGACAACGCTTACCGGGGCGCTTCGGAGACGAAGCTGCCAACGGAGCTATTTGTTTCTGGGATTTACCCACCTCAATCAACCCTGAGGTCAATTTCTTCATTGGAACGGCTAAGGAGCATAAGGCTCTGCTTGAAGACCGCTCGTTCCTGCAAGAGTTAGGCCGAGATCATCGCAGCGATCCGCATTGATCTGGCACGTAGCCAAACGGCGTCAGACCCCGTTTGCCCCCCGGGCGGAGCGACAAATCCAGTCAACTACTCATACAACACGAACAATCATCACCAGTTTACCACGAGTCAGACATCCACTGATGAGAATAGCAGAGGTCCTTCTGGAATATTTATCATCACAACCCTAAACGCTACGGCGTTTTTTAAGTCCGGGGCAGATCAAGCTACGCGACCGGAATGGAATGGGCATCTGACGCTTCCGACCCAAACGCAATGTGCAACGTCAGCAACCGTTCCATTGAACGCAGGCGGATTAAATATCTCAACCAATACTTTAATGTCTGGAAACGTTGGCGCAGCTCTTAACACGTTGTAATCACAACCCAACTCAGGCGTGCAACAAATATTTCCGCCACCCCATCGCTAAAACAACCTTCGTAAACATGAGAATCTCGAAAGTTATTTTAGCTTTTTATTACCTAGCAATCTTTGTCTTTGTTCTGCTCTGTATTTTTGTTCCTGGAACATTATGGGGGATGTTTATCTACCCTTTGACCTGGCCGACAGCGATATTACGAGGCCTCGTTGGGAACTTGCCATCTTGGGGAAATTTGACATGGTTTATTGTAAGTGCACTGATCAATGGCATTGTTTGGATCGTAGCGATTCGATTCATTTTGTGGACCTGCCGGAAACTTTTTGTCCGGCCGGAAAAAAATTAGCTCCAACGGCAGAAACGGGATCAGACGCCGTTTGCTCCTCCCATGAATAAAGATGAGTTCTCACCAAGAAACCGCTTGCTCACTTATCTCGATCTTTTCGTGCGCGGGGCAATGGATGCACCGTCATTCGCTGGAAATTTTGAGCAGGTCTACAACTTGGAACTAAACAAAGCCGATCTTAGCGCTACTGAGGCGGCGGCATTTGCGAATCTATTCGAGAAGGTTGCTTGGTTTACGCCCATTGAAGAAGAGCGGCAGAAAATCCCCAACTATGTTGGGGAGCCTGAGCTCTTATCCGAGGCTCGAAAGGCACAGTTAGTGGTGCGAAAGGACGCTCCTGATTGATCAGATATATTATCATCCGACGCTGCGGGGCTTCCTGAACCAGGACACGGTGCTGGGATCGATCTCGACCTCGGCGTCGCTGAACCGGTTCGCCTATGCGAACGGGAATCCGGTACGAGATATTGATTTCACCGACCACCGGAGACCTAATGTCCCAGGTCACACCAATCCGCATCAACATCCCTACGTTCCGAACCCAACAGGGGGCACTCCACAACGTGGTCCCGCACAGCCGTTCACTTGGTGAAACATGAACACTTTTGTGGTCAGTGAAAAACAGGGAGAAGTCCTCCTGCCGTTGCAGGTAATTCTACAACGACTCGTGTTTCTCCCGGTAACGTTGTGGGCATTTCGTGAAATGACGATTCGGTATCCTCAGCCTTTTGGGCTGACCGTTCAGGTGTTTGAACGACTCACTCGCGAACTCGCCCTCGGTTTTACGGTGGGGAATGATGACCTTCAGAAGTTCCTCAAGGCAGATTTCCAAATAATCGATGGCTACATTGATGCATATGTGGGGCAATCGCTGTCGAGTCCATCCTTCACAGTGGAGTGCTTGGACACGAGCCAGTGGGAAATCAGGACCGCCTCCGATACAATCGCCAAGGAGCTAGAAAGGAGGGGCTTCAAGCGATAGATCGCTGATGGGTGCACGGAGTTGATTCTTTTGGCTCTTCCGACAGCTGCAGCCATTGCGCGCGCTGCAATTGGAGCCGCAGAGAAAGTGGCGGCTCAGGATGTAACCTATCTCTACCAGAAATTAGGTGCCGAGTGTGAACACTTGAAATTCGGAATTACCAAAAATCCGGCCACCCGTTACACTCAGGAAGAACTTGCAGGCGGACGGCTCAACATCATCGCGGAAGGAGCTAAGAAGGACATGCTCCAACTCGAAAGAAACCTCCACGAAACTCTTCCCATCGAACCTCAAGAAGGGCAGAAATTCTACATTCAAAAACAGGTTGAGAAGGGCCTCACGCCACCACCCTACGACCCGTTCCACTGACATGAAATACCTGCTCGTCCTCCAATGGCCCGCCGCTTCGATTAAAGACTATGACGCGTTGATCGAAATTGAAGACCTGCTTACCGAAAAATTGAGCAAGGATAGCGACATCGATGGTCACGACGCTGGGTCAGGCGAAATGAATATCTTCATCAACACGAATGATCCAGCGGCCACCTTCAAGGAGATACAGGCCACGCTTGGCAGCCGCGATTTTTGGGTCGATGCGCGCGTCGCTTATCGCGAAGCGGCAAAAAGCAGTTACACCATTCTTTGGCCAAAAGACCTGGCCGAGTTCAAAGTCACCTAATGCGTATGAGCTGATTTCGATGACACGATTCTTCGGGTTAGGGAGCGCATGTTCCGCCTGGGTATGGAACGCGTTGAGAAAATAAACCAAACGTTGGAGAGCGGAGTCGTGCCGCCAAAACACTGATGAACTCTGAAGACCGCTCTTGGTTGCAAAACAAACTGAACGCGGGGTCGGGTGAGTTGAGCGACGACGACCTACGCATTATGCTCGGTGATCCTGCATCGACTGATGAAGACGTGCTAGCTGGGATTGCCTTTGTTCGCACATGGTTGTCCCGAAAAGCGCTGATACCTTTGTTCGAAATCGCGGTTTCGGAGACCCGTTCGCCAAACGTTCGGAACACCGCCGCCGAGGCCATCGCTCATATTTGTGATGAGGCTACAAGGACTATTTTGGTGAACGCTTTTCTGCCCCAAAAAACGCAAAAACAGTAGAGACACCAACCCCGCTCGTTGTGAGCGGCGAAATCGCCGGATGCCTAGCGGGACGCGCCCCGAGACCAAATGCGGACGCACCGCGAGAGCGGTGACGGACGCGCGCTGGATGAACTGCGGAGGCAGAAACGGGGTCAGATTGTGGTTTGTGATCTGGCGTTGGGTCGACGCTGTCAAAGGGCCATGTGGAGATCTCAGCCAGGTTGAAACATGACAGCTGATCATGACCGCCCCCGCAAAAATCTGTCCATTGGGTTTGAGGCAGGTTTCGTCGAGACACTACAGGAACGCGGTTTTGCTCGGGTTCTCGCATCGGCGCCACAAACCACAAAATCTGACCCCGTTTGCTCTTCTAATATGGACATCATAATGGGAATGGTCTCGGTCTCTATCGGCCTTTTTGCTTTGCTCGGTCGGTATCGACGGACGAAACAGAAGAAGTGGGCAGTCGCAGGCATAGTAATGATCATGCTTGGCGTGATGCTAGCGACTTGGGATTTTTTCTACCATTACGCGCTGCTGCGGCATGGGTGAACCAGTCCAATTGTGGGGCAGAGACGGGATCAGATTGAGGTTTGTGATCTGGCGCTGGGTCATTCTGTCAAAGGGCCATGTGGAGAACCGAATGGTTTTACCGCCAAGATCGCGAAGGGCGCGAAGGTTCGGACCAATTCCCCCGAGGATCGGCCTTTGCGAACTTCGCGCTCTTCGCGGTAAAACATTTCGGCGTCAGCCCGAAGTTTGAACCTCTGCAGGTGGAATGAGTTGTCGCAGACCCTGAGCTTGTCGAACGGGCCCTCAACGCGTTGAGCGCTCCGGGACAGGTCCGCTCGCACCGCCAGCGCATTGAGGGCAATGCGCTCCACCTCCGGGCCCGCGCTTCGACAAGCTCAGGTCTGCGACAATGCGCTCCACCTCCGGGCCAGCGCTTCGACAAGCTCAGGGTCTGGTTTTACTACCAAGATCGCGAAGGGCGCGAAGGTTCGGACCAATTCCTCCGGGCATCGGCCTTTGCGACCTTCGAGACCTTCGTTGTAAAAAAGGCGGAATGCGTTGTCGCAGACCCTGAGCTTGTCGAACGGGCCCTCAACGCGTTGGACGCTTCGTCGACCGACAAGGTCCGCTCGCACCCCCAGCGCATTGAGGGCTGTATGGACCGGAGACATGGGTTACACATGGACGGAGACATGGGTAACACCTTGGGATGCCCTGGAAGAACTGTACCCCTATGTCTGAACGTCTGGAATTTGTGCTGTTGGCGCGGCAGCCCGGTGCGAACGTGCGCGCGCTTTGCCGGCGCTTCGTGATCAGTGCGAAGACTGGCTACAAGTGGATCAAACGCTTTGGCGAGGGGGGTCCGGCGGCGCTGGACGATCGCTCCCGCCGGCCCCGGCGCTCGCCGCGGCGGAGCAGCGGAGAGGTGGCCGCGGCGGTGATGGCGGTGCGGAGAGCGCATCCGACTTGGTGCGGCCGGAAGTTACGCCGGCGGCTGCGCGACCTCAAGGTGGAGACGGTGCCAGCGGCCAGCACCTGCACCGAGATCGTGCGCCGGGCCGGTTTGCTGCGCGTGCGCGGCGAAAAGGGCGGGCCCTGCCAGCGCTTTGAACGCCGGCAACCCAACGAACTGTGGCAGATGGACTACAAAGGCCATTATCCCCTGCAAGGCGGAGGCCGCTGCCATCCGCTGACCGTCCTCGATGACCACAGCCGCTTCAACCTGGTGCTGCACGCCGGCGCCGACCAGACCGGCGCCAGTGTGCAGTCCCAATTGACGCCCGCCTTCCTGCGCTACGGGCTGCCGGAGGCGATCCTCTGCGACAACGGCGCGCCCTGGGGCACGCCCGACCCGGTCTGTCCGTACACCTCGCTCACGGTGTGGCTGCTGCGGCTGGGGGTTCGCGTGCTCCACGGCCGCCCTTATCATCCGCAGACTCAGGGCAAGGACGAGCGCTTCCATCGCACGCTCCAGGAGGAGCTCCTCGCCCAGCACACCTGGCGCGATCTCGCGCACTGTGCGCAACGCTTCGTCCAGTACCGCGAGACCTACAATTGCCTCCGGCCCCACGACGCCTTGGACGGGGATGTCCCCGCTCGACACTACCAGCCCAGTCCCCGCCTGCTTCCAGCCGTCCTCCCGCTGCCCTGCTACGACGCCGGCAGCCACGTCCACACCGTGCGCAGCAACGGCGCCATCACCTATCGCAGCCAGACCTGGTACATCGGGCGCGCGTTCGCCGCACTGCCCGTCGGCGTGCGCCCAAGCCCGCACGCCGACGGCCAGTGCGCGGTCTTCTTCGCTCATCATCAACTCGGCCTCATCGACCTCACCGCTCCCCTTCACCCCAAACACGCGCTCCGTTCCATCTACAATACCCAACCTTAACTAACCCCAAAAGGTGTTACCCATGTCTCCGCCCACCTGTTACCCTTGTCCCCGGTCCATACAGAGGGCAATGCGCTCCACCTCCGGGCCAGCGCTTCGACGAGCTCAGGGTCTGGTTTTACCACCAAGAGCGCGAAGAGCGCGAAGGTCCGAACCAATTCCTCCGGGGATCGGCCTTTGCGAACTTCGCGACCTTCGCGGTAAAAACAGGTGGAATGCCTTGTCGCAGACGCAGGATGATTCGCAGGAGTCGAGCGAAGGCGCGCGCGGCTGCGTCCCACCTCGCGCGCGTTCCACTTCGCCGCCCCGGCCCTACTCCACCGCGTGGATCTCCACCGCGCCGACGCGGCCCTTCACGTTGACGGCGCCGAGCGGGCGCGTGGCGAAGGCACCGGGGCCGGCGGCGGCGAGCGTCGCGGCGCTCGTGATGATGTTCGTCCGGTACTCCGGCGTGCGCGTCAGCGCCTGCAGCCGCGCGGCGACGTTCACGCCGTCGCCGATCACCGAATAATTCAGCCGGCGGTGCGAGCCGATGTTGCCCGCGACGACCCGTGCGGTGTTGATCCCGACGCCGATCGCGAGCGGCGGACGCCCCTCCGCCGCGAGCTCGGCGTTGAGCCCCGCCAGCGCCGCCTCCATCCCGCGCGCGGCCGCCAGCGCGCGCCCGGCCGAATCGCCCTGCGCCACCGGCGCGCCGAACAGCGCCATGATCGCGTCGCCGATGAACTTGTCGATGACGCCCCCGTGCCGCTCGATCTCGGCGCTCATCCGGTCGAGATAACGGTTCAGCAGCGCCAGCAATTCCGGCGGCGCGAGCCTTTCGCTGAGCGTGGTGAACCCGCGCAGGTCCGCGAACAGGATCGTCACCTCGCGCTCCTCCCCGCCGAGCGTCGCCCCGTCGCGCATCAGCTGCGCGGCCACCTCCGGCGAAACATTCTTGTCGAGCAGGTCGCGCACCTGGTCCCGCTCGGCGAGACCGGTGCTCATCGCGTTGATCGAATCCGCGAGGTGCCCGAGCTCATCGGCGCGGTCCAGCTGGAGTCGCGTCACATAATCCCCGCCCGCGATCAGCTTCGTGTGCCCGGCGAGCCGCCGGACCGGATCGCTGACGCCGCGCGCGAGCCCGAGCGCGAGCAGCGTGGCGACGGCCAGCGCCACGAGCGAAATGTAGAGAAGCCGCTGTTCCAGCTCGTGGGCGGCCGCCAGCTCGGCCTTGAGCGGGCGCTCGAGCACCACCGTGACCGGATCCTCGCCGAGGAGATCCTCCGGCTTGAACAGGGTCACGTAGCGGTCGTCCGACAATTCCACGATGCTGACCTGCCCGCCGGCCTGGCCGGGTCCGCGGGCGACCAGCTGCGACACGATCCCGCTGTCCGGCGCGGAAAGCGTCGTCGCCTGCACGCCGCGCCGGGAGGCGAACGTCACTTCGATTCCGGTCGTGTCCTTGATCTTCTGGGCGAAGGCGTGGTCGATGGGAAACGCGAGGCCGAACCAGCCGGCGATGTTGGGATAAGGCGCGTAGAGCGGCACGACGACCAGTACGTGCAGCTTCCCGTTGAGGTAGGAGATGCCGCTGTCCTCGGGCTGGTCGGCCTTGCTCGCGCGGTCGATGAGATAACGGAACGGCCCGACGTTCTCGTTCTCCATCTCCGCATCGCTGTTGGCGAGGAGCTGCCCTTCCGTGTCGAAGAACGCGATCACCGGCGCGCCGACCCGCTGCGTGTAGCTCTGCAGCGCGGAGCTGAGCGTGCGGATGTCGGGATGCTCGGCCTGGAGCACCTGGCGGATGGCATAGTCGCCGGTCATCAGTCCCGCGGTGCGGGTGAGGTAGGCGATCTGGCGCCTGATCGCGTCGTCGTAGATGCGCGCGCCGACGCGCAGGTTGGCTTCGCTGTGCGCGAGGGCGTTGGAGAGGTTCGCGTGGGAGACGAGCAGGTAGGTGACGGCGAGCGTGGCGAACAGCAGCCCGAGCACGAGCGCGAGCAGCCGCGTGCTGAAGCGCCGGAAGCGAAACGGGGAAAAGGCCACGTGGCGGACTACTTGTATCCGCCGGGAACGGCGGAGTGAACGCGGCGGAGGCGCCGGTCGGGCTTGAGCGCGAGCGTGAAATCGACGCTGGCGGCCGGCGGGCCGGACACGTCCAGCTCGCGGGATTCGACCTTGCCCAGCCGCGGATGCCACGCCTCGGCCCGGTAACGGCCGGGGGGAATCCCGGTGATGGCGGCGCGTCCGTCGGCGCCGGTCTGCGCAAACCACGGGGTGGCGAGCACGACGACATAGGCGGACATCCAGTCGTGGATGTTGCACCCGAGCGCGACGATGCCGGGCTGGTCGAACACGATGGCCTCCTTCGCCTCGCCGGCATAGAGGGGAAGCTCGAATTTCTTCGGCTTCGAAAGCGAATAGACGTGGTGCTGCACGGTGTCGCGGTTCGGAAAACTGACGCGGGTCCCGGCCACGAGCGGGGTGACGTAGGGGCTGAACTCCTGGCCGCGCTGCATGATCTCGACCGGCGCCGTGGGCGGCTCGAGGCGGGCGGGTCCGTCGAGCGGAGTGAGCGACACGACGGCATCGGCGACCGGCGCGCCCTTGGCGTCAGCGACGCGGAATCCGACCGCGGACGCGGCCTGCAGCAGCGCGGGGATCGCGATCCCGATGGCGAAGAGGAGGCGCTTCACGCGGCTAGAACTGCCGGCTCACGCCGGCGGAGACAAGGTGGTTCCGGTAGCGCAGCGGGCTTCGCTCGGTCACCCGGTATTCGTAGCCCCAGGTGAGAGCGGTGCGGTCGTCGATCGAACGCGTGACAGCCACCGCTCCGCCGAGCGAACGGGCCTCCAGCGAGTACGCGACCCGGGGCTGGCCGAAGGTGTCGACCGTGTCGCGGTCGCGGGCCAGCGCCACGAGGTCCGGCCGCGGCGGGATCGCGTAGGAGAGGACGTCGCCCCGCCGCCAGGAAGTTTTGACGGCGAGCGTCCAGAGCTCGCCGAGATCGTACGAGATCCCGGCGGCGGCCTCGCCGGCGGTCTGGTTGTACAGCGCGTCGCGGGCATGACGGCGGGTGCGCTCGTAGCTGAGCGTCAGCTGGAGGCCGGACTCGAAACGCCGCTGCCAGAGCGCGCGGCCGCTGCCGGCCAAACCGGAGCGCTCCTCGTTCCGGGCGTCGACCGCGTCGGCCGTGAACTCGACGCGCAGCACGGGCGCTAGCGCGCCGAGCCCGAACTTGTGCTGCCACGAGAGGCGCGGACCGGCGCCGATGCTTCCGAGCTGGTCGAAGCGCGGCCAGGCGTCGAGGGCGACGCCCGCGGACAGAAAGAGCGCGTCGTCGCGACCGAGGGCGATGCGCGTGGCGAATACCTCGGCGCTGGCCTGGAGCTCGAGCGCGCCGATCTCGTCAGCCGCGCGGTCGGCGTTGGCCGCATTGGAATTCCATCGCGCGACGAGGGAGATGTCCGGACGCCAGTCGGCGGATCGGGCAGCCGCGGCGACGGCGGCGGCGAGAAGGACGGCGGCGACCCGTTTCACAGCAGGGGTTGCAGCGCGCGCCACACGGTGTCGGCGACCTTGGCGGCGCCCTCCGCCGTGGGATGGATGCCGTCGGGCTGGTTCAGCTCCGCGCGCCCGCCGACGTCGGCGAGGAGAAAGGGGATGAAGACCGCGTGGTTGCGCTCCGCCAGCGCCGGGTAGATCGCGCTGAACGCCCGCACGTAGTCCTCGCCCATGGTCGGCGGCATCTGCATGCCGGCGACGACGATCTTCGCGGACGGATATTTTCCATGCACGCGCTCGATGATCCCCTGGAGGTTCGCGGCGGAGAGGGACGGATCGATGCCGCGAAGTCCGTCGTTGCCGCCGAGGGCGAGGACAAAGATATCGACGCGCTGGCGGAGGATCCAGTCGACGCGGCGCAATCCGCCGGACGTGGTCTCGCCGCTGAGCCCGGCGTTGACGGCGCGCCAGGGGAGGTGCGCGCTGTCGAGCTTCTGCTGGATCAGGGCGGGGTACGACTCCGACGCGGGGTCATCCAAGCCGTAGCCGGCGGTGAGGCTGTCGCCGAAGAACACGATGGTCCGCGGCGTTTCCGCGCGAAGCGCGATTACGGATGCTAACAGGCCGAAAAGGAAAATGCGAAAGGGGGTGTTCATGCCGGAAAACGACCGCTTGAACTAGCTTTCGTGCCTTTTCCCGTGTTTCGTGGCCAGATTGTTCTCATGAGTCCTGCGACGATGCTGAAGGTGGAAGGGCTGACCAAGACCTACCGGTCGGCGGGGAACGCGCTCACCGTCCTGCGCGACGTGAGTTTCGACCTGCCGGCGGGCTCGACCGTCGCGGTGGTGGGGCCGAGCGGCAGCGGGAAGACCACGCTGCTCGGCCTGTGCGCGGGGCTGGACCGGCCCACGCACGGCTCGGTGACCGTCGCCGGCGAGTCGATCGGCGGGATGGACGAGGATGCGCGCGCTCTGGTTCGCAACGCGCATGTCGGCTTCGTGTTTCAGAATTTCCAGCTGATCCCGACGCTGACGGCGCTGGAAAACGTGCTCGTGCCCGTGGAGCTCGCGGGCGACGCGACCCGCGAGGACGAGGCCCGCGCGCTGCTGGCGCGGGTCGGGCTGGGGGAGCGGTGCGACCATTATCCGGTGCAGTTGTCCGGCGGCGAGCAGCAGCGCGTGGCGCTGGCGCGGGCGTTCATCAACCGGCCCAAGATTCTTTTCTGCGACGAGCCGACCGGGAACCTCGATGGCGAGACGGCGGCGGCGATGGTGGACCTGGTGTTCGGCCTGAACCGCGAGCACGGGACGACGCTCGTGCTGGTGACGCACGACCTCGAGCTGGCGCGACGGTGCCAGCGGATCATCCGGCTCAAGGGCGGCGCGGTGGCGTCGGACGAAGCGACGACGGTCGAGTGACCTCGGGAGGCGTGGCGTGCGAACTGCGATGTGTGACGAGATCTTTTCGCTTCCGTCGGTGGTAATATCGGTTCCGCGACCCGTTGCAGGTCGCACCGCGCCCGTCACCCTTCGCCTCCTTCCATGACTTTCATCCTCAAGATGGCCTGGCGGGATTCGCGCGCTTCGCGGCGGCGGCTGGTGCTGGTTTCGCTTTCAGTAGTGCTCGGGATTGCGGCGCTCGTCGGCATCGGCTCCTTCGCGGACAACCTGAAGCTCACGGTGGAGCAGCAGAGCCGGGCGCTGCTCGGGGCGGACCTCGTGATCCAGGCGCCGCGCGCGAAGTTCACGGACGAAGCGGAGGCGTATTTCAAGTCCCTCGGCGGCGAGCGCTCGAGCGAGCTCTCGCTCGGGTCGATGGTTTCGTTCCCGACGCGCGGGAACCAGCGCCGGCTGGTGCAGATTCGCGCGCTTGAGGGGGGATTTCCCTTTTACGGCGACCTCGTCACCGAACCCGCCGGCGCGATGGCGAAGCTCGGCACCGGCGATTATGCGCTGCTGGAGGAAACGCTGCTGATCCAGTTCGGCGTCCAGGCCGGGGACGAGGTCATGATCGGCCAGAAGACGCTGAAGGTCGCGGGCGCGCTGAAAAAAATCCCCGGCGAGTCGGCGGCGGTCGCGATGTTCGCGCCGCGCGTTTATATCTCTTCGGCGGCGATGGAGGCGACCGGGCTGCTGAAGAGCAAAACGTTCATCACCCACCGCGAGTACTTCAGGCTGCCGCCGGCGCGCGATCCCGACGCGATCGTGAAGGACATGAAGGAAAAATTTCGCAAGCAGCGCTGGCGGTACTCGACGGTCGAGGAGCGGAAACGGGACCTGGGGCAGTCGCTGAAGGATGTGTTCTCGTTCATCAGCCTGGTAGGCTTCGTGGCCCTGTTTCTCGGCGCGGTGGGGGTGGCGAGCGCGATGCACGTCTATATCCGGCAGAAGATCGCCACGGTCGCGGTGCTCCGCTGCCTGGGCGCGAGTGCGCGCACGAGCTTTGCGGTGTACCTCGTGCAGGGCGCGGGGGTCGGGATCGTCGGCGCGATCCTCGGGGCGGTGCTGGGCGTGACGGTGCAGGTGGTCCTGCCGGTGGTGATGAAGGACCTGATGCCGTTCACGGTGCACTTTTTCGTTTCCTGGCCGGCGGTGGGGAAGGGGGCGCTGGCCGGGCTCGTGATCTGCCTGCTCTTCACGCTGCTCCCGCTGCTCGCCATCCGCCGGGTTTCGCCGCTGCTCGCGATCCGTTCGGCGCTGGGCGAGACGCCCGCGGCGGATCCGCTGCGGCTGGGTTTGTTCTTCGCGATCGCGGCGGCGATCCTCGGCTTTGCGGTCTGGCAGACCGGGCATTGGGCGACGGGCCTCGGCTTCACCCTCGCGATGGCGGTGGGCTTCGCAACCCTCGCGGGCGTGGCGCTGCTCGTGTCGTGGGCGGCACGGCGCTTCGTCCCCCGGAAAACGCTCAGCTACGCCTGGCGGCAGGGCCTCGCGAACCTGCACCGGCCGAACAACCGCACGGTGCTGCTGCTGCTGTCGCTCGGGCTCGGCACCTTCCTCATGCTCACGCTGGTGCTGACGCGGCAGACGCTGGTCTCGAAGATGCTCGGCATCGGCGACGGGGCGCGGCCGAACCTGATGTTCTTCGACATTCAGGACGACCAGGCGGCGCGCCTCGCGGCGATCATGAAGGAGAACGGCGCCCCGCTTCTGGTCGAGGCGCCGATCGTCACGATGAGGCTCAGCGGGCTGAAGGGACGCTCGGCGGAGGATCTGCTCAAGGACGAGAAATCAGGGGTGGCGGCGTGGACGCTGCGGCGGGAATACCGGTCCACCTACCGCACGGAACTGAGCGACACGGAAAAAGTCACCGAGGGAAAGTTCATCGGCCGGGTCGCGCCCGGCGAAGCCCGCGTGCCGGTGTCGATCGAGGCGGGGCTGGCGAAGGACCTCCAGGTGAAACTCGACGACACGCTGACCTTCGACGTCCAGGGCGTCCCGTTGAACGGTTACGTCGCCAGCATCCGCGAGGTCGAGTGGCAGCGGATGCAGCCGAATTTTTTCGTGGTTTTCCCGGCGGGCGTGCTGGAGGCGGCGCCGAAAACCTTCGTCGCCGCGGTGCGCGCGGCGTCCCCGGCGGAATCGGCCAGGCTGCAGCAGGCCGTGGCGCGGGAATTCCCCGGCATCTCCGCGATCGATCTCTCGCTTCTGCTGCAGACCGTGATGGGCATCCTCGAGAAGGTGGCCTTCGTGGTGACGTTCATGGCCGCGTTCACGGTAATGACCGGAATCATCGTTCTCGCGGGCGCGGTGCTGACGGGACGATTCCAGCGCATCCGCGAAACGGTCCTGTTGCGCACGCTTGGGGCGACGCGCCGCCAGCTGCGCCAGATCCAGCTGGTGGAATACGCGGTTCTCGGGATTCTCGCCGCCGTGACGGGCGGCGGGCTGGCGGTGGCCGGGAACGCCCTGCTGGCAAAATATCTTTTCAAGACCGCGGTGGTGTGGTCGCCGGGGGTCCTGCTCGTCGCCGTGCTGGCTTCCGTGGCGATCACCCTCGTGACGGGCCTGGTGGCGAACCGCGGGATCGTCGATCACCCGCCCCTCGAGGTCCTGCGCCAGGAAACCTGACCGGAATGAATTTGAACAGAAGCGAACGAAGGAAACGAAGCGCCGTCCGTCAGCTGGGTCCGGGTTGCAGGCAAAGCGAAATTTCAAACCGGTTGAGCGGCGTGAGCAGCGCCTGGCCTGCAACCCTTGCGTCTTCGGCGGACGGCGCTTCGTTTCCTTCGTTCGCTTCTGTTCAAAATCCGAATTTGGACTTCTGTTCGTAACATGGACTTCCTTCCGCGCGTCGTCACCTTTCATTATACCCTGCGCGATCCGTCGGGCCGGGTGATCGACACCTCGGCGGGAGGCGAACCGATCACCTATCTGGAGGGCGGCGGACAAATCATCGACGGTCTCGACCAGCGGCTGCGGGGCGCGTCGGCGGGCGAGAAATTCACCGTTCATGTTCCGGCGGCGGAAGCGTACGGCTCGCACGAATCGTCGCAGGTCCAGCGGGTGAAGCGCAGCGCCCTGCCGGTCGAGGGCGAGCTGAAGATCGGCGACCAGTTCCGCGCGGGGACCGACCGGCACGCGCCGGTGGTGAAAGTGGTGGGGATCGAAGGCGACGACGTGATGCTCGACGCCAATCATCCGATGGCGGGCGTGGACCTGGTTTTCGACGTCGAGATTGTGGCGGCGCGCGCGGCGAAGGCGGAGGAGGTGCGGCACGGGCATCCTCATCCCGACGATGGAACGGGGCATTGCCAGTGAGCGGGCGGCCGCCCAACGTGGCGGACGAATGAAAATCCTCGGGATCGATATCGGCGGGTCGGCATTGAAGGGCGCGCCGGTCGACATCCGCACGGGTGAGCTGCTGGGCGAGCGGTTCAAGATCGAGACGCCGGAAGTGGTGACGCCGGCGCGGGCGGCGAGGATCGCCGCGGAGATCGCCCGGCATTTTCGCTGGGCCGGACCGATCGGGATCGGATTTCCCGGCGTGATCCAGGGGGCGCGCATTCTGACGTCGGCGAACCTCCACCCGAAATTCATCGGATGTGACGGCGAACGGCTTTTCAGCCGCGCGACCGGCTGCGCGGTGACCCTCACGAACGACGCGGCCGCGGCGGCGGTGGCGGAGATGCAGTTTGGCGCGGGGCGTGGCTTCGCCGGGAAAACGCTGCTGCTGACGCTCGGCACCGGAATCGGCTCGTCGCTCTGCTATCAGGGTACGGTGGTTCCCTGCGAGTTCGGCCATCTCCAGATTCGCGGCCGGTCGGCCGAGTGGTATGTGTCGTCTTCCGCGCGAAAACGCCGCGACCTCTCGTGGGAGGAATGGGGCGCGGAGCTCGGCGACTACATCCGGAGTCTCGAGCGCATCCTCTGGCCCGAGCTGATCATCATCGGCGGAGGCGTGAGCGCGAAGAGCGCGAAGTTTTTCAAATTCGTGCAGCCGCGGGCGCGCATGGTGCCCGCGAAATTCCTGAACGAGGCCGGCATCGTGGGCGCCGCGCTGTCCTTCAGGCGCAAGGGATAGTGCCGCGCGACGTCCTGATCGTCGGGCAGGGCATCGCCGGCACGCTGCTCGGCTGGGAGCTCGAACGCGCGGGCATCCCGTTCGAAATCGTGGACGCCGGCCACGCGCGGTCAGCGTCGCAGGTGGCCGCCGGCATGCTCACTCCGATCACCGGCCAGCGGCTGGTGCCGGGCTGGCGTTTTGACGAACTGCTGCCGGTGGCACGCGCCGCGTATTGCGAGATGGAAACCGCGTGGGATGTTCCGCTCTGGCGGGACATGCGGGTCCGTCGCATCTTCGCCAGCGACCGCGAGCGAATTATCTTTCGTGAAAAATCCGCCGCCGGACTGCTCGGGCCGCATGCGGGCGACGCCGACGAAGAGGGATTCTGGATCGAGGGCGCGGCGCAGGTGGATCTTTCCTCGCTGATCTCGTCGGCGCGGGCGCGCTGGCGCGGGCGGGGGGTCCTGCGCGAGGGAGGTTTCGACTGGGAGGGCGATTTTCCGTCGCACGAGCTCATCGTCGATTGCGGCGGGCGCGCTGCGGGCCGGTTCGGCTTCGTCCCGTGGGAATATTCGAAGGGGGAGATCATTTCGGTGCGGGTGGACGAACTTGATCCGCGAGTGATCCTGAACCGCGGACATTGGATTCTCCCGATGGCGGAGGGAATCGCCCGGGTCGGAGCGACCCACGAGTCGGGGAAGACCGACGTGACGCCCACCCCGGAGGCGCGCGCGGCGCTGGAAGCGAGCGCGTCAACGATTTTGAACCGGGCTTTTTCGATCGTCGACCATCAGGCTGGCGTGCGGGTGAACCTGCCGGACCGCCGGCCGGTCGCGGGCCGTCATCCGGAAATGAGGCGGCTGGGGATTCTGAACGGCCTCGGAGCGAGAGGCGCGCTCTTCGCGCCATGGCTTGCACGCCAATGGGTGAATCACCTCACCGAAGGCGTCGCATTCGAAGCGGAAATCGACGTCGCCCGCTTTTGGCGCCGCCATTGGTCGCAGGGTTAATCGTCTATTTAAGGTTATCCGGCGCTAACCACCGTCGGTTCGTCGCAAAATCCTCCTTATCCACTTGAATCGCTCGCGATAGGGGCGAAGAACCCTTCGTCCCGTCATGCAACGCCGCTGGCTCACGTTTATCACGCTCGTCGCGATCTGGGCGTTTGTGGGTTTGGTGCTGGCGATCGAGGCGTACCTGAACCTGCGCGTGAACAGCATGATGAAGCCGGTCGATTTCGTGGAGATCGCCGTGCCGCAGTTCATCCGCGCCGCGATGTGGGGCTGCATGGCGCCGCTGGTTCTGAGGATGCGCGAGCAGATGCCGCTGAGCCGGGGGAACTGGATCGGCGGGATCAGCTTCCATTTTCTTTTCAGCTTCGTGGTGATGGCGGTGTTTTTCCTCGGGAGAATTGCCGCGTCCACCGTCGCCTACGGGGAATCGTTCGCCGAATTCTGGCAGATGGCGCTGAACAATTTCTGGGGCCGCAACATCGTCGACATGGCGTACTATTGGGCGGTGCTGGCGTTCGGGTTCAGCGCGGAAATCTACCGGAAATACCGGCACGAGGAACTGCGCTCGGCGCAGCTGGAGGCCCGCTTGATCGAGACGGAGCTGAAGGCGCTGCGGCAGCAGATGCACCCGCATTTCCTCTTCAACACGATGAACACCATCGCGGTGCTGGTGCGGGAAAACAAAAACGACGAGGCCGTCACGCTCGTCGCCCGGCTCAGCACGCTGCTCCGGATGTCGCTCGACAACACCGGCGTACAGGAAGTCACGCTGCGCCAGGAAATGGATTTCCTCGAGCGGTACCTCGAAATCCAGCAGGCGAGATTCTCCGACCGGCTGAAGGTCAGCATCGCGATCACCCCGGAAGCGCTGCTGGCCCGGATTCCCAACCTGGTCCTGCAGCCGATCGTGGAGAACGCGATTCTCCATGGCATCGCCCCGAAGACCTCGCCGGGACTGCTGGAGATCCGCGGGCGGGTCGAGGGCGGCAACCTGCTGCTCGAGGTGCGTGATGACGGCGCCGGCTTCGACGGCAATATCCGCGCCAAGGAAGGCATCGGGCTCGCCAACACGCGCGAGCGTCTCACCAAGATTTATGGGAGCCGCGGCCAGCTGTCGCTTCGCAGCGAACCGGGCCGCGGCGTCTCCGTCCAAATCGTCCTGCCCCACCGCTCATGAAAACCTCCTCCCTCGCCCCTGCTCCCGCCGGAGCTTCCGTCCAGCGGATCCGCGCCGTGATTGTTGACGATGAGCCCGCGGCCCGCCGGGGCATCCGGCTCCTGCTCGAGCGCGACGGCGGCGTCGACGTCGTCGGCGAGGCCTCGGGCGGCGCCGAGGCCGCTGACCTGATCGCGCGCGAAAAACCGGACCTGGCGTTTCTCGACGTGCAGATGCCCGGGTGCGACGGTTTCCAGGCCCTGGCCAAGGTGGGCGTCGCGGCGGCCCCGGCGGTGGTCTTTGTCACCGCCTACGACGAGCACGCGCTCCGCGCCTTCGAGGTCAACGCCGTCGACTACCTGCTGAAGCCCTATGACGACCTGCGGTTCGGCGCCGCGCTGCAGCGCGCGAAGGACGAGGTGCGGCGCCGCGGGTCGGACACGGTCAACGCCCGGCTGAACCAGCTGCTCGATTACCTGCAAAGCACGCCGGCGCGGGCGGCGGTGGAGGAAAACACCTCGGACCGGATTCTGATCAAGTCATCCGGGGAAATCTTCTTCCTGAAGGCGGAGGAGATCGACTGGATCGAGGCCGAAGGGGACTACATGAAATTCCATGTGGGCGGACGCGCGCACCTGATGCGTGAAACGATGGCGCGGCTGGAATCGCGCCTGGACCCGAAGCGTTTCATCCGCATTCACCGTTCGACGATCGTGAACATCGATCGCCTGCGGAAACTCAGCCCCTCGTTCGCCGGCGAATACGCCGTGATCCTTCACGACGGCACCAAGCTGAAACTGAGCCGCGGCTACCACGAGCGGATCGCGACGCTGCTGAAGCAGTCGCTCTGACCCGTCTGGGCCGCGCCGTTGGCGCCGTGAAAGGCTCGAGCGCCCAATGGCGCCGGCACCTTTGGCATTTCAGGCCGCTGACGCAATGAATGCGGCGGCGGTCGCGCGGGAGTCGCGCTTCGTCTCAGGACCAGCGCGTTTTGTCGGGGATTGAATCGTTTTTTCGCCGCGCGTTGACGGCGATTCGGCGCAGGGGACCGGAACGTGGTCGCAATGGCGTTGAGGGGTGGGAGACGCCGCCGATTCCTGAGGCAAAGAAAACCGGTCCGTTCTCCGGATCCGTTATTTCTGAAACCTACCAGACACCACCATGAACACTGCCAAGCTGTTTAGGAAACCGAACCCGTTCGGCGCGATGCTCGCCGCGGGTCTCGTCCTCGTCCCCGTCGTCGGGCTATCCCAGGATGCAACGAAACCGAAGGAGGACACCGTCAAGCTCGAGGCCTACGTCGTCACCGGCTCCAACATTCCCACCACGCTGACGGCGGCGGAGGCCGGAACCTTTCCGGTGATCATGATCAACCGGAAGGCGATCGATGAAACAGGTTACCAGAATGCGGCGGAGTTGCTCCAGAAGATCACCGTCTCGAATGCCGCGGCGGTTCCGATCTCCAACAACGCCACCGGGTTCACGCCGGCGGCCTCGAGCATTTCGCTGCGGGGCTTGGGACCGGATGCGACGCTCGTGCTGATCAACGGACACCGCGTCGCCAATTACCCCATCGGCGTCGGCGGCAACACCGCGTTCGTCGACCTGAACTCGATCCCGCTGGCGGCCGTGGAGCGCATCGAGGTGCTCAAGGACGGAGCCTCGGCGGTCTACGGCGCGGACGCCGTCGCGGGGGTGGTGAACATCATCCTGCGGAAGAATTTCGAGGGCTCCGAAGCGTTCGTGGGTTATCAGAACACCACCTCGAAGGATTCGTCGCAATTCACGGCCAACCTGCTGAGCGGCGTGTCGTCCGACCGCGGCAGCATCAACATCGGTTTCAACTACCAGAGCCGCGCCTCGATCGCCTACCGCGACCGGGCCTATTCGGCGGTGCCGCCGTTCCTCAGCTCGAACTCCAGCCCCATCAACCTCCAGATCAGCCGCGCCGGCTACGCCGCGGCCCTGGGCGTGCCGGTGGGAAGCCTCCCGCCCGGGGTGGCGGCCGGCTCGACGGTTTTTTTCGCGACGCCCGGCCCGGTCACGGCCGACGGCCTGCCGACCTCGTCGACCAATCAGGGAAATGTCCCGGCGTCCCAGTATGTCTACAGCAACGGCCGCAGCTCGGTGTATAATTTCAACCAGGACGCGCTGTCGTTTCCCTCGTGGACGCGTTACGGCGTGATTCTGAATGGCGAGCGGAAGCTCTTCAACTCGGATCGCGTGAAGGGCTACTTCGACGGCAGCTTCCAGAGCAACATGACGGAGAACCAGCTGGCCCCGGCAGCGACCGGCAGTTTCACCACGGCGGGCCAGACCGAGCTGGTGATCCCGGCGCACACCGCGAACCCGCTCCCGACCGCGGACGGACGCGCGCGCGCGGCGGTCCCGGGAGCCTACAATCCGTTCAATCCGTTCAACGAGGACATCACCGGCGGCTCGCGCTTCCGGCTGAAGGAATTCGGCAACCGCATCTATCATGACACGACCGAGTCGTTCATGGCCAGCGTCGGCATCAAGGCCGATGACATCGCCGGAAAGTTCAACCTCGACGCTGGTTTCCGTTACAGCGAGATCGATTACCGCGGCAACGACACGATCCCGTCGTCGGCCCGTTTCAACCGCGTGCTGAACGCGGCGGATCCCATCTTCGATCCCGCCAGCTCGCAATACATCGGGACGACCATGCCCTACAATCCGTTCGGGTATTATCCGAACCCGATCGCCAACAATGCCCGCGTGGTCGCGTTCGCCACCGTGCACACGCACGACCTCGACGACTCGTCGCTGGGCAACGCGTACATCACGCTGAACACCTCGGAGCTGTTTGAGATGTCCGGAGGATCGGTCGGCGCTGCGGTGGGCTTCGACTATCGCGTGGAATCGCTCAACCAGAGCCCGGACCCCGAGAACATCGCCGGCGACATCATCGGCAGCTCGGCGACGGCGATCACGAGCCATTCCCGCAAGGTGTGGGCCGCCTACGGTGAAATCGAACTCCCGCTCGCGAAGAATGTGCCGTGGGCTCACGTGCTGTCGGTCGACCTGGCCGCGCGCTATGAGTCGTTCGTGACGAGCGGCGACACCATCACGGTGCCGAAGATCGGCATCCGTTATCAGCCGTTCGATGACAGCTTCACGATCCGCGGGAGCGCCGCGAAAGGTTTCCTCGAGCCCTCGCTCTATAAATTGTACGCGGGCTCGGTCGCGGGCCTGCTCACGATGATCGATCCGCGCAACGGCGCCACGCTGCCGGAGACGCCGGCGATCCAGAACGGCAACAGCCGGCTCAAGGCGGAGAACAGCAAGTCCTACACGTTCGGCGTCGTCTGGTCACCGAAGTCAGGAATGTTGAAAGGCTTCACGACGAACGTCGACCTGTGGCGCATCGAGCGTCGCGGCCAGGCGCTCACGAACCTCCAGGACACGCTGGACCGGTACTTCGGGCACGACGCGAACGGCTCGCCCAAGCCCGGCGGGCTGCAGCCGGGCGAGGCGGTCCTGTTCGATGCGGGCGGAAACGTTTCCCAGGTCGTGACGAACTACCTGAACGCCGGCGACTATCTCGCGCAGGGCATCGACGTCGGCACGAGCTACGTGCTCGCCACGCAGAGCGCGGGGCGCTTCGACTTCGCGGCGGCGGTGAGTTATCTCGGCAACCTCCAGCTGGCGACGCTTCCGGGCACCCCCCTGACCGAACTCGTCGGGACCAACAACAGCCCGGACGGCGAAGGCAACGACGCGTATCTCCGCCTGAAGGGCAGGGGCGACATCAACTGGAGCTATCACGGTCTCGCTGCCGGAGTGGCGGCCAATTACCTGAATCACTTCCTCGATTACGACCTGAACGGAAATCCGCGCCAGACCGGCGGCAGCGTCACGTGGGACATGCAGGTCTCGTATGCCTTTCGCGACAATTGGGGCCCGTTCCTCAACGACACGAAGATCACCCTCGGGTCGAACAACGTCTTCAACCACACGCCGCCGTTCGTGCAGTACTTCGGGGCCAACGCGACGAATTTCCCGGGATTCCTTTATTCCGCGGAAGGCCGGCTCGTGTACGTTTCGCTGACGAGGAAATTCTGACGCAACGCGGGAGAGCCAGGCAGAGCGCGGGCTGAAACAGCGCCGGGACTCCGGCCGGCCGTTTCAGCTTCGTCGACCGCCTCTGCCTGATCTTTCCGGATGAAGCCGGCTCGGGGCGGCGCCGCGTCGAGAGACGGCGTTTTTGGCGGGTCCGCGTTTTTTTGGCGGGGAGAATTCCCGAAAACGGAAATTCTCCGCGCGAAAATGGGACGATTTTACGGCGCGCGCCGGCGCGGTTCGTCGGGGTTGCGCGGGTTGAGCGCAGCATGAGATTATCTCGGCGCGAAGGAGTTGCCGTTGGTCGCATTTATGCGACTTGGGAATCGTTCGTGCGGTTATGCGTGCGTGGGACTTTTCTTTCGACTGCTGCTGTTGCTCGCGCCGGTTGCCTCTGCGTTCGCATCGACCTCCTTGGAAAACGCCCGAAAGGCGCAGGCGATGCTCGGGGCGGGGGCCTGGTCCCTCGTCGTGCGCGTGGAGAATTCAGCCGTGACCGCGGCCTACCCTTCGGTGGTCCATGCGCTGGTCTTCGAGGAAGGAGGGCTGCTCTGGTTTTATGCGGATTCGGACGGCACGCAGAGCTTGTCGCTCCACCTTGACCGCCTGGTCGAGGAGAAGCAGGACCTGGCGCCGCTGCTCCGCGCGATCGATCCGGGGTTCCACTCCTTCCGCATTCTCCCGGACGGTCCGGCGGCACCGGTCATCCTTGGCCGCGAAAGGCTGCCGAACGGTTGTTTCATCGAGAGCCTGGCGGCGCTGCGCGAACGGGTGATCCGCGGGGACCGGATTGAGCGGCCCCGGCTGCTTTCGTGCTACGCGGAAACTCCGAGGGGCCTTCGCGGGCACACGGTGCTGACTTACCGGACGCCGCAGGGTTTTTTCCTGCTGGATCCGGCAAGTTCCTCCGCGCCGCAGCAGCTGCCTTCGTCATGGCTGGAAAATCCGATGGCCGTCGCGGAGACGGCCCTGCGTGGATTTGACGTGCGCAAGGCCCGCTGGATTCCGGTCGACGTGCCGGCGGTTTCGCTCGTCGCGGATCTGAACGGCCGTCTCCGGCAGGTTTCGCCCGAGATTCCCGCAACGCGCCTCATCCAGTAATTGTCGCTCGTCCCTTGTCGTTCGTCTCACGGCGCCGGAACGCCTTCCGGCGCGCAGGAATTATTTCGGGCGCTCGCCAGCGGTGTTTCGGCGCGGCGGCGCGGACAACGGTCGCAATCGCGTTGAGGGGGGAACAGCGCGCCGGATTGCTAGGGCGAAGAAACGACGGGCCGCGCCGCGGCCTTGTCTCTTCTTAAGATTACCAACCCCCCAATGAAGCATACCAAACCGTTTAGGAACCCCGGACTGGCGCGCGGAATTCTCGCGTTCGGCCTCGTTTTCGGAGCACGGGCCGCCCTCGCCCAGAATACCGGCAGGAAACCGAAGGATGAACCCCAGCAGCTGGGCGCCTACGAAGTCACGGGCTCGCGCATCAAGCGCCTCGACGCGGAGACCCCGAGCCCGGTGATCCGGCTCACCCGGCAGGACCTGGCCAACACCGGTTTCAGCACCGTGGACGACGCCCTGCGCGCGCTGCCGTTCAACAACGGCACGGCGATCGTGCCCGAGGGCTCGGGCAACGGCTTCGCCTCCGGCACCTCGACGATCAACCTCCGCGGACTCGGCAACAACAACACGCTCGTGCTGATCAACGGCCGCCGCGCGGTGCCGTCGGGCGCGGGCGCCTTCAACGGCTTCCAGTCGGTCGTCGACCTCCGCCAGATCCCGATCGGGGCGATCGACTCGATTGAAGTCCTCAAGGACGGCGCCTCGGCGATCTATGGCTCCGACGCAGTGGCCGGCGTGCTCAACATCAAGCTGCGCCGCAACTACACGGGCGTCGGCATCGACCTGTCCTTTGGCAACACCTTCGACACCGATTCGTTCGAACGGAAAGGCTACCTCGTCGCCGGCGCGACGACCGGCCGGACCGACATCGTCGTTCAAGCCGACCTTTCGCACCGCAATGCGATCCGCGACACGGACCTCGCGTTCTCGAGGACCGCCAACCTGCGCGCCAATCCGGGCGGCACCGCGCAGCTCGAGGTGGACCCGACGGGAAACTTCGTGACCGGATACGACGGCCGCAGCAGCAATTCCTTTCCCGCGCGGTTTTTCCTCCCCGGCACCGCGACCGTGCAGGGGTTTCCCGCGCCGACGACCAATCCGAATCCCGCCAGCGCCGCGCCCGCGTCGCGCGCGACGGGCGTCGGCTACTACGACTTCCAGCAGGACACGTATCAACGTCCCGAGGACGATTCGCGGGGCATCAGCGTTTTTCTCCACCACGAGTTCAACGACACGCTGTACGGTTTTGCCGAACTTTTCTACCGGCGCGTGGATTCGCTCAACGGCGCCGCGCCTTCCCCATTCACGACGACCGACAAGGGCGACGGCACCAACGGACGCCTCGTCGTTCCCGCGGAAAGCCCGTTCAACCCCTATGGCGCCCGGTATTTCGGCGCGGCCGGACAGGCGATCGAGCTGAGCACCTATCGTCTCGTCAACGCGGGCCCGCGGTTCCGCGACACGACGTCGGATTACCCGCGTCTCCTCTTTGGCCTCGGCGGCAAGCTGCCGAAGGAATGGAGCTGGGAGGGGGCCTACATGTTTGCGCAGGGGACCTTCCTCGACACGGCGCCGGGAACGTCGTTCGACAGCGCAGTCCAGCAGGCGCTCAAGGGCATCACGATCGACGGCCAAAAACTGTACGCCAATCCCTTCGGCGCCGAGGATCCGCGGGTGACGGACTTTTACTCCGGCACAAACACCACCAAGACGACATTCACCGCGGACCTCTATGATGCGTCGGTCAGCGGCGAGCTCTTCGAGCTTCCCGCCGGTGCCGTGGGAATCGCGCTCGGGACCGAATTCCGGAAGGAAACCATCACCGACGTCCGCACGCTCGAAAACGAGACGGGCAACGTGGTCGGCGGCTCGGAGGGTTTTGGCTTCACGGGCAAGCGCAACGTCACGTCGGCCTACATCGAATTCAAAGTCCCGATCCTGAAGGAACTCGAGCTCCAGCTGGCGGCCCGCTTCGAGGACTACAGCGATTTTGGCACGACGACCAAACCGAAGGTCGCGCTCGGCTACAAGCCGACGTCCTGGCTGATGATTCGCGGCAGCTACTCGCAGTCGTTCAAGGCGCCCGACCTCGCGTTCCTCTACAGCAAGGGCAGCGTGAGCTTCACGGGCTCGCAGGCGCTGGACCCGCGGCGCCCCGACCAGCCGGCGACCCAGCTCAAGACGGTGGGCCGGGGAAATCCGCACCTGCAGCCCGAAACCGCCGACACCTATTACGCCGGCATCGTGCTCGAGGTTCCGAAGGGTCCGCTGAAGGGGCTCGCGTTCGACGTCGGTTATTTCCGATTCGAGCAAAAGAACCTGATCACCCGCGACCTCGCGACCTTCACGCTGGCGAACGAGCTTCACCTGCCGCCGGGACGCGTGGTGCGCAAGCCGCTCAGCGCGGCGGAGGCAGGAGCGGGCTTCAACGTCGGCATCATCGATTATGTTGCGACGGATTGGTTCAACGCCAATTCCGGCCTCAACGACGGCTATGATCTGGGCGTGTCCTATACCTTCAAGGCCGGTGCAGTGGGCCAGTTCCGCGTCGGGGTCGCGGCGACCTACGTCGCCAACTTCGAACGCACGAACACGGATTCGCTCGGAAACATCACGCTGCTCGACCTTGACGGCAACGATCCGAACGCCCTCTGGCACGGTTCGGGCACGCTCTCCTGGCAGAAGGGCAACTGGGCCGCGTCGGTCTTCGTGCATTGGAGCGGAGGATTCTCCCCGGGCCAGCTGGGCGTGCCCGAGTTCAACATGAAGGATGAGTGGCGCGTCGATCCCCAGGTCAGCTGCAACGGCATTTTCGGCACGAAGGTCACCGTCGGCGTCCGCAACGTGTTCAACCGCGCGCCGCCGAAATATCTCGACCTCGGAACCGGCTATTATTCCGGCGTCAGCGTGGCCGAGCCGGCGTTCTGGTACGTTCGCCTCTCGCGGGAGTTCTGACCTTCCTCGGGCGCATTCACCGGCGGGGCCTCCGGGCCCCGTCTCTTTTGCACCGCGCCCGGACGCGGCCCCCTCCATCGCAGCCTGTCCCGTTCATCCCACGCGCGCGCCGTTCATCACAAAACCGTGTAACTTTCTCCCCGGTGGTCGTGTTGTCGGTCCATGACAGCGGAAGCATTCACGGGGGTTCGTCGACGCTTCGTCGCGGATTCTCCGTGGTACGTCGCAAACACGTTCTCTTTTTTCCGGTCCGTCGTTTCGTCCATTCTCGTTCGTAGTTATCAGTTGTGTTGTGTGGAGAGGTCGTTGTGGGCCTCTCCACACTTTTTTTTGGGCGAATTCGGACGAGGAGCATCCGCTTGCCATCGCGCGGCGCATTTTTGACCCTCATGCCTTTAACCCGCACACCCTGACACTTATGAATCCGGCCCCCGCCCCGAAACCCGCCGTCGCCCCGGTGGTGAAGAAGAAATCGAAACTCAAATGGATCGTCATCGGCTCCATCCTGCTGGTGGTCCTTTTGGCCGGAGGCGCGTACCTGAAGAACAAGAATTCGGCGCCGGGCCTCCCCGTGACGGTGGAAAAGGCGGTCGTGAAGACGATTACCCAGCTCGTCACCGCCACGGGCAAGGTCCAGCCGGAGGTCGAAGTCAAGATCTCGACCGAGGCCCCGGGCGAAATCACCGAGCTGCCCCTGAAGGAGGGCGCCCTCGTCAAGAAGGGCGACCTGCTGGTGAAGATCAAACCGGACACCTATCAGTCCCAGGTCGAACAGCAGGAGGCCAACCTCGTTGCCGCCAAGGCCACGTCGGTTCAGGCCAAGTCCCAGCTCATCAAGGCCCAGGACGACTTCAAGCGGGTGGAGGATCTCTTCAACAAGAAGCTGCTTTCCGACTCGGACTATTCCGCGTCGAAGACCGGCGTCGAGGTCGCCCAGGCCAATTTCGAGAACTCCGTCGCCCAGATCCGCCGCACCGAGGGTGCGCTGAGCCAGGCTCGCGACCTGCTGAACAAGACCACGATCTACTCGCCGATGGACGGCTCGATCAGCGCGCTGAGCAGCGAAATCGGCGAGCGCGTCGTCGGCACCGGCTCGTTCGCCGGCACCGAAATCATGCGCGTGGCCGACCTTTCGAACATGGAGATGCGCGTGAAGGTGAATGAAAACGACATCGTCAACGTGAAGCTCGGCGACCGCGCCACGCTCTCGATCGATGCCTTTCCCGGCCGGAAGTTTTCGGGCAAGGTCTACGAAATTTCCAGCTCCGCGATCACCACCGGCGCCACCGCGGCCGGGTCGAACCAGTCGCTCAGCACCGACGAAGTGGCGAACTTCCTCGTCAAGATCCGCGTCGACGACCGCGATGTCACGCTGCGCCCCGGCATGAGCGGCGTGGCGGACATCGAGACGCAGACCGCGAAGGACGTCGTCGCGATCCCCGTCCAGAGCGTGACCGTGCGCGCCGGGTCCAAGACCACCGAGGAGCTTCAGCAGCAGAAGGCCAAGGACGCCCGCGAAAAATCGGGCAACGATCTCGACGTCGCCAGCGAACGCGAGGAGGCGCGCCACACCCGCGACAAGCTTGACCGGGTCGTGTTCGTGAAAAAGGACGGGGTCGTCGAGCAGCGGAAGGTCGAGACCGGCATCGCCGACAACACGTCGATCGAGGTCAGGAAAGGCATCAAGGCCGGCGAGGAAGTGGTCTCCGGCAGCTACGCCGCCATCAGCCGCAAGCTGAAGGACGGCTCGAAGATCCAGATCGAGCGCCCGAAGAAGGAAGAGGAAAAGAAGTAACGCGCATCGCGGCCGCCCCCATGTCCCACACCGTCGCCCCCGCCGCCTCCCCCCGGATCACCCGCCCTCCCGGCGCGGTCGTGATCGACATCGAGGAAGTCACGAAACTCTACAAGATGGGCGCGGAAATCATCCACGCCCTGCGCGGCGTCTCGGTCGAGATCCGCCGGAACGAATACCTGGCCGTCATGGGGCCCTCCGGCTCCGGCAAGTCCACCCTGATGAACATGCTCGGCTGCCTCGATACCCCGACGGCCGGGCGGTACCTGTTCAACGGCAAGAATGTCGCGCACATGGCGGACGACGAACTGGCCGACATCCGGAATCGCGAGATCGGTTTCGTCTTCCAGACCTTCAATCTTCTCCCGCGCTCCACCGCGCTGGCGAACGTGGAGCTGCCCCTCATCTACGCCGGCCAGCCGGCATCGCTCCGCCGCGAACGCGCCGCGCAGACGCTCCACAACGTGGGGCTCGGCGAGCGCATGATGCACAAGCCGAACGAGCTCTCCGGCGGCCAGCGCCAGCGCGTCGCCATCGCCCGCGCCCTCGTGAACAATCCGTCGATCATCCTCGCCGACGAGCCGACCGGAAATCTCGACTCGAAGACCGGCGTCGAAATCATGGCCCTGTTCGAGCAGCTCTACGAGGAGGGCAACACCATCATCGTCGTCACCCATGAGGAAGACATCGCCCGCCACGCGCGGCGCATCGTCCGGCTCCGCGACGGCCTGATCGAAAGCGACGGACCCGCGGAATGAAGCGCCTGCTCTACGAGCTCACCGAGTCCTTCCGGATCGCCTTCGCGCAGATCCGGGCGAACAAGATGCGCTCGGCCCTGACCGCGCTCGGCGTCATCATCGGCATCGTGGCCGTCACGCTTATGGGCACCGCGATCCGCGGCATCGACACCGGATTCCAGAACTCGCTGAACATGCTCGGCGACGATATCCTCTACGTGCAGAAATGGCCCTGGCACAATGTCGAGGACTGGTGGAATTACGTCGGGCGTCCGCCCATCACCCCGGATCTCGCGGGCAAGCTGAACAGCGTCATCGCCCAGACGCCGAACTCGCTGCTCGAGGTGGCGGTCCCGGTCGCGGGCCGGGGCACGACGGCGAAATTCGGCGAGAACAAGGTCAGCAATGTCATGACCCTCGGCACCACCGCCGAGTACAGCCGCATCCTCAACGCCGATTTCAAGGAGGGGCGCCTCTTCAACGAAACCGAGGATGTCGCCGGCCGCCCGGTCTGCGTGCTCGGGTACGACATCGCGGAGGCGCTCTACCAGGGACGTTCCGCCCTCGGCGAGCGCGTGTTTCTCAACGGACACCCGTACCTGGTCATTGGCGTGCTCGCCAAGCAGGGCTCGTTTCTCGGCCTGTTGAATTTCGACAACCAAGCGGTCGTGCCGCTCGAGTCGTTCCGCAAGGCCTTCGGGACGCGGCGCGGCGCGGAGCTCCGGGTGAAGTTCAGGGACAAGAACCGGCTGTCCGATGCCAAGGAGGAACTCGCCGGGGCGATGCGCCGCGTGCGGGCGCAGCTGCCGGGCGAACGCGACAATTTCGACATCAACGAGCAGAGCGCGATCAAGGCGCAGCTCGATCCGATCAAGCAGGGCATCGCCCTCGCCGGCCTCTTCATCACCGGGCTCTCGCTCTTCGTCGGGGCGATCGGGATCATGAACATCACGTTCGTCAGCGTGAAGGAGCGGACGAAGGAGATCGGCACCCGCAAGGCGCTCGGGGCGCGGCGTCGCACGATCCTTCTCCAGTTCCTGATCGAAGCGGTCTCGATCTGCCTCATCGGCGGACTCGTGGGGCTCTCGCTGACCTACACGCTGGTCATCGCCGTCGGCGCCGCCTTCCCGGCGTTTCCCGTCGAGTTTTCGATCGGCCTCGTCTTTTTGAGCATGGCGGTCTCGGTGGCCGTCGGAATCGTGAGCGGCTTCGCGCCGGCCTGGGGCGCGTCACGCCTCGATCCCGTGGTGGCGCTGCGCTACGAATAGTCTCCGCCCATGAAATTCATCGAAATCCTGCGGATGGCGGTCGGTTCGCTCGGAGTGAACAAGCTCCGCTCCTCGCTCACGATGCTCGGGATCACGATCGGGGTTTTCTCGGTCATCGGCGTGATGACGGCGGTGTCGGCGCTGCGCCAGTCGATCGAGACCGGGCTCAGTTTTCTCGGGTCCAACATCATCCAGATTGCGAAGCGGCCCGTGGGATTGGCGGACGAGGGGGCGAACCGGCGGAGATACGATCTCCGCCGCGACATCACGCTGCCCCAGGCGCAGCGTTTCAAGGAGCTGATGGAGGGGTGGTCGGACGTGGTGTGCCTGAAGACGTTCAACAACGACTCCCTCGCCCAAGCGACCTACGAGAATCGCAAGACGACGCCCAACCTCACCTTCGGCGGCACGAACGAGCATTTCCTCGTCGCCAACCAGTACGTCGTCGAACTCGGCCGGAATTTCACGCCCGAGGACGTCGCGCTGATCCGCTCCGTCGCCATCATCGGCCAGGGAATCGTTTCGCGGCTGTTCCCCACCGAGCAGCCGCTCGGCAAGCTGATCAAGGTCGCGGGCCACACCTACACCGTCATCGGTATCTTCGCCGAAAAGGGCTCGTCGTTCGGCGCCAGCGGCGACGACATCGTGATGGTGCCGATCACGCGCTACCTCGCGGACTACGGCGCGGAGAAACGCAGCATCAACATCGCCACGCAGGCCGCGTCGCAGGAGCGGTACAACGACACGCTGGACAAGGCGATCACCGCGATGCGGATCGTGCGGCAGCTCCGGCCCGACCAGGAAAATGATTTCGAGGTCTACTCGAACGATTCACTCATCGCCGCGTTCGCCAAGGTCGCGGACGTCATCGGCGCCGGCGCGTTTGTCATCAGCGCGATCGCGCTCCTGGCGGCGGGCGTGGGCATCATGAACATCATGCTGGTGAGCGTCACCGAGCGCACCAAGGAGATCGGCATCCGGAAGTCGATCGGGGCGCGGAAGGCGAGCGTGCTCACCCAGTTCCTGATCGAGGCCGTGGCGATTTCCGTCATGGGCGGGCTCGTGGGGATCATGCTGGGCGTCGGCGCCGGAAACATCATTGCCGTGATGCTCAAGGCCTCGCTCGTCTTCCCTTGGTTCTGGGCCACGGTCGGAATCCTCGTGTGCTGCGGAATCGGCGTCGGGTTCGGGTTCTATCCGGCGTGGAAAGCCGCGTCGCTCGACCCGATCGAGGCGCTGCGCTACGAATAAGAAAAGCCCGCGCGGTTTCAGGAGCATGTAGCACGGGTCTCCGACCCGTGAGGGTGGACTCGAGCTAAACGGTGGGCTCGACGTTCTCCGTTGGCCGAGTCCGCCAACACGTGTCGGAGACCCGTGCTACACGAGACGCTGGGCGGCCAGCCGAATTTCGCCAACCCGCCCGAGCCGGATGCTCAGGCCGTGGCCGGACCCTGGTACATGTCGCTGCCGAAGCCGAGGATCGGGTAGAAAATTGCGCCGAGGAAGGCCAGGCCAAGGCCGAAGCCGACGCCGCGGCCGAAGGCCTTGGCGACGTCGATCGCGACGACGATCGCGATCACGAGGTTCACCACGGGAACCAGCATGAGCAGCAGCCACCAGCCCGGACGCCCGGCAATTTTCAGGAGGGTGTAGAGATTATAGATCGGAACGAGGCAGGCCCATCCCGGCTGGCTGGCCTTGATGAAGACCTTCCAGAACCCGGCGATGACGACGACAGCTAGCGCGCAATACAGCAGCACGAGGAGGAACAGGAGCATGGGAGTAGGGGTTGGGGTAACGTAACCGTCCCGGACCTCCCGGGTCGGCGGAGCCAACGCATACGCCTGTTTTTCACCCGCTGGCAAGCGGCAAAGCCGACGGGGCATCCCCGTCGCGGGAAAGATCAGCCGCGGCGGATCTCGGAGCCGTGGAACCGGACCTGGATGCGGTAGACTTTCTTCGTCCGGCAGATGATTTGGCCGGTGGCCAGATCCACTTTCTCGGGAACCTCGATGCGATGCAGGTCGACTACGGCGTGGAACCCGCGCTCGGAGAACACGTCGATCAGCATCGCGAGGGCCGTCGGGTCCTCGAGCACAGGCTCCTCGGTGTTGATCAGGGCGGCGCCCGAGATCGCGTGGCGCTGCACGATCGGCATCACTTTTTTCGCGACGAAGCCCACGACGCGCGAAAAAAGTTCCGGCTGGCCGAACTCGTAGCTGTCGAGGCGCTTCACGAGCTCCTGCCGCGCATGGACGATGATCTCGTTCGCGACCGGCAGGCACCGCAGCCGGTCAACCGTCCGGGGATCGAGCTCCAGCGTGCTCTGGTACTCCAGCTCCTTCAGGATGTTCTGCTCGACCTCCTCGAGCGAACCCTGCGCGTTGATGAAATGATAGTGGAAGATCTCCTTCAGCGACTGGAGCGCATCCCAGGTCTGCTCCTTGAACACGCGGTACCGGCGCTGGGCCAGCGCTTCATCGTGGTCGGTCGGCCGGTCCTCCCAGAAACCCCCGACGCCGCTGCGCTTCACCTCTTCGTTGTGGGTGCGCGTTTCCCGGCCGCGTTTCAGCTGCCGGGCGATCGACTCCCGCTCGTCGACGAACAGCACCATGATGTGGATCGTCGGCTGGCGGAAATGGATGCCGAGCGGGCCGTTGAAGAACTCGCGGCGCAGCGACTGCATCTTGTCGACCAGGAGCTTCAAGCATTCGACCTGGACATTGGTGCGCGGAAATCCGTCGAGAATCACGCCGTCACGGTAGGCCGGCTTCATCAGCTCCCGGAGCAGCAGGCCGACCACCTCGCGGTCGCCGACCATGTTGCCGGCGTCCTTGAGCCGCTTGGCGTCGGGCGAGTCGAGCAGCGCGCTGATGACGACGGGCGGGCAGGTGAGCCCGCGGGTCTTGGTGATGAACGCCGTGTTGGTTCCCTTGCCGGCGCCCGGCGCGCCGCCAAGGAGGATGATTTCCTTGGGGAAGCGCAGGTTCTCGCGGCCGAAATCCGCCTCCAGATCCTGCCAGACCGACTCGAAGATCAGCTGGGCATCCTTGATCTCGAGGTCGCTCAGCTTCCCGGCGACGGGCACGGGAGTCGGGGCGAGCGGGGCGGGCTTCAGCGGGGGGGCGGGGGAGGTCATGCGTAGGGGGACGCGGCGAGACTATGTTGGAACCTTTGGGTTGAAAGTTGAAAGTTGAACGCGTTCCGGGCGGACCGGACCCGCGGTTTCGTCCTCGCGGCGGCTTCCGGGCCGCGAAGCGGCGCGGTCGCGCGCCGCGGATCAACCTCGCCTCCGGATCGTCTATGTCGCGGTTGCTGGCCGATTAGCGCCGCGCCGGAGAATATTTTTCAGTCGACTGCGCACGTGGCGGAACCGCCGCCCATCCGCTTGGTCGATGAAAGCGACACCTCCTGCAGGCTTTGCCTGCGGGGGGTCAGTTGAAGCTGGACCTGGCGGGGCCGTCTTTGTGGCGGCCCCGCCTTGGTTTAGGCCTTCCGGGCCGCCCAATCCCTTTTCTTTTCATGCGTGTTCTCATAGTCGACGACGAGGCCGGGATTCGTAAGACCATGCGGATCGCGGTCGAAACTTCCGGTTACACGGTCGCCGAGGCTCCCAATGCGCAGCGCGCGCTGAAGTACCTCGAGGAGGAGCCGTTCGACGCAGTGTTCCTGGACCTGACGCTCGGGGCGGACAACGGGCTGGAGGTCCTCGGCCGCATGCTCGAGACGCATCCCTCGCTCGCGGTGGTGATCGTGACGGGCTACGCCAACATCTCGACCGCAGTCGAAGCGATGCGCCGCGGCGCCTTCGATTTCATCCCGAAGCCTTTCACTCCCGAACAGATCCGCGCGGTCCTCTCGAAAATCGACAAGACCCGCATCCTGGAAACACGGGTGCGCTCCCTCGAAAGCGAACTCGAACGCGAGGCTCCGCCCATCGACCTGGAGTCCGAGGAGCCTGCCACGCATCGCGCCCTGGATGTCGCGTTCAAGGCGGCCGCCACGCCGGCGAACATCCTGATCCTCGGCCCGAGCGGCACGGGCAAGAGCATGCTCGCCCGCGAACTTCACCGCCGGAGTCCCCAGAGCAATGCCCCGTTTGTCACGGTCAGCTGCCCGAGCCTCTCGCGCGAACTCCTGGAGTCCGAGCTTTTCGGCCACGTCAAGGGCGCCTTCACCGGGGCGGTGGCGGACTCTCCGGGAAAAATCGCCGCCGCTCACGGGGGCACGCTGTTTCTCGATGAAATCGGCGAGCTCCCCTTGGAAATCCAGCCGAAGCTCCTGCGCCTGCTGCAGGAACGGGAGTACGAGCGGGTCGGCGAGTCGAAGACCCGGATGGCAAACGTCCGCGTCATCGTCGCGACCAATCGGAATCTCCCCGAGGAAATCAAGGCGGGCCGGTTCCGCGAAGATCTCTATTACCGCCTGAACGTGATCTCGGTGCTGCTGCCAGGACTCCACCAGCGTCCGGCCGACCTCGCGCGAATCGCCGAGAGCTACCGGATCTTTTTCGCCACGCGGCTCGGCAAGCACATTCGGGCGTTCGCGCCCGAGGTCGTGACGGCCTTCGCGAATTATCGCTGGCCGGGAAACCTCCGCGAGCTGCGCAACGTGATCGAGCGGGCCACGATCCTCGCGAACGGCGACACGATCCTGCTCCGCGACCTGCCGGAGGAATTCGGCGCGGGGCCCGGCGCCAATATCAGCGTCGGCGCCCGCGTGACCCTCGACGACCTCGAGAGCGAACACATCCGGCGCGTGCTCGCGATCGCCCGCAATCTCGACGAGGCTGCCCGCATTCTCGGCATCGACCCCGCCACCCTGTATCGCAAAAGGCAGAAACTTGGATTGATTTAGGCCTGCGATGCTCCGCACGCGCCTGATTGTCGGACTCCTGCCGCTGCTCCTCCTGTTCCTGGTGGTGTGCGTCTATGCCGTGCGCACCAGCCAGGTCCTCGGCGATTCGCTCGAGGCGATTTTTGCGCGGAATTTCCGCTCGATCCAGGTCGGACAGGAGCTGCGCGACGCCGCGTCGCAGATGAACCTCGCGCTGGCCGATGCGCGGCGCGGGGTCGCCCTGCCCGACGCTCGCAAGCGGTTTCTCGAGCAGCGCGGGCGTTTCAAGCGCGGCTTGAATGACGAGCTGGTGGCGCAGCCCAGCGGGGACAAGGCCGAGCTGCTCAACCTCCTCGACTCGCAGTTCCAGGATTTCGACCGCGCCGGAACCGAGACGCTGCGGGTGGAGGCGCTCGGCGGGCTCGACTTGCTCAAGCAGACCGAGACGGCGCTCTTCGCCGTCAACCGCACGCTCGACCAGATTGCCGACCGGGATCACCGCGAGGTTTACACCGTGCAGTCGCGGATGCAGAGCCGGATCGACGATTCGCTGCGGCTGCTCGTCGCCGCGATGCTCACGTCGGTCGCGCTGTTTTTCTTTCTGGCTTGGCGCCTCGCAAGCGCCTTCGTGCGTCCGATCGAAGCGCTGACCGCCTCCGCCGTGGCGCTCGGCTCGGGCGACCTCGACCGCATCGTGCCGGTCCCGCTGATGTCGGGCGGTGAGCTCGGCCAGCTCGGCAAGGCGTTCAACGCGATGGCGGTCCACCTCCGCGCCTACCGCGACGCCACACTCGCCAAGGTGCTACGCACGCAGCGAACGATGGAGGCCACGCTGACCTCCACGCCGGAGCCGGTGTTCGTCGTCGATCTGGACGGCACGCACGAGGTGAGAAATCCCGCCGCGGAGCAGCTGGCGCAGTCGCCGGATTTTGCGAACGGATTCCCCCCCGCGATCGCCGAACCCCTGGCCAGGGTGCTCAGCACCGGCAGCCATTACCTTCCGACCGATTACGCGAAGGTCGTCACGCTCCACGTCGCGCGCGAGGACCGGCATTATCTTCCCCGCATCCTCGCGATCGGCGACAAGCTCATGGAATTCAAGGGCGCGGCGATCATCCTCCAGGACGTCACGAAGTTCCGGCTGCTCGACGACGCGAAGACCAACCTCGTGGGCACCGTCAGCCACGAGCTGAAATCGCCGCTGACGAGCGTCCGCATGGCGGTCTACCTCCTGCTCGAGCAGAAGAACCCGCCGCTGACGCCGGTGCAGCAGGACCTGCTGGAGACGGCGCGGGACAATGCCGACCGGCTCCTCCGGATCCTCGACAATCTGCTGGATCTCGCGCGGCTCGAGGCGGGGTCCTCGAGCCTTGACCGGCGCGGCGTCGCGCTTCCGGCGCTGCTCGGCGAGGTCGCAGCCGAGTCGCGCAGCTTCATCGAGGGCGCCGGACTTTCCCTCGTCACCCGGATCGACCCGGAACTGGAGGCCGAAAGCGTCAACGTCGACGAGATGCGGATCCGCCATGTCTTCATCAATCTGCTCACGAACGCCGCGAAATATTCCCCGGCCGGGGGAGTGGTCACGCTCAGCGCGGCCACGGCTCCGCTTGGTTTCATCCGTTTCGAGGTGAGCGACCAGGGGCCCGGCATTCCGCCGGACGCGATGCCGCACGTGTTCGAGCGATTCTACCGCGCCCCCGGCCAGGGCAAGACGGGAGCGGGCCTCGGCCTGGCGATCGCGCGCGAGATCGTGGTCGCCCACGGCGGAAGCATCACGTGCGCGAGCGGGGAAGACCGCGGGACGACCTTCAGTTTTCTGCTCCCGCGTTAGGTGGAACGCGTTGCCCTCAACGCGTTGGACGCTCCGCCCTCGATGCAGGTCGGGCTCGCGCTCCCGCCGGCCCTCGCCACGATCATCGTGCCTGAAAGGCGAATTTTTAAACCATCGGGGAACAGTTGGTTGCCCGGCGCGTCGGAACCAAGACTTCCGCGGCGGTCTAGAGTGCTGCGGCACCGCAACCGGCCTTCCTGAACCTCACCATGCATTTTCCCGGACAACACGCCCAAAAATATCAGACACCCGAGCAGATCGTCGCGCACATCGACGAGCTGATGGCCGAAGCCGAGGCGATGCTCGAGGGGCCGGTGGTCAATCCGGCCCAGCCCGAAGTGCAGCACCTCAGGTCCCGGCTCGCGGAGGCCCGCGCGGGAATGCTTGAGTTCATGGAATCGGCGCAGCGCCAGGTCACGGCGGGCGCGCGGTTCACCGACGAAATCATCCGCGCCCATCCCTATTTCTCGCTCGCCCTGGCGGTCGCCGTCGGAGTCATCGCCGGCGCGCTGATTCCGCGCCGTCCTCGCGCCGGCTACGCGTGAAGGGCGAAGGCCTCCCATGGAAGACGCGCCGTCACATTCCCCGGGATTGGGGCCGTCGCTGCGCCACTTGAAGGACGCCTGCCTCGGGCTGGCCGAGGACCGGATCGCGCTGGTCAAGGTCGAGCTCCAGGAGGAAAAATATCGCCTGATCCAGACCTTCATCTGGATCAGCGGGGCGATTGTTTCCGGGATGCTGGCGATGACCTTCGGCAGCCTGACGCTGTTCTACCTCTTCCACGAAACCGCGCCGCTCGCGGTGCTCGGGGGCCTGGCGGGCCTGTACGCCGCGGCCGTCATCCTGATTGTCGTCGGATTTCGCCGCCTCGTCTCCAAGTATCCGAAACCGTTCGCGAATGAGCCGGAAAAATCGCCCGACGCCCGCGCCGTGCTCGAGGACGACGGCGATCAGGCCTTGCGGTGAAGCGCCGGCGCGGCCGTCTCCATCTGGCCGCGCGTGACGCCGAGCTGGTTGAGCAGCTTGAGCTCGCGCCAGAGTTCGCCGCCGGAAATCTCGCCGCGGATCAGCTGACGATACCGTGTCAGGGTGCGGGTCACTTCCTCGGCGCTCTCGTTGACGAACTCGACCCGGAAATTCCGCGCGCCCAGCTCGATCAGGCGGGACACGTACTCCGCGCCGGTTTGCGCGCGATTGTTGAAGACCGTGTTGCGGCAGCCGGCGTCGGCGCGCAGGGGCAGCTCGGCGCCGACGCGGTCGCGCAGCGCGACCCGGTGGGTGTCGCAGGGCCGCCCGCAGTCCCGGTAGTCCTTGCCCGTGGAAAGGAACGCGCAGAACACGCAGTGCTCCATGTGAAACATCGGCATGTGCTGGTGGACCGTGAGATCGAACCACGATCCCGGCGCGGAGTGGAGCAGAGCCTCGAGCTGCGAGAAATTCAGGTCGTAGCTCGCGGTGACGCGCTCGAGGCCGTGATGGTGCAGGAAATAATCGGCCGACAGGGGATTGGCGACGTTCAGCGAGAAATCGCCGCGCCGGCGGTCGTTCGCGAAGAACGCGAGATGGTCGTAGTTCCGCACCAGATAGCCGTCGGCCTCGCAGGAGCGGACCTGCTGGAGAATCCATTCCTCGCCCGGCTTGAAGATGCGGGGCGGCGCGACCCAGATCGAGGATCCGTCGCCGCCCGCGTCCTGCTGCCGTTCGCGAAAACGCGCCACGGCCTCGCGGTAGAATTTCGGATTCTCGAATTCGCAGTAAAGCGTGCGCGCGCCCGCGTTCCAGGCCGCGTCCAGCTGTTCGGGCAGACGAATGACGGCGATCAATTCCGGAGCGGGGTCGCGCGGGACTTCGGCCGTGAATTTCTGCGGCACATAATCAGCCGTGGTCCAGCGGTGCGGCGCGGCGCGCAATTGCTCCAGCGCCGCAACCGCCTCGCGCCGCAGCCGGTTCAGCTCGCTCACGGGCGCGATCACTTTTCCCTCGATGAACGAGCGCAGCGTTTCGAGGCGGAATGGGGTTCCGCCCAGGCGCCCCAGCTGCTCCCGCAGACGCTCGGGGGTCAACGGCTGCTTTTCCGCCTCGGCGAGCGGGAGGCGCGATTCGGTTTTGACGACGTGTCCCGCGCCGTCGTTCAGGATCAGCGTGAGGGGCTCGCCGGCGCGGCCGTGCAGCTGCATCGAAACGGGACGCTGGAAATGGATCTCGTCTCCGGCAAACGACGCCCGCACGTCGCGGTCGAGGGCGGGGTCGTTGGTCTTCCAGATCCGCTGCCCCGCCTTCACGCGGCGCCAGTCGATATCGCCGTGGCCGAAACGCAGCGACGTTTCGCCGCCGGCGCTCGTGGCGACCTGGTAGATGCGCCCGCCTTCCTCGCGTTCGTCGGGACGCCCGGCATCGAAGACGATGCCATCGCCCGGCTTGACCGGCGCCGCGGACCGCAGCGTCACGCTCTCCTGCGCGACCTGCAGCACCTCGCCGAGGAACACGCCGCGCTTTGTGCCGAAGCGCGCATGCGCCAGCTCCTGGTTGTTGATGCCGCGGAACCACCCGGTGTGCAGCCCGCGGGAAAAGCTCATCTCGAGTTCGTACCGGGCCGACTTGGGATCGAACCGCGCGGGCGAGGAATCCTCCTGGCCCAGGTCCGCCATGACCTTGTCCAGCGCCTGCCGGTAAACCCGGGTGATGCTGGCAACATACTCCGGCGATTTCAGCCGGCCTTCGATTTTCAGGGAGTTGACGCCGGCCTTCACCAGGTCGGGCAGCACCTCGAGGCCCGAGAGATCCTGCGGACTCAGCAGATAGCGTTTGTCGCCGAGCGGAACCTGTTTTCCGTCGGAAATGAGATCGTAGGGAAGCCGGCAGGCCTGCGCGCATTCACCGCGGTTGGCGGAGCGGCCGCCGAGGGACTCGCTCGTGAGGCACTGGCCGGAGTACGCGACGCAGAGCGCGCCGTGGACAAAGACCTCCAGGGGCATGGCGATGCCGCCCGCCGCCTGCGCGGCGTTGATGCGCGCGATGTCCTCCAGCGAATTTTCGCGCGCCAGGACCACCAGCTGCGCGCCGAGATCCCGCGCGAACGCCACGCCCGCGGCGCTCGTGATCGTCATCTGCGTGGAGCAATGAATCGGAAAATCCGGCGACAAGCCGCGAATCAGGCGGCAGGCGCCGACGTCCTGGACGATCGCGGCGTCGACTCCGGCGGCGATGATCGTGCGGAGATAATCCTCCGCGTCGCCGAGTTCGCCCGTGAAGATCAGCGTGTTGAAGGTGACGTATCCGCGCACGCCGCGGCGATGCAGGAACTCCATCAGCGCCGGCAGATCCGCCTGCGTGAAATTCCTGGCCCGCATCCGGGCGTTGAACCGCTCGAGCCCGAAATAAATCGCATCCGCGCCATTCTCCACGGCCGCGCGCGCGCACTCCCAGTCACCGGCGGGCGCAAGAAGCTCAGGACGCGATTTCATCGAAACTCCAGGCTTCAGGAAGCGGGATGCTCAAAGGCAGGGGGCCGGACGCTCGACCGAAGGCCCTGCGTTTCATGCCGCCACCTCGACCGGCGGCAACGCGGCGGCGTCCTGCTTGTGGGGGATCGAGACGTGCGGCGCGGCCGTGCGGAGTTCCGCGGCACAGAGCACCGTCAGCCCAAAGAACGCGACCGACACGTAGCCCAGCATCGGGAATCCCACCAGATGCCCGGCGGCGTCCTGCGTGACAAAGAATCCGGCAAGCACATTGGCGAACCCGCTCGCCGCCTGCTGGAGCGCGGCGTTGACGCTCATGAAACCGCCGCGGTACCGGGCATCGACGGCGTTGGTGATCATCGTCATCGCCGGCGTGAAACGGCCGGACATCGTGACCATGAAGAGCGCCATCATCAGCGCGGCCACGGCGACGGGCGAGGGCCCGAGGCGCACCAGAACGAGGACCACGACCACCGCCGCGCTGGAAAGGATGGTGAGCAGCTTCAGCCGGTCCATCCGGTCGCTCAGCCAGCCGACGATCGGCATCGAGATCATCGTGGCCAGGCCGCCGACGGCGTAGGTGAGGGGCAGCTGGAATTTTTCGTCCAAACCGACATTGGCGATGAAGGACGGTGCGATGAAGGGAATGAGGACGCCGCCCGCCATGACGACGACCGCGCCGACGGCGAAGGCGCGCAGGTGAATCCGGTGCGAGAGAATCTCGCGCATCTGCCGGACCGGATTGTGGTCCTGAAGCGCGGTCGGGAGGTGGGGGAGAACCAGCGAGGCGAGCACGAGGTTCGCGGCGGCGCAGGCCGCGAGGAGAAAAAACGGCGCGTGCCAGCCATAGTGGGCGGCGAGCACGAGGCCGGCCGGGACGCCAAGCACGGAGGCAACGGGGAAGGCGCCCATCACGACGCTCATGGCGCGTCCGCGCCGCGAGGGCGGGACGATGTCGCCGACCATCGCGGTCACCATCGAACCCGCGAGCCCGCCAAAGGCGCCGGCGGCGAGCCGCGCGGCCATCAGCCAGTGATGGGTGGGCGCGAGGCCGCAGGCGAAGGTCGCCAGCCCGAACCCGGCGTAGAGCACCAGCAGGGCGCGCTTCCGGTCAAATCGATCCATCAGGAAACCGCCGATGAAGCCACTGATCGCCGCGGCGAGTCCGTAGCAGGCCACGAGGCGGGTGAACTCAGCCGGCGTGATGTGAAATGCCCGCATCAGCTGCGCGCCGAGCGGCATCATGATCATGAAATCCAGGATGTGCGTGAACTGGACGGCTCCCAGCGCGAGGAGGGTCGCGCGTTCGCGACCGGGCGTGAGGGCGTGGTGTTGGCCGGGAAGAGACATGAAAGGGTAGAAGGTTGAGGTTTTTGGCCGGAGCGCAACCCGGCTTAACGCAGTTGAAGCGTGCGGACCTCAATGCGCTGGGGTTCCACGGGACTTTTGACGCGGGCCGACTCGCCAACGCATTGAGGCAATGCGTTCCACCCTTGGAAGGCAGTCGTCCGCGAACGTCTTAATTAAGGTCATGCCGGAGCTTTCTCTCGTCCTCGTGCATAGTCGCGAAGAACGGTCAGAAACTGTTCGGCGCCGCGGGTTTGATAGCGTTGAAGGTGCCGGATCACGGCCAGCTCGCGGGTCGGCGCGCTCCCGGTCAGCCTCAGGTAGGCGAGGGAATCGCGATCCGCAGGCAGCTGAGCGACCTGCGGCAGGATCGAGATGCCCGCGCCCATCGCGACAAAAAGCTTCAGCGTCGCCACCTGCGCACAGCGATAGCCGACCTTCGGTGCGAAATTGTGATCGCCGCAAAAACTCCGGATCTGCGCGGCCAGCGTGCTGGAGTCGCCCATCGTCACAAACGTCTCGTCCGCCAAGTCGTTGGCCGTGATTTCCGAGCGCCCGTTCAAGGGATGTCCCTTGCCGACGACCAGGAGCAACGGCTCGGTCAACAGGGGCTCGATCGACAGCCGGTGATCCTTCACCGGCAGCGTCACGATGGCCAGGTCGAGCTCACCCTCCACAACAGCGCGGCTGAGGTTGCTGCGAAAATCCTCGCGGACGTGGATCTGGAGATTCGGATGCGTCTCCCGGCACTGCTCAATGAGTGGGGCCAGCACATAAGGCGCGACGGTCGGCACCGCTCCGACCGTGATCTGCCGGTCCAGGGCGGGATGGTCCTTCAGCTCCTTCGTGGCGTTCTCGACTTCGAAAAGGATTCGGCGGGCTCTTTCGAGGAATGCCACACCGGCCTCGGTCAAAACCGCCTTTCTGCCCAAGCGATGGAACAGCTTGTGTCCCACCTCGCGTTCCAGATTGATTATCTGCTGGCTGAGAGAGGGTTGACTGATGTGGCTGCGTTCCGACGCCCGCGTGAAATTTCCCGTCTCGGCTGTCGCCACGAAGTATCTGAGCTGATGAAGTTCCATAGTCTGACCCTATGGAATCAATAGACTACAAGTATTTCAACTATCAATGCCGATGAGGTAATATGCTGCCGTCGGTTCCAACCGGAGCCGCATACAAATCCAGACTACACCATGAAAATCGACTTCACCACCTTGGCGGTAACCCTCGGCCTGACCGGCTCCGCTGCATTCCTGCTTTCCCGTGTTCACCCCGCGATCACCGCGGACTCCTTGGTCGGCTTCGGCGTCGTTGCGGCGCTGCTGGCGATGGCGGCACTTGAATACCGCCTGAGCTGGAAATCGCTGACCCGGCGGTAAACCCGGCAAATCAGAGACGCAGAATCGAGGCCCGGAGCAATCCGGGTCTTTTTTTTGCGCGAATTGCGCGGACGGGGCGGGTTTGCGGGGGATCTTTTTTTGGGGAAGATAGACAAATTCCCCGCCCGATGACGCTTTTCAGGAAAACTCCCGCACCTTCACGCATGGAGGATATTTCTGACGATGAATCCTGGAAAGACTGGTTTGCGCGACACGGGCCCAAACTCCTGCTTTGCGCGCGGCAATGGACCCGCTCTCTGGCCGACGCCGAGGATGTGGTGCAGGACGCCTTTGTCCGTTTCTGGAAGGGACAGCGAAAGCTGGGCGGCGAGCCGACGGCGCTTTTGTTCACTTCCCTCCGACGCGCGGCCATCGATCTCGCGCGCCGGAACACCCGTCGAAGCGCCCGGGAAATGGTCGCCGATGGCGGATTGGCTGATACCGAACCCGTTTTCGAGCAACCGTCGAACGACGATGAGCGCCGGCAGGCGATCGAGGCCGCCTTGCAAGGGCTGCCTGCCGAGCAGCGGGAGGTTCTCACGCTCAAGATCTGGGGCGAACTCACCTTCGAGCAGATCGCAGCCGCGCTCGCTATTTCACCCAACACCGCCGCCTCGCGTTATCGTTACGCCCTCGCGGCCCTGCGCGACGCGCTGAGCGTTGCCGACTGCCATGGATGACGAATTTCACGATCTCGAGGCGGAATTGAAGCGCCTCCGCCCCGTCGCGCCGTCGGCTTTTGTCCACGCCCGGATCGAGCAGGCGCTTTCGCATCCGCGTCGGCGTTATTGGGGCTGGACGGCGCTTCCACTGGCTGCGGCGGTGCTCGGATTAATGTTCGTGAAGGAGCGGGCCGTCGAAAATGTCGCATCCCCGGCGGTGCCTTCGGGAGCTGCCGCCTACAAGCCGGTCTCCGCGCAGAACCTGCTCTACGATCATCAGGACGAGGGCCTGGTGACCCTCGCCGACGGCTCCACGGCCCGGCGTTTCCGGAATTCCTACGTCGACACGATCACGTGGAAAAATCAGCGCACGCAGGCGTCGCTGCGCTGGAGCGTTCCGCGCACCGAGGAGCGCCTGGTTCCGGTGACTTTCCAGTAACCAAAATCCAAACCACAAAACCAGAATCCCATGAAATCATTCAGCCGATACCTTGTTCCCGCCGCCGGGCTCCTGGCCGCACTGCCGGCAGCGCGCGCGGACGATCCCCACGACACGGAAAAAAAGGAGATGCGCGTCGTCGTCGAGGGCAACGGTCCTTCCCCCCATAACCGCCGGTTCATGCACGAGGCGGGGCCGCAGGAAATGGAATCCGTCACGTTTCTCGGCGTCGAGACGCACCCGGCGGATGCGACGCTGGCCGAACAGCTGAATCTCGCGAGAGGCACCGGACTCGTTGTCCGGATGATTGCTCCCGAAAGTCCCGCCGCCGCCGCGCTGCGGAAAAACGACATCCTCGTCAAACTCGACGACCAGCTGCTGATCGAACAGCGCCAGCTGGCGGTGCTGATCCGGAATCACCGCGAGGGCGACGACGTGACGATCACCTATATTCGCGGGGGGAAGGAAGGGACGGCCCGGGTGAAACTCGCGAAGCACGAGGTGCCGAAGATGGCGCTCATGGACGAGCCCTTTTTCCACGCCCGCAACCTTCCGTTTTTCGAGGAAGGGTCTTTGCCCGGAATGGATCGCGAGGACAT